>NZ_JBITWA010000004.1:53752-53932 GCF_044543425.1 Bacillus sp. NPDC077411 | reverse complement strand
CATTCGCATCGTATGCCGCCAAATCTTTAAATTCGTATTTCCAACCTTTTTCGGCTGTTACTTCTTGTGTTGCGATTACTTGGCCATTTTGTAGTAGGTCGACTTTGATTGTGCTTGGACGATCTTTCGCATTATCGTCTTTCCACGTCTTCGTTCCTTCTACTTTCGTTTGGCCTACTT
>NZ_JBITWA010000004.1:0-53660 GCF_044543425.1 Bacillus sp. NPDC077411 | reverse complement strand
GCCTACTTTTGTATTTGTAATGTCATAACCTTTTACTTCTGTTTGATATCCGTCTACTGGCTGTTCTTTCACTTCATACTTGTATGCTACTCCATTCGCATCGTATGCTTGGAGATTTTCGAACGTGTACTTCCAGTTTGTTGCTTCACTTACTTCTTTCGTGTCTACCACTTTACCGTTTTGTAGTAAGTCGACTTTGATTGTACTTGGACGATCTTTCGCATTATCGTCTTTCCACGTCTTCGTTCCTTCTACTTTCGTTTGGCCTACTTTTGTATTTGTAATGTCATAACCTTTTACTTCTGTTTGATATCCGTCTACTGGCTGTTCTTTCACTTCATACTTGTATGCTACTCCATTTGCATCGTATGCTTGGAGATTTTCGAACGTGTACTTCCAGTTTGTTGCTTCGCTTACTTCTTTCGTGTCTACCACTTTACCGTTTTGTAGTAGGTCGACTTTGATTGTGCTTGGACGATCTTTCGCATTGTTGTCATTCCAAGTTTTTGTTCCTGTAACGGATGTAGTTTTCACTTTATTCGAAATCGGCAACTTAATTCCGTTTACATCACCTGATTTAACTTCAAAATCTACTTTTGCTTGAGGATCAAAATCAATATAGTTTGGAGCTGAAACTTCTTGCACATAATATTTTCCTGGTTGTAAATTAGTGATTTCGATCATACCTTGTCCATCTGTTGTATATACATCTCCAACTTGTTCACCCGACTCTTTATACAACTTAAATGAAACATTTGATATTACTTTTTCTTCATTTCCTTCAATATATTTAACAATTCTTAGCGTTCCTTTTGGAACCTTGTTACCTTCTGCACCACCGCCAGCTGTCATATTTTCGACTTGGTAACTACCCGACTCAGAAACTGGGTCTTTGTATAGAATTTGGTAATCAATTTTATAGTCATTCTTAAAATATTCTTGTTTCTTTCCGCTTTCCGTTATAGTAGTTGTATAACCAATCGTAAATGCGGTAGCATGTGCTTTATCCTTATAAATCACAACTTTAAATGAGTTATCACTATTAAACGTAATAGTTCCATAACGTTTAGTTACAAATTCTTGAAGTGATAAGGATGAACGGCCTGTGTAATTATCAATAGTTATATAGAAACTATCTTTATTAAGTGTTTGACCTTCTTGTAAGCTATCAGTCACAACAATATCACGACTTAAATATTCTTTGTTTAAGTTTATATTCAAGAACCAACGCACTTCATTGTCCTTACCTGAGAGCATATCACCAGTTTTATAAAAAAACGGTTTCTCTCCAGGATCTGTACCACCACCACCGTTTGGACCGGTAATTATTACAGTTTGCTTATCTAAATTTGTACCAAAATTGGTTTCAACCTCTTTCTTTTGATCATTTCCTACATTAGTAGCTTGCACTTTAAAGTTTAGATACCCTTTAATATTTTGATAGTTATTCACTTTATCATTAAATGTACATACCACAGTACCTGCAGTAACTGTACAAGTACCATAATCATCTAAATTAAACGTTGTATCTAATCCTTTTAATTCTGGAGGCAATGTTAATGTTAGTGTGTCTCCAGGTTTCAGCCTAACTCCATTTTTTTCACTGAAGTTTATAGTTACTTTAGTCACTTCTCCGCTCTGTAGATCTGTTTTACCTATCTTAAAACTATCCACAAGTCCTGCTGTATTTAACTCTTGTGCATTTGCTATTATAGGCATCAAACTCTGACCTATAGTAAATATAAAAATCATTATAATTGAGAAAATCGAAGTGATTCTTTTTAAATACATGCCCTATGTTAACCTCCTTATGAATTACAATATAGAAAAATTTTGGAATAAACAGACTGTAGCAAAGCCTCTATTATTCAATGTCATTGCGCTATTTTACTTACATATTTTCAATAGCCATTATCATCTTTTTCTCTTTCTTCACTCCTCCCATTGCTTAGAAACTTAAAATTTAACTTTTATATAAATTCATCTAATTTTTTCCAATACATCTAAACGGTGAAATTTCTGATCTGTACGATTTAACAAGGACAAATAAGCGAATGAACGAACAATAGAACAAATTCAAAGTCAGGAAAAGGAAATTTAAAAAGCCTTCATGACAATCATTCGTCTTATTATGCAAGGGTATTATGTCGTAGAGATTGCAAAACTTCTTCACATTCATCACAAAATGATTGCTATGTACGTAAAAAATTTAGCGTGGGCAATATGACGAGCTATTTCACAACAAATATGCATCTAGTCAACTTCCATACTTATTCCCCTGAAGATGAACAAGCACTGCAGCGTATGACACAAGCCGAAAAAAATCGCAGCTTTAAAACGTGCTAGTATACTAAAGAATGTCATTGAAGATACGTTTTCTGTGACCATGAATCGAGGTGAAATCAGTCATTTGTTAAAGCGTCTTATGTTTAGATACACAACCGACCTACACACTGAAACAAACTGACAAGAAAAACAAGAAGTATTTCAACCTCAGCGTTATAATAAGTATTATTTGTCTATGTGGATGAAAGTCATATTCTCCAAATCTGAATATAGTAGAACAAATTTTGGGGTAATAAAAAAAGAGTGTAATTGCCAACCGAGTTCATACGCATCGTACAGAAATACGAAAGTCGGTCTTTTCATTTTTGGAGTATATAAATGAGTGTCGAGAAAATGTGCTTCGCCTAATTGGTTCCATGTCTATGTCGAGGAATTAAACTAAACTTATATATACGTTTCATCTACTTGATAAGAATCGTTAGTTTTTCTAAAAAGACAATAAATCCAAATGTTAAAATATTGACATATCTATATAATTGATGATAATATCGAATCTGAGAGATTTATATCCTTTCATTACTCTTATCAAATCACAAAAAATTAAATTGTACCGCATGTACTGTATAAATTCATTTTGATTTTTCAACACATAAGTCGCTGCTATGCAGAACAAAGCATGACCTGGACCCTGCGTTTTCTCGCTTTGTTTTCACCCTTGCATGTGGCAGAAAAAGGCCTCGATCGCCTCTATGCATGGCCAGATGCTCTCGCCTACCTAAAAAAGAGGGTTTTTATGTCGTTTTTTAATTTGTATTTATATATTTTAGACATGTAACCCCTAGTTTCTTGACTAGGTTGGAAGTTTTCAAGATTACTTACTAATAGTTTAGACTCTTGGTTAGATGAAGTGTTATTTTAAATATTTGGCGTAGCTGTAGCAACATCATTTGCAACAATTAGACAATTTTCTAATCATATCCCCTCCCGAAAAAAGAAATCATTCCCACAACCTATTATTCTAAAACAATTACAAAAAAGCAATAATCAAGCACTATTTCCCATTTTTTCTTATCAATATAACACATTTTTGACAAATATATTTAGAATAGAAAACTGAAATCGATTTCTTAAAGATGGCTTTTTATCGTTTTTCTGCTTAAGCTTTCCAAAGTTCTTATTTCTTTAATATCTGATCAGCCTATAGACTGATCAGATATTTTTATATCAACTTGTAATCACTTCTAACGTAAAGGGGTATTTTCCCTTTTATCTCGCATTAACGAGCAGTAAGACCCCGATTGGGCGGGCTAACCATCAGTGGGAGATGAAAAAGCTCTCCACTGATGGAAGTTTCACTTTATTCATTACATCTTCTCTGGTGCAGATACTCCAACTAATGCTAATGCATTTTGCAGTGTAATACGTACTGCACGCATTAAATCATAACGAGCTTTACTTAATTCTAAATTATCTTGGTTTAATACTTTTTCTGCATTATAGAAGCTATGAAGCGCTGCCGCTAAATCAAATGCATAGCTTGTAATGCGGTGCGGCAGACGTTTTTGTGCTGCTTCTGCAACTGCTGCTGGGAATTCGCCTAGTTTCTTTAATAAGTCTACTTCTTTCTCAGAAGCAACAAGCTTATAATTCACATCGCCGCCTGCAGCTAAGCCGAGTTCTTCACCTTGACGAAGAATACTGCATACACGTGCATGTGCGTATTGTGCATAATATACAGGGTTTTCATTTGATTTTGATACCGCTAAGTCCATATCAAAGTCTAAATGAGAGTCACCGCTGCGCATTGCAAAGAAGTAACGCATTGCGTCCACGCCTACCTCTTCCATAAGCTCACGAAGTGTAACAGCTTTACCTGTACGTTTACTCATTTTTACTTTTTCACCATTTTGATATAATTGTACCATTTGGATGATTTCTACTTCTAATGTATCTTTATCATATCCAAGCGCTTGAATTGCTGCTTTCATACGAGGAATGTAACCGTGGTGGTCAGCACCCCAAATGTTAATTAATTTATCAAAACCACGCCCTAATTTATCACGGTGATACGCAATATCTGGCGTTAAGTATGTGTAAGAACCATCATTTTTAATTAATACACGGTCTTTATCGTCGCCGTAAGTTGTAGAGCGGAACCATGTTGCGCCCTCTTCTTCAAACACTTCCCCGCGCTCTTTTAATACTGCAAGAGCTTCATCGATTTTACCGTTTTTGTATAGTGATGTTTCAGAATACCAAACATCAAAGTTAACGCGGAAGCTTGCTAGGTCCTTTTGAAGCTTTTCTAATTCATATTTTAAACCGTACTGACGATAGAACTCATAGCTTTCTTCTGCATCTGCATGCACGTAACGATCGCCAAATTCTTCTGCAAGTCGCTTACCAATACCGATAATATCAGCACCGTGGTAACCGTCTTCTGGCATTTCTTTTTCTAAACCTAACGCTTGCATGTAACGTGCTTCAACAGAAAGCGCTAAGTTATGAATTTGGTTACCCGCATCATTAATGTAATACTCACGAGATACATCGTAACCTGCTTTTGCTAATACATTACATAACGTATCACCAACTGCTGCGCCGCGTGCATGTCCTAAGTGAAGGTCACCTGTTGGGTTTGCAGATACGAACTCAACTTGTACTTTTTCACCTTTACCTGCGTTTGTTTCACCATAAGCTTCACCAGATGTGATAATCGTTGGAATTAAATCTGTTAAATAGCTGTTATCCATGTAAAAGTTAATAAAACCAGGGCCAGCAATTTCGATCTTTTCAATAGAAGCTTTTGCTTTATCAAAGTTTGCAATTAATTCTTCTGCAATCATACGAGGTGCTTTTTTTGCTACACGTGCCAATTGCATCGCCATGTTTGTCGAGAAATCACCGTGTGTTTTATCTTTTGGTGTTTCTAATACAACGTTTGTAATTTGTTCTTCTGTCGCTAATTCTGCTTTTACTACAGCAGCTTTAACTTCCTCTTTAATGAGTTCTTTTACTTGTTCTAAAGAGTTCATTATTTTGCCTCCTTAAGATTAATGGTAATTGTATATCGGCCTGCTTCTTGTTCACTTAGAAGCAATGCATACGTTAGAAAGAGTTGTCCCTTTTTCTTTTCTTCCGACCATTTAAAAAGGACGTTATCCGTTTTCGTTTGCAACGCAAACGTTCCAAGTTCACTCGTATACGTTCCTGTTGTCCACTCACCTTTTTTATGAGTTTGGCGCATCGAAACAGCACCCGAACGCATAATAAGAACTTGATCATCTTGGATTTTAATAATTGTCTTCACTTCGCCTTGTTCGTTCGGCTCTTGAAACGTTACATATGTACTTTGACCTTTTACATAGTATAGACCATTTACATCAAAAGCAATAGTTTCCTTTCGAACTCCCTCACGAACTTCCGTTACAAATTGAACTTGTACTGGTAAGCCTGCAAGTTGCTTTTCCACGTCCTGCACACCTTTCAAAATGTTATAGATATTACATAAAACTTATAATAAATCACTTTTCCTATCATATCAAAAAAGTGCAGTTTCTGTCTGCTGAAATATTAGGAAACCTAACAAAAGCTGTATTTCAAAAAACAATTTATAACCATTATCCTTGTAAAACATTAAACCCCAAGTTCATTATAAACTTGGAGTTTTTATTATTTCTTCAGCTTTTCTAGCACTTTCACTGGTACTTCATTCTCCCGCGCTTCTGCCCAACCTTTTGCTTGGCTACCTTTTGCATAGATTTTCAAATATTCTCCACGTCGCAGTTCACGATTTATCATTTTTTTTACAACTTGCTTATTCCCTTCTCTATCATAAGCAGTAAAGGCATACAAATACTGATCCCCTTTTTTCTCACCTTGATTTGTGACAGCATAACATTCCTTTACTTCCTTACTTGAAAAAAAGTTATCTACAAAGGCTTGCACACCTTCTGTTTTTGATTGTAAATAAAAGGCTCCTGCCCCGCATAAAATAACAAATACTGTTACAACTTTTAACATCATACGCATAAAGCTTTTCACCTCTTACATAATACTTCCTTATATTATCTTCAGTATAAAATGTACAAAAGATAGTCTCTATCGATTTCTCTTACACTTTCCTTACATCATTGTAAGGAAAGTTAACTATATAAATCGAAATTTTAAAAACGACATAAAACCATTCTTTTTTGATAGGCCAGAGCATCTGGCCATGCATAAAAGTGGTCAGGTCCTTTTTCTGCCACATGCGAAGTTTAAACAAAGGGAGAAAGCAAGTGCAGGATCCTTTTTTCTACATAGCAGCAATCTATATGTTGAAAAATCAAAATGGATTTATATAAAAACAACACAAAAAAGACTATTTCAAATTCATTCGAAATAGCCTTTTTAGAAAGCTTACTTTCTAGCTAATTTTGGTAATTAGAATACTCGGTAGCTTCGCTTTTATTTTTATCTAGCTGCGCCTCCTAGGCCCTCGCGTCTAAGAACCTTGCCCGCCAAAAAAGTAAAGAACACTTTTTGCAAGAAAGAACCTTAGCCACCAGGCCTAAACAGTCGGCTTCACTTTATTTTTGCACCCATCCAAGTAACATTTCGCGCACAAATTTACTTGCTGCGACCGGTGTTTGATCACTGTGATCATATACAGGAGCTACTTCTACTAAGTCTGCTCCAACTACGTTTATATTTGAATTTGCAATTGCAACAATGGAATCTAATAGTTCTTTTGATGTGATACCGCCAGCTTCTAATGTTCCTGTACCAGGAGCATGAGCTGGATCTAATACGTCAATGTCAATTGTGACATAGACTGGGCGTCCTGCAAGTGTTGGCAATACTTTCTTTAATGGTTCTAATACATCAAATTTGTATAAGTTCATACCAACTTCTTTTGCCCATTCGAATTCTTCTTTCATACCAGAACGAATACCGAAAGAATATACGTTTTCTGGGCCAATTAAATCGCACACTTTACGAATTGGTGTAGAGTGAGATAAAGGCTCACCTTCATAAGACTCACGTAAATCTGTATGAGCATCCATGTGGATGATTGCTAAATCTGGATATTTTTTGGCCATCGCCTTAAAAATTGGCCAAGACACTAAGTGCTCACCGCCAAGACCTAGCGGAAACTTACCAGCATCTAATAGTTTTGTTACATATTCTTCGATCATGTCTAAGCTACGCTGTGCATTACCGAAAGGAAGCGGAATATCACCAGCATCAAAATATTTAACTTCCTCTAGTTCACGATCTAAATATGGGCTATATTCTTCTAGTCCAATTGATACTTCACGAATACGTGCTGGGCCGAAACGAGAACCTGGACGATAACTTACTGTCCAATCCATTGGCATCCCGTAAATAACTGCCTCAGCATCTTCAAAACTTGGATGACTTTTAATAAATACTTTACCTGAATAAGCTTCATCAAAACGCATATTCTTTTCCTCCTATCTGGAACTTAAGGTATCCCAACCTTTCATTTTGTCTCAAATTTGGAGCCATTTGCTCCTCTTTATCGATTTACCACGTTCTTCTTACTTTCTAGCTTCAGTGGCTAGAATGCTCGGTGGCTTCGCGCCTTCCTCTGAGGCAAAAAACGCCTCTCTCTCAGGAGCTCCATCCCCCTCTCATTCTGAGCGAGCCACTTCCGCTTTTCTTACTGTCCAGCTCCGCCTCCTAGGCCCTCCCGTCTAAGAACCTTCCCCACGAGAAGGCAAAAAGCCCCTTCTGTGGGAAAGAACCTTAGCCATCAGGCCTGAACAGTCGGCTCCGCTTTTCTTACTTAATTAAATCTCCAACAAATTTCGGTAATACAAACGCTGCTTTGTGAAGTTCTTTTGTGTAATATTTCGTTCCGATTTCGTGGAAACGCTCTTCACTTACTTCTAGTGGATCATGCTTCTTAGATCCAATTGTGAATGTCCAAAGTCCGCTTGGGTATGTTGGAATGTTTGCTGTGTATAAACGTGTAATTGGGAAAATTTCTTTTACGTCTTTAAACACGTTTGAAATTAATTCTGGTGTGAACCAAGGATTGTCCGTTTGCGCTACGAAAATACCATCTTCTTTTAACGCTTTAGAGATTCCAGCATAGAATCCTTTTGTAAATAAGTTTACAGCTGGGCCTACTGGCTCTGTAGAATCAACCATAATTACGTCATACTCATTTTCACTTTCAGCAATGTGCAGAAAGCCATCGCCTACTTTTACATCTACGCGCGGGTTTTCTAATTCACCAGCAATTTCCGGTAAGTACTTTTTAGAGTACTCGATTACTTTTCCATCAATTTCAACAAGTGTCGCTTTTTTCACACTTGGGTGTTTTAATACTTCACGAATAACACCGCCATCACCGCCGCCAACAACTAGAACGTTTTCAGGGTTTGGATGTGTAAATAATGGTACGTGCGCTACCATTTCGTGATATACGAACTCATCCTTTTGTGTTGTCATAACCATGCCATCTAAAATAAGCATGTTACCGAATTCTTCAGTTTCAACCATATCAAGCTTTTGAAATTCTGTTTGCTCCGTATGTAAAGTGCGGTTAATACGCGCTGTAATTCCAAAATGCTTTGTTTGTTTTTCCGTGAACCATAGTTCCATTGTGCGATCACGCCTTTCATTGCAATTTATAATGTGGACACCATTAATGTCCCCTAACAAAAATAAAACAAAACATATAAAATGTATAGTTAAAAATTATAAAAATACCGTAAATATATTTGAAACAAGTTGTTTTTGTTCGTATATTTGGTCAATTATGTATAAAACAGTAAGAAACCCCTTTCCTAGGAAAGGGGTTTTCTCTCATTTTCTCGAATCGGCAGACAAATCATCACACATCCAACTAGCGCAACAATTCCTCCTACTAAAAACGGACTTTGCGGTGAAATCACGTGACCGAGAATTCCAGATAAAATTGGTGCAATTGCTCCGCCTAACCAACGAACAAAGTTATATACACCAGATGTGATAGATCTTTCATAAGGCGAGATATCCATTACGTAACTTGTAAATAATGCATTATTAAGACCAGATGCTAGTCCTGATAAAACGATAAGTGCAATTTGTAACCACATTACTTGTACGAAGAATAATAAGATTAAAAAGCCAGCAAACACAAGTAAACTATAACGCAGTAACATTTTTGGTTCGTATTTCTCTTCTAATCGATGAGCAAGTTTAGCAGAACCATACGCTAATGCAAGACCCCAGCCGCAAAAGACGAACCCAAGCTGAATAGCAGATAAATGTAAAATAAGCGGTGAATACGCCAAAACAACAAAGAAAGCATAGTAATATAACATCCCGGAGATGGCACCTTGCATGAAAGGTTTATACTTCACCAAGTTAAGTAATTCTTTCAATCCAGCTGACTGACGTTTCACTTTGCGCTCTGGTTCTTTTACAAAAAAGAAAACGAGAATAAATGCTAAACCAATTAAAACACTTGTCGCAAAAAATGGATAACGCCAAGAGTATCCACCTAATAAACCACCTAACAACGGACCTCCCGCCATACCTAAACCAATCGCAGCCTCATACAATCCAACTGCTTCATGCACTTCTTTGCTGAGCGCAATTAATAATGTCATCGCTGTCGCAAAAAACATCGCATTTCCTAAACCCCAACCAGCACGAAAAATGGATAACTGTGCAATGGTTTGTGATAATCCGCAAATACATGCAAATACGGTTACAACCGCAAGACCGATTGTCATCATACGCTTATCACCAAACCTTGCTGCAAGAAGCCCAGCTGGCAGCATCATAATGGCCATCGTTAAAATATAAGCTGTAAATAACATTTCTACTTGCCAATGCGTTGCACCAATTTTCTCTGCAATGATTGGTAAAATTGGATCGACTACTCCAATGCCCGAAAAGGCAAGAAACGTAGCAACTACTGTAATGAGTCTTCCAACTCGTTGTTTACTCTCCATATGAATCATTCTCCTCTTGTTTCTTCTAAAAACTTCGTTGCTCTTTTCAAGCTATGTTCTAATTCTTCTTTCACACGCTTCATTTGTAACATTTTCTTGTCTAGCGTCTCAATTTGATTTGTCAGCATATTTGCTATTTCGTGAATAACTTCTCGGTCGCGCGGATTATCGCTATTTCTTCTTTGCTCCATCCGTTCTTTAAGCGATAAGAAATACTGCATTTCTTGAAGCGTAATCCCTAATACTTCTTTCGCTTCTACAATTTTTTTTATTCTCTCCACATCTTCGTCCGTATATAAGCGAATATTTCCTTCGCTGCGCTCTGGTGGATGAATTAAACCAATTTCCTCATAATAACGAAGAGTTCGCTTTGTTAAACCAGTTTGTTTTGTAACTTCCTCAATTTTATACACGTCTATTCCTCCTCCTTAACATTATTACATTTTACGTTAACGTTAACTTTTATGCAACTATTACACCTTTGTAAATTCTTCCTACAAAGGTTGTCTTTTCAATCGTTCAGTTTCATAATTGAATTAAAAAAATGAGAAGGAGAATTCATTATATATGAAACAACCACTTATTTTTGCGCATCGCGGTGTGAGAAGTACACACCCAGAAAATACTATGATTGCTTTTCAAGAAGCCGATCGCGTTGGTGCGCATGGCATTGAGCTTGATGTACATGTATCAAAGGATGGAGAAATTGTTGTTATTCACGATGAAACTGTGGACCGAACGACAAATGGAAAGGGTCTTGTCTGTGAACAAAATGTCCGGCAGTTACAAGCGCTTGATGCTGGTAGTTACAAGGATTCTTCTTTTCATGAAGCAAAAATTCCAACGCTTCGCGAAGTGCTCATTTGGCTTTCTACAACAACACTGCAATTAAATATTGAATTAAAAACAGATGTCATTCGTTATCCTGGTATAGAAGAAAAAGTCGTAGATCTTGTTCGTGAATTTCATCTTTCTAATCAAATTGTATTTTCTTCGTTTAATCATGAATCGGTTGCTCTCCTTGCAGCTTTAGCACCAGAGATTCCCCGTGCAATTTTATACGATGAACCGCTCGCCGATCCAATTGCTGAAGCAAAGAAAAGACAGGCTAATGGCCTCCATCCAAACTTTGAATTACTCACAAAAGAATTTGTACAAACAGCCCAGCAACAAGGATATGTATTCCGTCCTTATACAATTAATGAATACGAAGACTTACAAAAGATGATAGATTACGGCGTTGATTTCATCATTACGGACTGGCCAACACGTGCCTTTGAGCTTCTTTCTTAATAAGAAGCTCTTTTTTATATATATACAAATCGAAAAACCGACATAAAAACCCTTTTCTTTTTAGATGGGCGAGAGCGTCTAGCCATGCGTAGAAGCGGTCAGATCCTATTTCTGCCACATGCGATGTTCAAACAAAAAGAGAAAGACAGTAGCAGAATCTTTTTTCTGCATAGAAGCAATCTATATGTCAAAAAGCCAAAATGGATTTATATAGTTTAAAAACAACCAAAAACCTCAATACTAGTAAAAGTATGCTATGAGGGGTGACAAAAGAAATGGAACTTACGGCAAATGAAAAACATGCGAAATATATGCGCTTTTTCCTTACTGCACTACTATCAGGTGTCCTTTTCTTTGTTTTCACTATTTTTGTTTTGTTACTCGTTGCGAAAATTTTAGGACCACCACCTGTTGCGGTCCCACAAACAACTATCTTTTATGCAA
Source organism: Bacillus sp. NPDC077411 (assembly GCF_044543425.1). Lineage (NCBI taxonomy): Bacteria > Bacillati > Bacillota > Bacilli > Caryophanales > Bacillaceae > Bacillus > Bacillus sp. NPDC077411. The sequence continues at coordinate 41,679 of NZ_JBITWA010000004.1, read as the reverse complement.
ATAACGACTCAGTTATGGGGCAAAGTCACGGGGCGCAGGAACGTTATAACGTATCACTCGATCATATTTCATCTTACGTAAGGGAGGCAACACTTTCTATTGAAGATCAGCGCTTTTATAAACATCATGGCTTTGATTTAAAGCGCATAGGCGGGGCAGTGATTGCCGACATTAAAGCGATGGGAAAAGTACAGGGCGCAAGTACAATTACGCAGCAATACGCACGTAATTTATATTTGGATCACGATAAAACATGGAAACGAAAGCTGTTAGAAGCAATGTACACCATTCGCCTAGAAGTAAATTACAATAAAAATGATATTTTACAAGGATATTTAAACACAATTTACTACGGGCACGGTGCCTACGGAATCGAGGCAGCGGCACGTCTCTATTTTAATAAAAATGCGAAAGATTTAAATTTAGCAGAAGCAAGTATGCTTGCAGGTATTCCAAAAGGACCAAGTTTGTATTCTCCCTATTTGCATAAAAGCCGGGCTCAAGAAAGACAAGCTCTTATTTTAAATGAAATGGTAGAACAAGGATATATAACCAAAAAAGAAGCTGCAGCGGCAAAACAAGAACAACTCAGCTTTGCTTCACTTGAAAAAGAAGAAGTAGCAGAAATAGCGCCTTACTTTCAAGATGCCGTACAAGCTTCTCTCATCAATGATGCTGGTCTTGATGAGCAAACAGTAGCACGCGGCGGCCTGCGTGTATACACAACGCTAGATCCGAAACTTCAAACAATTGCTGAAAGTACAGTAAACAACACAATTCCAAGTACAACGGAGATAGAAACAGCTATTGTATCTATAAATCCTCAAACCGGCGAAGTAATGTCTCTTGTCGGCGGACGTGATTATAAAAAAAGCCAATTCAACCGGGCAACACAAGCATATCGGCAACCAGGTTCCACGTTTAAACCCTTTTTATATTACGCCGCTCTTGAACAAGGATTTACACCAGCAACTCGCTTAAAAAGTGAGTATACTGTGTTCACATTAGGCGATGGTGTTTCAAAATATAAGCCGACCAATTATAAAAACTACTACGCCGATAATTTCATTACAATGATGCAAGCAATTGCTGTTTCCGACAATGTATACGCTGTAAAAACACATCTTTTCTTAGGAGAAGAATCACTCGTAAAAACGGCGAAGCAATTTGGAATTACAAGTTCATTAAAAGATGTCCCATCACTTGCGCTCGGAACATCTCCTGTAAAGCCTCTTGAAATGGTAAGCGCTTATAGCATGCTTGCTAACGGGGGCAAACAAGTGAAACCAACATTTATTCGGCGTGTTGTCGATCATGACGGCAACATTTTGTATGATTCTCATTTAGAAAATAAACAAATTCTTGATGAGAACAATGCCTTTGTAATGGAAGAAATGATGACGGGCATGTTTAATAAAAAGCTAAATAGCTACGCCTCCGTCACTGGACAAACCCTTATTCCAAAGTTATCCCGCACATACGCTGGAAAATCCGGTTCAACCGAGACAGATAGCTGGATGATTGGCTTTACACCAGATCTCGTAACAGGCGTTTGGGTCGGCTATGATAAACAAAAAACAATCTCTAACCCAGCTGAGCAAGTCTATGCAAAAAATATGTGGGCAGCGATTATGGAGCAAGGGTTAGAAGAAACTCCAAAACAAGACTTTAAAAAACCAGCCAATGTAGTCGCATTAAACATTAACCCTGAAAACGGGAAAATCGCCACGAAAGGGTGCCCTGTTTCTGTCAAAATGTATTTTGTAAAAGGGACTGAGCCAACGGAGTACTGCATGGATCATATTGATGAAAAAGATGAATTTGAGGCAGTGCTAAAAGAGAAAGAAAAAAATAAACCAAGCTGGTGGAAGAAGTATTTTCCTTGGTGATGAAAATGTATAAAGTGAAACCTTAATCGAAAAGGGAGCGCTATTTCTCACGTTCCCTTTTCTTTCTTATATGACGCTTCTATTCATCATTATCATTTACAATCGCTAATACTTGATGGTCTTCCCATCTTCCATTTATCTTTACATTTTTCCTTGCAATTCCCTCTTTATGAAACCCTGATTTCTCTAAAACTTTTATTGACCCTATATTATGCGGCATAACGCCCGCCTCAATCCGATGAAAATTTAGCTCATCGAATGCGTAAGACACGACTAGCTTAACAGCCTCTGTCATATATCCTTTCCCATTATGATGTTTATCTAAGGTATATCCAATAAAACACCTTTGCAAAGGGCCGCGTAGTACTTCAAACAATGTAACAGATCCGATTAATTCTCCAGTTTCATTTAGATAAATGCCAAATGAATACTGCTCATCAAGTTCCTGCTTTTCATTCCCTTTCCTGATATGCTCCCTTTGACCCTCTAGCGTATAAAAATTATCCTCTCGTAATGCTGCATACAGTTGAAAAAAGTCTCGGTTTTTCGATTCCAAATGCATCATAGCTTCTGCATCACATTCTTCTAAACTTTTTACAAAAATAGAATCTCCACTCATTCTCATATTTCCACCTCTACCGCTTAATTTTCTATTTAAATATATATTTTCTGACAAATATCAGCATTTCCTGCACTATTCAATTAAAAGGATGTTTTCAAACAAACAAAAAACCCCTTTCAATAAGAAAGGGGTGCCTATTACTCTCCTAACAATTCACTACGTAATTTCTCACTAGAAAGATTCCATAGCTCCTCATTATGCTCTTTTAAGAATGTTCCAAGCACTTTTTTAGAAGGTTCATCCATATGATCAACCATAATGTGACGCTTTAATGATTTATCCATTTTATTTACATGCTCAGGAAGTGATTTATAACCGCGGCGAATTTCACGGTCTACTGTCATCTCACATGCAGTTACACCTGCATAATACGCGCCTTTTTCCGTGCGCTCAATTGTTACCCAAACGAGCCAGTACGGTTTTGCATTTGGTACTTCTTCTTTATTGATTAAAAATTTAATTCCTTTTTCAACAGCACTGCGTGCATGCATTGCTCCGATATCTACAACTGCTGTTCCTTCTGTTACATCAATAATAACAGGAGAAATATTTTCAAGACTTAATGCGCCGACTCCAAAGCCGCCGTGTCCATCTGTAGAATCATTTTTAATAATATTAAAACCGATTTGTTTCTTTTTCTCTGCCATAGAAAAGCCTCCTCTTCTAATACAATCCGAATAATGGTCCAATTATGTTATGCAATATACCTAAAATGTGCGGAATGACAACTTGAAATATTGGTTGAATCGTATATCGATCTAACGGTGTAATGACAAGAATTAATAAAAGGATCGAACCGTATTTTTCATATTGCGTCATTTTCGCGCGTATGCTGGTCGGCGCTAAATCTTCCACAACACGGTAACCATCTAGCGGCGGGATTGGTAACAAGTTAAAAACAAACAGAACTATATTAATCCCAATAAAAATTTGAAAGAACTGAAATAGTGTCTCTCCTACTGCTACTGGAACCGCCTCAATAATTCCAAATTTCAGCAAGCTATACCAGGCAGTAAGTCCGAAAGCACCTAGTAATAAGTTACTAATTGGCCCCGCAATCGAAACGCAAATTCCCGCAAGGCGCGGACGCTTAAAGTTATATGGATTTACCGGTACAGGGCGTGCCCACCCAAAACCGATAAACAAGAATGCGATTGCGCCAATCGGATCGATATGAGAAAGGGGCGATATTGTTAAACGCCCTTGATTTTTCGCTGTTAAATCTCCAAATTTATAAGCAACATATGCATGTGCAAACTCATGTACAGAGAGTGCTATTGCAACTGCAAGAGCTAACAACGGTAACTCATGCAATGGGTATCTAAAGAAATTATCCATACTTCATCTCCCTCTTAATTATCTAAACAAAAAATCTTTCATTTTCTGATTGTTATTTTCAAGAATCCGTTATAATAGTACTGTAATCTACATAAAAGGAGCGATACATATGCCATACGTAACAGTGAAAATGTTAGAAGGCCGCACAGAAGAGCAAAAGAAAGCCCTTGCTGAAAAAGTAACAGCTGCAGTAAGTGAAACTACTGGTGCTCCAGAAGAAAAAATCGTTGTATTCATTGAAGAAATGTCTAAAAATCATTACGCAATTGGTGGAAAACGCTTAAGCGACCAAGAGTAATCATTGATATAAGAGAAGCAGCACAGCTGCTTCTCTTACTCCTTTCCTTCTAATAAACGAATAATTTTTTCTTTTACTTTCCCTTTTCGTCCATCTTCATACAGTAAATCATGCGGATAAAATAGCTTCTGATCTGTTCTCTTTTTACCTGTAATTGCTTCCACAATGTCCGACTCACGAGATAATTCACGCAGTTCTCCATTTGGCATAAGCAGTAAAATCGGCAGGCGCTCTTCCTCTTCACCTGCACGGTAAAAGTCATACGGCAAGTCTGACGTAGAATCTACTACTAAATAATATTCTGGATCAAGCCCAATCTTCTTAAATAAACTATTTAATTCTACCCAATTGTTTAACCCATGCTTTTCCGTAAAATCGACGCATTTGAACAAGTTACGGTTCATAAAACGGCGGCATAAATCACTTAAAATAGCATCCTCTTCTTCTTGCCATACTTGGAAGTAATAATACATGACATTCTCGTCTAACTTTAAATAATCCTCTACTGTTACTTCTCCTTCAAATAAAGAATAGAAATGAACGGGATGATATTTAAATGTATAGTATTGTTCATGCAACGCTTTCGCACGGTGCAAAATTTTTGTTAAAATCACTTCAGCACTGCGCGTGACTGGGTGAAAATATACTTGCCAATACATTTGATAACGGCTCATAATATAATGCTCAACAGCATGCATTCCGCTATATTTAATCACAACTTGATTATTAAATGGACGCATTACGCGTAATATCCGTTCCATATCAAAGTTTCCATATTTCACACCTGTAAAATACGCATCTCGTAATAAATAGTCCATGCGATCTGCATCAATTTGACTAGAAATCATACTGATCGCTAATTTATTAGTAGAAGTTTTCGCAATGACATCCGCTACTTTTTGTGGAAACTCACGATCAACTCGGCTTAACACCTCATGAATTTCTGTATCACCGACAATAATTGCTTGTGTAAATTTTTCATGGTTTAATTTAAAGACTTTTTCAAATGAATGAGAAAAAGGACCATGCCCTACATCGTGCAGAAGTGCTGCACATAAACACAACAAACGATCTTCAGCATTCCAATCCGGTCTTCCATCAAACACATCATCAATCATGCGGCGAATAATTTCATAGACACCTAGTGAATGAGTAAAGCGACTATGCTCCGCACCGTGAAATGTAAAAAATGTCGTCCCTAGCTGCTTAATACGGCGCAGACGTTGAAACTCTTTCGTTCCGATTAAATCCCAAATCACGCAATCGCGCACATGCACATATTTATGCACCGGGTCTTTAAACACTTTCGTTTCATTTAATTTATCGCTTACATATGCCATTAAAATTCACCGCCCTCCATTATAAGTTCTTACTCCTATTATAAACGAAAGGTGAAACAGAAAGAAATGAAAGACTGTATATTACTGCATAAAAAGAAAATCACCTTCAAAAAACAAAGGTGATTTTCTCTATCATTATTATTTTCCTAAAATAAACGTAGATAGTTCGTCTAATAACATCTCTTTACCAAGTGGGAAATATCCTTTATTTAAATCTTCGTTTTTAATCATATACACATGATTGTTTTTTACAGCGTTCATATTTTTCCAAATGGTTTCTTCTTGAAATTCTTTTAGACGCTGGGCACCGTCACCTGTTATGAATACAAATAAGAAGTCTGGATTGTAATTAAGTAATGCTTCTTTTTGTAATTGTACTAACGGCTTGTCTGTTGGTGTACCATTAACTGCTGGTAATTTTAAATCCTTAAATAGAATACTACCGTAACCGTAGTCACCGTACACACGGAATGCATTCGGATATGCAGCCATTACCATGAATTTTGCATCACCAGTCTTTGCAACGATTTTATCATGTAAATTACTCGCTTTTTCATCGTATTTCTTTAGCCATGCAGCCGTCTCTTTTTCTTTACCGAAGATTTCTCCTACTTCTTCAAACTTCGGACGCCATTGATCTAATGGAGTGCTTAACATGACTGTTGGCGCAATTTTAGATAACTGATCATAAATTTTTTCTTGACGGTTGTTTACTAAAATTAAATCTGGTTTTGCAGCGGCTACTGCTTCGATGTTAATTTTATCTCCCCAGGCAGAACCAACTGGCTTTACACCTTTTAATTTATCTGCAATATGTGCATCAATTTTTTCTTGAGTCGTATTTGCCGTAATAACCGGCTTCATACCTAAAACTAATAACTCTTCTGTTGACCCACTTAAGTCAGCAATTTTCTTTGGATTTGCAGGAATTTTAATTTCCCCTTTTGCATGTTTTACAACACGCTCTTCACTTTTTGCGTCTGCTCTCTTTTCTTCTTTCTTATCAGAAGAACATGCAGCAAATAATACAGACGTAATCGCTAATACTAAAACTAATAGAGTAACTTTGAATTTCTTCATATTTTCCTCTCCTTATCTCGTTGTAATAAAAGTGCTACAAGAGCTCTTTAAATAAAACTATATATACAAATTAAAAAACGATATAAAACCCTCTTTCTTTTTAGGAGGAGCATCTGGTCGCGAGTAGAAACGGTCAGGGCCTTTTCCTACCACATGCAATGTTTAAAACAAAAAGAGAAAGCAAGTGCCAGTCATGTTGTATTCTGCGTGGCAGCGACTTATAAAGAAAAGCGGAAGCGGCTCGCTCAGAACAAGAGGGGGATGGAGCTTCTGACATAGAGGCGCTTTTTGCCTCGGTGGAAGACGCGAAGCCACCGACTGTTTAGGCCCGTTGGCTAAGGTTTTTTCACACATAAGGTGCTTTTTACCTTCTTGTGTGGAAGGTTCTTAGACATGAGGGCTTAGGAGACAGAGCTAGATAAAGATGCCGAAAAATTTAAATATATATAACAATTTATACAAATTAATGGAAACCCCGCCTTTACCCGTTCTAACGGGCAGTAAAACTTAGGCCCTATCATCAATATTTTAACGCCGCTAGACAACCTTAAGCTTGCCTACACACTTGTCATTAAATCGTAAGTAAGACAAATTGGTTTGCCACCAACAGGACACGGAACGATTTGTGCTTCAATTTCAAACACTTCGCGAAGCGTTTCAGATGTCATGACTTCTTCTGGCGCTCCTTGTTTCATTAAATTCCCATCTTTTAACGCAATCATATAATCAGAAAAACGAGAAGCGTGATTTAGATCATGAATAACCATTACAATTGTTCTTCCTTCTTCTTCATTTAACTTTTTTAATAAGTTCAGTACTTCAAGTTGATGTGCCATATCAAGATATGTTGTTGGCTCATCTAGTACAAGCACGTCCGTTCCTTGTGCTAACGCCATTGCAATCCAAACACGTTGACGTTGACCGCCTGAAAGTGCCTCAGCTGGACGATTAGCAAATTCCTTCATACCAGTCATATCAAGCGCCCAGCGAATGTAACAATAGTCTTCTTCTGATAACGTGCCAAACCCTTTTTGATGTGGGAAACGTCCATATGAAACAAGTTCAAATACAGTAAGACCTGTTGGCACTTCTGCTGTCTGTGGCAAAATTGCCATCTTTCTCGCAATTTCCTTTGTTGGCTGTTTCTCAATTGCTTTTCCGTCCAGATAAACAGTACCTCGTTTTGCTTTTAAAATACGCGATGCTGTTTTCAAAAGCGTAGATTTCCCGCATCCGTTTGGACCAATGATGGTTGTAATTTTTCCTTCAGGTATTTCAACAGACAACCCATCAATAATTAAATTTTCACTATATCCAACAGATATCAACTCAACTGATAAAGATGGCATACAAATCGTCTCCCTTATCTTGTTTTTATAAGTAAATAAATGAAATATGGCGCGCCAATTACTGAAATGACAAGACCGACCGGTATTTCTGATGTTGTAAGTAAGCTGCGCGAAAGAAGATCAGAAAACAATAGCAATAATGTTCCGAGTAACGCAGCGGTTGGTATCATAATTTGATATTTTCCGCCTACTAAGCGGCGGGCAAGATGCGGTGCCATTAATCCAATAAAACTGATTCCCCCTGCAACTGCAACAGACGCACTAGCTAAGCAAACAGCGATAAATAATAGCTTACGGCGTTCTTTCTCCACGTTCAGACCGAGACCCGTTGCCGCCGCATCTCCTAAATTCATTACATTCAAAACATGCGCCTTCATAAAAGCAATTGGTAAGAAAATAAGCATCCAGGGCAGCGCACTTAATACGAATTTCCAATCTGTCCCCCATAAGCTTCCCGATAACCAAATCGTAGCAAAACGGAAGTCATTCGCTGTCATTTTCATCGAGAATACTAAGCTCACAGCACTGAACCCAGCTGCCACTGCAATCCCAACCAGAACTAAACGAACCGGCGAAACACCATCTTTCCAAGCAAGTGCATAAATAATAACCGCCGCTAATATTGCACCAACTAAAGCAAAAAACGGCAGAATGAATACAGATAAAAACGAAGTCATCGTTACTTTTCCAAAGAAGAAATAAACAAAGATTACAACTGATAATCCCGATCCAGCGTTAATACCAATAATTCCTGGATCGGCAAGTGGATTTCGTGATAATCCTTGCATAATTGCACCGGATACTGCTAAAGCTGATCCTACTAAAAGAGCAACAATCATTCGCGGCATCCGAAAATCAAATAAAATCGTTGTTTGCTCTTCTGACCCAAGTCCAACGAGCGTTTTCAACACTTCAACTGGTGAAATTTTGAACGTACCTGTATGTAAGCTAATTAAAAATACGATGCAAATTAACATACCAATACTAGATAGAATTGATACGTTTTTTCTCGTTAACATTCCTTGCCTCACATTTTCCCTCTCCCTTCTTTACGTGCTAAGTAGAGGAAGAATGGTACACCGACCATCGCTGTTACAGCTCCAATTGGCGTTTCAAACGGCGGATTCATAATACGTGAGATCATATCAGCACACTCAATAAGTAACCCGCCTAGAACGGCAGAACATGGAATTATCCAGCGATAATCTGATCCCACAAGAAAACGTGTTAAATGTGGAATAACAAGACCAACAAATCCAACAGATCCAGCTATAGAAACGGCACTACCTGTTAATACAAGTACAAGAATGGTTCCAATAAACTTAATGAGCTTTGTATTTTGTCCAAGACCAATAGCAATTTCTTCACCAAAACTTAAAATCGTAATATACCTCGCTAGCATAATCGCGATAATAAGACAAACAAGACCAACTGGAATTAACATATTTAAACTCATCCATTTCACACCAGCAACGCCGCCTGCATGCCACATACTAACTTCTTGCGCTAGATTAAAATATAAGGCAATCCCAGATGAAATTGCGCCTAGTAAGGCACTAATTGCTGCACCAGATAACGCTAACTTAATTGGTGTTAATCCGCCCGGAGACGCTGCTCCAATTCCGTATACAATACTTGCACCAAATGCTGCCCCGATAAAAGAAGCAATTACAAACATTACATATGGCGAGTTTGGAAAGAATGCAAACATGATTGCGATGCCAAATACCGCTCCATCTGTAATCCCCATAAGTGATGGAGATGCAAGTGGGTTTCGCGTCATCCCCTGCATAATTGCGCCAGATACTGCTAAAAACGCCCCTACAGCTACTCCTCCAATTGCCCTTGGAAGACGCAATTCTTGAATCACACTATGATATGTAGTAGATGCATCAAACTGAAATACAGCTTGCCATACTGTTTTCAAACTAATATCAGCAGCACCAAATGAAATAGAAACTGCCATACTTAACGCTAATAAAGCAGTTCCAACGATTAAAATCATCCCGGCGATAAGCGGACGGCTTTTTATCTCTTTTCTGTCTACCGATTCTTCTTCGTAAACCTTTCTCATACTCACTTCCATCTACAACATCCTAACTTTCAATATGTATAACAAGAAAATGAATTTCATTCTCATTAAGAGGCAAAAAAAGAAAATCAAAAATATAACTTGATTTTTGATAATGATTCTCAATATCGTTCTCTTTTATTCTACAAACGCAAACTGAAATTTGTCAACCACTAATTTTGTTATATAAAACTTTGTTACATTTTACAAAACAAAAAAAGATACAGCATCGTATCTTTTTACTTGTTTAACTTTGCTTCAATTTTTTGAATTAGCTCATCTTCATTTGGCGCTGCAACTGGACGATTATTTACAAATGCAAATGATTTTTTACGACCAGGACCGCAATATGATTGACAGCCGATCTTAATATCTGCACATTCATCTACTTTCTTTAAACGCGGTACTAACGTTTTAATATTCGTTGCCTGACAATCATCACACACACGAAATTCGTTTCCCATTGTATATAACACTTCCTCTATTTGAAACTTTTCTCAAGTACATATAACAATAAACACTAAATGGTATTTTACCTTTCTTTTCGATGTGATGCAAGTTTTCTTCCTGCAAGAAACAAGTGGCATACAAACATATTTCCACTCAAAATCTACCATAATTTTGGCAGCTTTGTATAAAAGTAATTCATTTTGTCCATTCTAAAAATAAGATATTGATAAAAAGAAAGGGAGATGAATCTATGAAAGTAAGACAAGATGCTTGGACTGAAGAAGATGATTTACTTCTTGCTGAAACTGTTTTACGTCACGTTCGCGAAGGAAGTACACAATTAAATGCCTTTGAAGAAGTTGGTGATAAATTAAATCGTACATCAGCAGCCTGCGGATTTCGCTGGAATGCTGTCGTACGCTATAGTTACGATCAAGCATTACAACTTGCGAAAAAACATCGCAAAGATAAAATGCGTGCAAATGGGGGCGAACCAGCGAAAAAACGCCTTTTATATACACCGCCGATTCCATCTACTGTAACAGTGAATGAAAAGATTAGTATTGATACCCAGCAACCTGTTCAACCTATGCAAACTATGCAAACTACGCAAGCAATGCCAACAAATTCTTCCATTGCAATGCATGACGTTATCCGTTTTCTACAAACTCTCGGAACTTCTAATGTAAAAGTATCCGCACTCGAAAGAGAGAATGAGAGATTGAAACAAGACATCGCTGAATATATGAGAAAAAATGCTGAGCTAGAAAAGAAAGTTGAAAAATTAGAACAGCAATCAACAACCGTTCAAGAAGATTACGAGACGCTCATGAAAATTATGAACCGTGCACGTAAACTGGCATTAATGGACGATGAAGAACGTACACAAACATCCTTTCGCATGGATCGAAACGGAAATTTAGAAAAGATTGCAGAATAAAAAGGATGCTATCATAGCATCCTTTTTATTTTGGCTTTTCAACGTATAAATCACCGCTAACTACAACAAAAAGTGACCTCCACTCACTTTCTCTCTTTGTTTTAATCCTAGCATGTGGCAGAAAAAGGCCCTGACCGATTCTATGCATAGCCAGTTCCTCTCGCCCTCCTAAAAGAAAGGGGCTTTTATACCCGTTTTTATAAAATCACTCTTTTTTGCTATAATAAATATTGTCATTTTATAGATAAGGGGTTAGTTACATGAGCGATTCTCGTTCGATTTTATCTCAATCAGAATGGCGCATTGTTGACCAATCAAGCTTAGGTCCACAATTTCATGCGCTACAGTCTTTCGCAATGGATGATACGTTATGTACCACAGTCGGAAATGGTACATCCGCTGCAACAATGCGATCTTGGGTTCATTACAATACAATTGTTCTTGGCATTCAAGATACACGATTACCTTACTTACAGCAGGGAATTGAATTTCTGAAAAAGAAAGACTTCCATGTTATCGTCCGCAATTCAGGTGGACTTGCTGTTGTATTAGATGAAGGAGTTCTAAACGTCTCACTTCTATTCCAAGAAACAGATAAAGGTATCGATATCGACCTTGGCTATGATACAATGTGGCATTTAATTAAGGAAATGCTAAAAGATTACCATGTTACTATTAAAGCAAAAGAAATCGTTGGCTCCTATTGTCCTGGCAGCTATGACTTAAGTATTAACGATAAAAAATTTGCTGGTATTTCACAACGCCGTATTCGCGGCGGCGTAGCTGTTCAAATTTACTTATGTGCTACAGGAAGCGGCTCCGCACGCGCAGCTCTTGTTCGTGATTTTTATAACCTAGCAATTCAAGGTGAAGAAACTAGATTTACGTATCCTGAAATTGTCCCAAGTACAATGGCTTCATTATCTGAACTACTTGGTGAAACAATTACTGTTCAAGATTTAATGATGCGCCTTTTACAAACATTACAGCACTTTGCACCCAAATTAACACCATCACAACTTACAGTAGATGAAGTACCGCTATATGAACATCACTTACGGCGGATGATTGATCGCAATAACAAATCACTTGGGTTAGAAAGTTAAAAATCCCCGCAAATGCGGGGATTTTTTCATAATTATAGCGCTTGTGCTGCTGTAATTAAAGCAAGCTTGTACACTTCTTCTTCGTTACAACCGCGAGATAAATCATTTACTGGCATGTTTAAGCCTTGTAAGATTGGTCCCACTGCTTCGAAGTTACCTAAACGTTGTGCAATTTTGTAGCCAATATTACCAGCTTCTAAGCTTGGGAATACAAATACGTTAGCGTCACCTTTAATAACAGAACCTGGTGCTTTCTTTTCTGCTACAGATGGTACGAATGCAGCATCAAATTGGAACTCACCGTCTAATGTTAATTCAGGAGCCATTTCTTTCGCGATGCGAGTTGCTTCTACAACTTTCTCTGTTTCTGGAGATTTCGCAGAACCTTTTGTAGAGAAGCTTAACATTGCAACGCGTGGATCGATGCCGAATAACTCAGCAGTTTTTGCACTTTCAATACCAATTTCAGCTAAATCTTGGCTGTTTGGTGCAATGTTGATTGCGCAATCAGCAAATACATACTTCTCATCACCGCGTACCATGATAAATACGCCAGAAGTCTTTGTAACGCCTGGTTTTGTTTTAATGATTTGAAGTGCTGGACGAACTGTATCAGCTGTAGAATGCGCTGCACCGCTTACTAAACCGTGTGCTTTACCCATGTATACAAGCATAGTACCGAAATAGTTTTCGTCTTTTAAGATTTCACGAGCAGCTTCTTCTGTTGCTTTCCCTTTACGGCGTTCAACGAAAGATGCTACCATTGCATCCATTTCTTCGTATGTAGCTGGGTCATAAATATCAACACCTGCTAATGTTAAGTTCATACTAGCAGCTTTCGCGCTAATTTCTTCTTTATTACCAACTAAGATTGGTTTTACTAACTCTTCTTTTGCTAAACGCTCTGCAGCACCTAAAATTCTTTCATCAGTACCTTCAGGAAGTACGATAGAAATGCCTTTACCTTGAACTTTTTCTTTTACTGTTGTAAATAAATCGCTCACCAATAACCCTCCTACGAATTGAAATCCATATTTAAGAATACCGCTTTTTACCTCTATTTTAAACTTATTGCTTCTAAAAAATTGATAAAATAAAAATGATTATATTTTCCCAAAATTCTGCTATGAAATGTGACAATTTTGTGCGCCTGAGACTAAGATACATGCTTTTTCATCTATATATGATATAGTTAACGTGTAAAACTTGACTATTCGAGGTGAATCTAATGAGTGAAGCAGCAAAAACGTTAGATGGTTGGTATTGTTTACATGATTTCCGTTCTATGGACTGGGCAGCATGGAAAACATTATCTAGTGATGAACGTCAGCAAGCAATGTTCGAATTTTTAAACATCGTTGAAAAATGGAATAAAACAGAAGTTGCAAAACAAGGTAGCCATGCCCTATATACAATCGTTGGACAAAAGGCTGATATTATGTTCATGATTTTACGTCCAACAATGGAAGAATTAAATGAAATTGAAGCCGAATTCAATAAAACAACATTAGCGGAGTACATGCTTCCTACATACTCTTACGTATCTGTTGTGGAACTAAGTAATTATCTTCCTGCTGAAGAAGATCCATATCAAAATCCACAAATTCTTGCGCGTCTATACCCAACGTTGCCAAAAGCAAACCACGTTTGTTTCTATCCAATGGACAAACGTCGTCAAGGTGAAGACAACTGGTACATGTTACCGATGGAAGAACGCAAAAAATTAATGTATAGCCACGGAAAAATCGGTCGTCAATATGCAGGAAAAGTACGTCAAATCATTACTGGTTCTGTTGGTTTTGACGATTACGAATGGGGCGTAACATTATTTGCCGATGATGTTCTTCAATTTAAGAAACTTGTATACGAAATGCGCTTTGATGAAGTAAGCGCACGCTACGGTGAATTTGGAACATTCTTCGTTGGAAACATTTTACCAAGAGAAAAAGTCGCAAAATTTTTACACGTATAATAGTAAAAAGGGCAAAAATTGCCCTTTTTTTGCTGTTTTACATAATAGGAAACTCTAATAAAATAGAAAAATTATCCAAATTGCTTACAAAATTGTAATCTTTCCATATTCAAACTCATGTTAGAATAGTACAGGCTATATGCTAATAACGATGCGAAGGTGATAATTTATTATGAGGAAAATGCTATCTATTTTATTAGGTCTTACACTCATGTTTTCTTTCATAGGAGCAACCCCCTCTTATGCAAAAGAAGATATACATGTCGAAGCCGCTGCTGCTATTCTGTTTGATGCAGATACAGGAAAAATACTACACGAACAAAACCCCGATGAATTACTTGCAATTGCTAGTATGTCAAAACTCATGGTTGTGTACTCCGTTTTAGAAGCCATTAAAGAAGGGAAAATCACTTGGGATACAAAAGTAAATATCTCTGATTATGCTTACGAGATTTCCCGTAACAACGAATTTTCCAATGTTCCATTTGAAAAAGGACGACAATATACAGTTAGAGAATTATATCATTCTATTCTTGTCTCCTCAGCAAACGGGTCAAGCATTGCACTTGCCGAACTTCTCGCTGGAAGTGAAAAGAATTTCTTAAATCTCGCAAATGAACATGCAAAAAAACTAGGGTTAAAGAAATATAAATTTGTAAATGCTACAGGATTAAATAATGCTGATTTAAAAGGAAAGCATCCGGAAGGAACAGATCCGAACGGTGAAAACTCTTTATCAGCTAGAGACATGGCAATCTTATCTAGAACAATTATCACAAAATATCCAGAAATATTGGAGGATACAAAACAAAGATTCAGAAACTTCCCAGATAATCATCCGCGCCCAATTCGTATGGAAAACTGGAACTGGATGTTACCAGGCGCTGCATTTGCATATGAAGGAACAGACGGCTTAAAAACAGGAAGTTCTGATACAGCTGGATATTGCTTTACCATTACAGCCAAACGCGGTGATTTACGCCTAATATCCGTTATTATTAAAACAAAATCAATGGATGAGCGTTTCATAGAATCCCGTGCATTAATGGATTACGGTTTCAAAAACTTTGAAAAACAGAAATTGAAAATAGATACAAATAATACAATTCCTGTCGTAAAAGGAAAAGAAGATACTGTAGCTGTGACACCTGAAAAAGAGATAACGGTAGTCACAAAAAAAGGAAGTAAACCACCTTACAAAATTTCCTATGAAGCAAACAAATCAATCTCCGAAGACGGAAACTTAGTTGCACCTGTGAAAAAGAATGCCAAAGTAGGCTCACTTGTTTTAGAATCTACTGATCAATATGGTTTCCTTGATGGAAATAAACAAACTAAATTCGATGTAAAAACAACACAGGAAGTAGACAAAGCAAATTGGTTCGTATTGACGATGCGATCTATTGGAGACTTCTTCTCTAATATGTGGTCAAAATTATTTGGATGATAAAAAGCTAGCAAATTGCTAGCTTTTTATTATCCAAATCTCTCTCAGAATAATCCTTACCTCTTGTGAGTAGTGATATAAATCCATTTTAATTTTTCAACATCTAAGTCCCTGCTATGCAGCAAGAAAATGTCCGCTACTTGCTTTCGCCCTTTGTTTTAAACGTTGCATGTGGCAGGAAAAGGCCCTGGCCGCCTCTATGCATGGCCAGATGCTCTCGCCCCCCTAAAAAAAGGGGTTTTTGTTTCAATTTTTCAACTAATATCTATAGAGATACATATTAAAACATGGTTTGGTTGTCATATCTGCCCCTTTTTTTTCATACCTATGAATTAGTAATTATTCTACACTTTCTTTTCTCTAGCGGAGTAATAAGAGAGGTGAAACAGATGGGTGTTATTGCATATACAGAAGAACATGTAAAACTACTTGCCAGATTAATGCGAGCAGAAGCAGAAGGCGAAGGACCTAAAGGAATGCTTTTAGTTGGAAATGTCGGCGTCAATCGCGTAAGAGGGAATTGCCTGGACTTTAAAAAAATTCGAAACCTTCGTCAAATGGTATTTCAAAGTCCTGGTGGATTTGAGGCTACGCAAAAAGGTTACTTCTATCAGCGTGCCCGTGAAAGTGATATCGCTATGGCAAGACGTACGATTCAAGGTGAACGCTTCTGGCCCGCTAATTTTTCTTTATGGTTTTTCCGACCAGTAGGTGATTGTCCACCAACTTGGTTTAATCAAGAAATTTCTGGCCGTTTTAAAAACCATTGCTTTTTCCAGCCAAGTGGTGAAGACTGTCCAGGTGTGTATTAGCGAACTGAAAAGAGGAGGGATTTCGTATGGCACAGCAACAAAACCCATACTATGGAGGAGGATTTTACCAGCCATCTGGGGGATATATGCAACCGCAGCCGGGACAACAAGGGCAGCAAATGCCGACGTCGCAAGCTACGCAAGCACAACTTGCCGCTTCTCAAGGGATGCTTCCACTTGAGCAATCATATATTGAAAATATCCTTCGTTTAAACAAGGGAAAACCAGCAACTCTATTTATGACATATGAGCGCGGCAGCTCCCTTGGTACACAATCCTATACAGGCATCATTGAAGCTGCAGGACGCGATCACGTCATTATAAGTGATCCTAAGTCTGGAAAGCGTTATTTACTGCTTATGATTTATCTTGATTATGTAGAATTTCCAGGAGAGATCATCTATTTCCCAGCACAACAACCAGCAACTTACCCCCCAAGATGATAAGAAAAAGCTGGCAAATGCCAGCTTTTGTTTTATTTTTACCCCGCCCAAACAGCTGGTAGGAGGTTAAGCAAGGAAGTAAGGTACAAACCATCTGTAAGGGCCCGATTGGTTCAACTAACCTCTTGGGAAGAAAAACGTTTCCCAAGAAGAAGTTTCACTTTATAAACCTTTTACAATCGCAGTTCCTAGTAAAATCCAGCCTACAATAAACGCTACGCCGCCAAGCGGAGTAATTGGTCCAAAAAATTTCATACCAGTTGTACTTAATGCATATAAGCTTCCGGAAAACATAATAATACCTGCTACCATACACCAGCCTGCTGCGCTTACAAGAGAAGATTGAATCTTATCCATTAATAAAGCAACAATAAATAATCCACCTGCATGAAACATTTGATATGTAACACCTGTTTTCCATACATCTAACATTTTCGCTGAGATTTTCCCTTCAAGTCCATGTGCTCCAAATGCACCAAGTGCAACAGATAATGCTGCCATAATACAACCCAATAAGAAGAAAATTTTCATTAGAATTCCCCTTTTTACTTTTATAATAAAAAATTTCCACACACAATCCAACTATTTAGCATCTAAAAATCCAAGAGAGAGTTTCCGTTTGCATCATCTTCCTTCACATATACAGGCTCTCCTGAAAATGAAGCAATTGGTTGGACAGGCATTTGCGGCGCTATAACATGTGCTTGTAATTTTGATTCAACATATACAGAAGCTTCTGTCTGTTCTTCAAGTAATAGATCACATAATGCACGAACAACTAAAAGATGTTCTTTTGCTTTATGTGATTCACTCCCTTTCGCTTTTGCAATTTCACTTGCCATTTTATTTAAAATCTTATCGCTAGATATTTGCATATTTTCTCACCTCATGTATTGTAATTCTTTCTCAAATTGCTCCAACTTCTCTACTGGGCCAAATACTATTATCATATCACGTTCTGCTAATTTTTCCGCATTGCCTGAAATAAAGTGAAACTTCCATCAGTGGAGGGGTTTTTCATCTCTCTTCTATAATCACAAACCCACTTTATCCAATAATCACCATAAAATACATACATATAATTGCAATAACTAATTGTTTACATGCACTCATGATATTCTTTCATTTCTTTTCTCTATGTTCAATTTTTGCCACAACAAATCAAATACATATATACTAGAAATGGAATACAAGAAAGAGGTTGATATATGATGAAAACATTTCTTTCTGCCCTACAATGGGCATTATTTATTTTGGCCGGCAGCCTAATCGTTCCAATTAGTGTCGCCGCTAACTACGGACTGGAAGGCGCAGAAGCAATCGCATTCGTCCAACGGACATTATTTGTTCTTGGATTTGCAGGTATTTTACAAGCTTTCTTTGGTCATCGCTTGCCAATTCAAGAAGGACCTGCAGGACTTTGGTGGGGCATCTTTTCCTTGTATGCAAGCTTAGGCGTTGTATTATTTGGTTCAAACAGTGAAACGCTTCGTGTACTGCAATATTCCTTCTTATTAAGTGGTATTATTTGCATTCTTCTTAGTACATTTGGACTTATTGATAAACTTGTCCGCTATTTTACACCCACTGTTATTGGAACCTACCTATTTTTACTCGTCGCACAGCTAAGTGGATCATTTTTAAAAGGCATGTTTGGGCTTAACGAACAGCATACAGCTGTTCAAGGGAAAGTCTTTATTCTTTCTCTTATCATTATTGTTTTATCTTTCTTTATCATGAAATTACCTATTATCGGTCAATATTCTGTACTATGCAGTATTGTAGTTGGGTGGGTTTTATTTGCATGTTTCGGTCTATCAAACCCAATTACACCTGTAACAGATATTATCCGTATACCATCTATCTTTGTATTTGGCACACCTCGCTTAGAATGGAATATGGTTATTACTATTTTCTTCGTTACGTTATTACTACTAACTAATATGTTAGCAAGTATTCGCGTTGTTCAACAAGTAGTTTCGAAATACGAAGAAGTGGCACCGCAAAATCGTTTTAAACAAGCTGGAATTATAACTGGTATTAATCAGCTCCTTGGCGGTCTATTTTCAGCAATTGGGCCTGTTGCTATTTCTGGATCAGCCGGCTTTATTGCGACAACGAGCATTTACAAACGATTACCGTTTATTCTTGGTTCGTCCTTTATTATTCTTATGAGCCTATTTCCAAAGGTTACTTCATTCATTGCAGCAATTCCAGTAGCAGTTGGCTATGCAGCTATTTATCCGGTATTTGCAAGTATGATTGGGTTAGCTTTTCGAGAATATGAAACCGTGAAAGATAAAGAACGCTTATTCAAAGTTGCGGGCCTCGCTCTCTTTACCGGAATTGGCGTCATGTTCATCCCATCAGGAGCCTTTTCTTCACTGCCGCCATTCCTTGCATCCTTCTTAAGCAACGGTCTTGTACTTGGCTCTGTAATGGCGATTATACTAGAAATATTATTCTCTCGTTCACCAGACAAACAAGCAGGATAAAGTGAAACTTTCCTCAACGAACGGATTTCTCGTTGAGGGTTAATTGAACCGATCGGGTCCTTACAGACGGTTTGCTTCTCGCTCCTTTGCTTAACCTCTTACCGACTGTTTGGGCGTGAAGCTTTTATAAGTAGGTGTTTTTCCTATTTATGGAATCTTGACTAATCGACACAAAACGTAAACAAAATTGGCAAACTTCAAGCGTTGCAGTCTATTTTAAGAATTGTTACGATAATAGAAACATATATATCCATTTTAATTTTTCGACATATAAGTCGCTGCTACGCAGAATATAACATGACCTGTACTCGATTTTTTTAAACCTAGCATGTGGCAGGAAAAGACCATGACCGTTTCTATGCGTGGCTAAATGCTCTCGTCTTCCTAAAAAGAAGAGAGTTTTATGTCGTTTTTTAACTTGCATATATGTAGAATCGATTCCATCTTCAAAGAGGTTCGATGTCTTACGATTTATTTCATATTATAAATTCATAGTAAGGAAGGATTAACCAAATGTCTTATAAAATGATTGTACTAGATTTAGATGATACATTACTTCGCGATGATCATACGATTTCACCGCGTACAAAAGAAGCCCTAATGAACGCCCAAGAGCACGGTGTAAAAGTTGTTCTAGCTTCTGGCCGTCCAACATTTGCGATGTGGCCAATTGCAAAAGAACTGAAGTTAGAAGAATACGGCAGCTTCATTTTATCGTTTAACGGCGCAAAAATCATTAACTGTAAAACAAAAGAAGAGTTATTTAGCAGCACATTATCACCTGAAATTGTTCATAATTTATATAAAACAAGTCAAAACGAAGATGTTTGGATTCATACGTACATTGGCGATGATATTGTGACAGAGGAGAATAATGAATATACAGAAGTTGAAGGTCATATTACAGGTATGCCAATTATAGAGGTTCATAATTTTGTAAGTGCAGTGAAAGAACCTGTTGTGAAAGTATTAATGATGAAGGCACCTGAACGTCTTGCAGAAGTTGAAAAGAAATTGCAACAAGAATTTGAAGGACAACTAAGTGTTATGCGTTCTAAGCCATTCTTCTTAGAATTCACAGAATATGGTGTAACAAAAGGAACAAGCTTGCACCAACTCATCCAAAAACTTGGTATTACACGTGAAGAAGTAATTGCAATGGGCGATAGTTATAATGACCAGGCTATGATTGAATTCGCTGGCCTTGGTGTTGCAATGGGCAATGCACCTGATGATATTAAAGCAATTGCGAATCATGTAACAGATACAAACATGAATGATGGTGTCGCAAAAGTCGTAGAACAATTTGTTTTGAACAGCGAAGTACTGGTATAGAACAATTTTCACATTGAAGAGAACAATCATTCATAAAATCGCGCCCGAGTCAAATACTTAGGCGCGATTTATTTTTTATATGTATCAGCTTGTGAAGATATTTTGAACTTTGCACTATTACCATAGTGTAAAGTTCATTTTTGATTATAATGAAATAAACTAGGCTATTTTATTTACAAAAGGAATACAAATTTATCATATACAAGCTTACATAATTAAGGAGGCCATTTTATGTTATCAACACCGATTGGACGTTTAAGAGTCATTGGATTACTTGAAGGGATTTCTTTTCTAATCCTTCTATTCATTGCAATGCCGCTGAAGTATTTTGCAGGCTTTTCGAAAGCCGTTACTGTAGCAGGTATGGCACACGGTGTCCTGTTTATACTATTCATCTTCGCTGTTATTCAAGTAACTATGATTCATAATAAGTCAAAGTCATGGGCGTTTGGTGCGCTTGTTGCATCTGTTATTCCATTTGGTACGTTCGTACTAGATGCAAAATTAAAACACGAAGAAAATAAATAAAAAACAGACCGCTACATTCGTAGTGGTCTGTTTTTGCACGTATAAAGTGAAACTGCCATCAGTTATCTCCCGCCTATCTTCTTTAGAAAAGCGGAAGTGGCTCGTTCAGAATGTGAGGGGGATGGAGCTTCTGACGTAGAGGGATTTTTTACCTCGTAGGAAGAAGCGAAGCCACCGAACATTCTAGCCACTGGAGCTGGACAATGCTTTCGCTGAATTTTGAGGTGAGAGTATTACTGCCCAAAAATAGCGGGATAAATCCCTAAACAAAAGAATCCTCATTTAGAGATTCGGAATTTGCCAATCAATCTCCTGTTTTCCATTATTCGCTAAGAAATGATTTATTTTTGAAAATGGTTTGCTGCCAAAGAATCCTCGACGTGCTGATAATGGACTTGGATGAACAGATTCAATAATATGATGATTAGGATTTGTAATAAGCTTCTTCTTCGCCTGTGCAGGACGTCCCCATAATACAAAGATAACTGGTTTTTCCCGTTCATTTAACAACTCAATAATACGATCCGTGAAAACTTCCCACCCTTTTCCTTTGTGAGAATTAGCCTCTCCTTGACGCACCGTTAATACAGTATTTAATAAAAGAACACCTTGCTCTGCCCATTTTATTAAATAACCGTTATTCGGAATTGGATAGCCAAGATCATCCTGCAGCTCTTTGTACATATTTTGCAATGACGGCGGCGTGCGTACACCAGGTTGCACCGAAAAACTTAAACCATGCGCTTGATTTGGTCCATGATATGGATCCTGTCCTAAAATAAGTACCTTTGTATCTTGATAGCCTGTATAACGCAAAGCATTAAAGACATCTTCCTGCTTTGGATACACAACATGTGTATGATACTCTTCTTTTAAAAATGATTGTAATTGTTGATAATATGGTTTTTCAAATTCAGGTGCTAATAGTGGTGCCCAATCATTCTTTAGTAATTGTTCCATTCTTTCACTTCCTATCGTATTAATTCACCATGTCTTGTTTTGTAAATACTGCAAAAGCAATAATGAGTGATACAGCTGCCCATATCGTGAGATTCATTAACGAAAAACTCATCGACAATCCTTGCAGCGCTGGTAACTGTCCTGATAAATAATCCGTTAACGATAAATTGACACTAAAAATATATTTTGCACCTTCCCAGGACGTTGCAAAATTATTTAAGATACCTCCAGCAATTAACGCTGCCAGCATAATTCCCATACCAGCTGGTGTATTGCGAATCAGTACTGAAACCATAAATGAGATTGTGCCAACAACAATTGCTACAAACCAAGCAAGTCCGTAAGCCATAACAATGTATTGCCACTGCGGAATAAGATGCACAAAACTTGTGTTTAACGTATCTTTCTCCGTAATAAACCCTGTCAGCACCGGCAAATTCCACCCAGCATAACCAAATACAATGCCTGATAACACATAGGAAAGAACAGAGGCAAGCAACAAAATAAATGAAATAAACAGCACCATCGTCACATATTTACTTAAAAGAATTTTCCAGCGCCGAATCGGCCGAGTAAGAAGCATTTTCATCGTGCCATCGCTCCGCTCTCCCGATACAATATCAATGGCTACAATCATGATAAGGAGCGGGATAAATAACGTAATTCCTTGTTCAATAAACATACGTACAAATGTCGGGGCTCCTGGCGCACTTGGATTAATATTGTGATCTAAATAATATTGTTGCTGCTGCACTCTTACCTTTAACCACGCTTTCCATTCTTCGGGAAGACGCGAATTATTTAAACGGTTTTGTGAATCAACGATTTGCTGCTGTAAGGATACCTTCCAATCACTCGTACCAAGACGCTTTACAGTCGTCTGTACTTCTCGGTACTGTGCATAAACAAAAATCGGAATTAAAATCGCCAAAATGAGCATGACTACTACAATACGTTTCTTTCGATATATTTTCTCCGCCTCATTATAGACGAGGTTCGCAAATTCACTCATGTTGCTCCCCCTTTGTCAGTTCCATAAACAGATCTTCCAATGTAAATACAACTTGTTTTACACTATGAACGTCTACAGCATGCTCAACTAACTGCTTATTATAAAAACTTACACATTCTTGACTCATGCGGCATAATAGTCGTCCTTCTTCCACGACAAGTTCTGTCACTTCACCCGACTCTTCAAGCAACGCTTTCGCTTTATCAAGCGGCGTCACAATCCACTCCACGCGGTCGCTTGCTTGTTTCACTAACTCTTCAACTCTTGCTACCGTAATTACTTTTCCTTTATTAATAATCGCCACGCGGTCACAAATCATTTGTACTTCACTTAATAAATGGCTGGAAATAAATACGCTCATGTTTTCTTCCTTCACAAGTGTATGCACAAATTCACGAAGTTCTCGAATACCAGCCGGATCAAGACCATTTGTCGGCTCATCTAATATAAGGAGTTTCGGACTGCCAAGAAGAGCTTGTGCAATCCCAAGACGTTGCTTCATCCCAAGTGAATATGTT
Organism: Bacillus sp. NPDC077411; assembly: GCF_044543425.1. Classification (NCBI taxonomy): domain Bacteria; kingdom Bacillati; phylum Bacillota; class Bacilli; order Caryophanales; family Bacillaceae; genus Bacillus; species Bacillus sp. NPDC077411. Next base: position 17,674 of record NZ_JBITWA010000004.1, on the reverse strand, counting down.
TTCACTTTATCGTGAATGCGTTCATCAAGATGTACCATTTTGACAATTTCCATAATCCGCTCATCGGAAATTCCCCCTAACATACGGGCAAATTGCTTTAAATTTTCAAATCCCGTTAAGTATGTATACAATTCAGGGTTTTCAACAATGCTTCCAATTTGCCGCATCGCACCGCGAAAATTTTCTTTTATGTCATAACCACCAATTGAAATACTTCCCTCTGTTGCTGTAATGAGACCAACAAGCATCCGAATCGTCGTTGTCTTCCCTGCTCCATTTGGTCCTAAAAATCCAAATACTTCTCCTTGCTGTATATCAAATGATACATCTTCAACGAGCGTTTTTTTCTTAATAACCTTCTTTAAATTCCGGACAGATAGGACCATCGTCATTTTTTCTCACCTCCAGCTAGTTCTAACTGACTAACAACGTTTTGTAATAAACGATCTGCTATCAATGTATAGCCAGTTTCATTCGGGTGGAAGTGATCAGAATATAATAAATCCTTACCGCGATTTTGGAACATATCAAACGTTGGAACAACGTATACATTTGCATAACTAAGCGCAAGCTTTTCTAATGATCCGTTCCAATCGACAACAATTGGAGACGAGCCTTTTAACTCTTCTACATCTTCAAATGGATTATACAAGCCAATCCAAAAAATCGGACTGTTTGGATTTAAACTCCTCAGTTGTTCCAAAATTTTCTTTGCATTAGCTTGAAATGTTGCGGTATCAGGACGATATGTCGTTAAATCTAAGTTTCCAAGTGATTCCCATCCTGGAAATAAATCATTTCCGCCAATTGTCAAAACAAGCACATCCGCTTGCTTAATTGCATACCCGGCACCGCTGCTTTCCATTTGTTTTAATAAATCTGGCATTTTCGCACCGCTCACCGCCAAGTTTGTGAGCGCTACCTTTTGTTTGTATTTTGTTTGCAGTTCATTCTTCATCCGTCCAATATATCCAATACCTTCTTTATCTCCAACACCACGTGTTAACGAATCACCTAAGCTAACAACTTGCAATGTTTCCTTTTGTTGTTTCCCTTTAGCTTCTTTTTGCACGGCAGGAGTTAGCTTAGAAGTTTTCGGATTTAAAACATCACTCACACTAGTAATAAATCCGTATGCAAATAAACAAAAAGACGCTAGTGCAACGAATAAAATAACTTTCACAAATTTCGGTCTCACGCTATCCCCCCTTATAGATTGACCATATTATACCAAACAGAAATTTGAAAAGCGATTTTCCTCCTCTTATAAAAAAGCACAATCATTTTAATTAAGATTGTGCTTTTCGTTTATGTTGTCAGTCTTTCCGTTAACTTCGCAAATAACTCAATTCGTTTTACTTCTGCTTCTCTATTCATAATTTGGTCGTGCAAAATTGTAAATGCACCTGCACCAACTTCCACACTTGAATGAGCAATGGTTGTAATATCTAATATTTCTGCAACCTGCTGATCATCGCACCCAATAATTGTGAGATCCTCTGGGATGGAAAGACCGCTTTTTTGAGCAGCTGTTACAATCCCAGCTGCAATATGATTACAAGAAACAAGAAGAGCTGTTGGACGCTCTTTCATACGAAGTAATGATTGAACAATCCGAGCCCCATCTTCTACTGTAAAACAGTCTACAAATTGCCACTCTTCTTGCGGCGTAACGTAAATAGATGATAAGGCATCTGCGTAAGCTCTTTTTCGATTTTGGCTATTAAAACTATCACTTCGTCCAATGCAGTAACCGATTTGTGTATGTCCCTTTTCTATTAAATACTCCATTCCTAAAGCAAACGTTTTGTAGTGATCAATATGAATACTAGAAATTGTATTGGATATCGTATCTTCACACGTCACAACCGGGCCAAATGTTGCGTACTTTTCAATCTCCTTACAAGCATTTATTTTCGAACATATAATAACCCCGTCCAATTTTTTCATCTTTAACATATTCAAAACTTCTATCTCTTTATCAGCGTTATAACCCGTTTGACAGAGCATCATATTGTAATTATGCTTTGCAGCCTCTCTTGAAATACCTTCTATAATGGCGCTGTAATACTGATTATTGACGAACGGGAGAAGCACACCAATCGCATTGGTTCTTCCACGTACTAAATGAATCGCATTTGAATTTTGCGTGTAATTTAACTTTTCAATAATGGCTAATATCTCTTTTCGTTTCTGTTCATTTACATAAGGATGATTATTTAAAACGCGAGAAACAGTAGAAATCGAAACCCCTGCCATTTCTGCGATTTTTTTTATATTTGACATCATAACACCTCCTTCTCCCATATTACCGCATACAAAAAAATTTAGAAATGCCCCTTGACCTGGTAAGCTTTCCACATTATATCCTGTGCTAGCAGACGAAATAAGAAAGGATTGGCGTTGCATTATGAATCTTAAATTAGAGCATATCTTTTTCATAGGTGGATTACTCTTACTTTCTCTCGGAATCAATATGATGACAACCATTACTTCATTTGGCCTTAGCCCATATGATTCCCTTTTCATTGCTTTATATCAAAACTTTGGTTTAAGCATCGGCTCTTGGATGTTTATTATTAATTTGATTTTTACTCTTATCGTACTTTGTATGAATCGAAAGCGTATTACAATTGGGACAATCGTGACGATGGTGCTAATCTCTGTCTTTGTTGATATGATTGGCTCAGTTACAGTTATAATGGATGGCATTCGAGCTCTTCCAAAGTATATAACACTCATATGCGGAAATGTATCTGTCGGCGCAGGTATTGGTATCTATGTTTCATCACAGCTTGGGACTGCACCGCAAGAAGCATTTGTATTAACAATCTCGGAAAAAACAAAATGGTCCTTTCAAAAAACTGAAATTTCTCTAGCTTGTTTATTTCTAACTGCTAGTTTCATGCTAAATGGTCCTATTTATTTCGGCACCATTATTCTCTCTTTTACAACTGGCTGGCTCATTCAAACATTTATTCAAGTTGGTACAAAAGCATTACAAAGCTGTCGTACGCAAGAAGCCCATTGAAAGTTATATACTTTCAATGGGCTTTTGTTGTTCATATATAATATGAATCCCTTCGTTCACAACTTGAAGCTTTTCTACTACGCAATGGCTGAAAATCGATTGCAGCCATATCTTTACTTCTTCAGCACTTCCTTTTTTCACATAACAAAGCACAGTTGGCCCAGCGCCGCTTAAAGAAACACCATATAAATTTTGATGTTCTAATTCTTGAAGCTTTTGCAGTTCTGGTACGAGCTCTTTACGGTATGGTTCATGAAACATATCCTGTTTCATCATTTCACCCGCAAGCACCCAGTCCTCTTTACATAAAGCCGCTACAAGTACATTAGCAACACCGCTGCCGCGAATGCCGTCCATATACTGTAACGTACTCGGAAGCACGTCCCTCGAATGAACTGTTTTTAGTTCATATGAAGGAATAACCGCTACAAGTTCTATATCATAAATAGGTTGTGACAAAAATGAAATATCTTTTCCATCATATGTTCCTATCATAAGTCCGCCATATAACGCTGCTCCAACATTATCGATATGCCCTTCCATTTCCGTTGCAATCAATAGCTTTTCTCTTCTAGATAAATGTAATCCGCAAAGCTGATTCGCAAGTTCAATCCCCGCAATAATTGCCGAAGCACTACTTCCAAGTCCGCGTGCTAATGGAATATCACTGTCTAGATGAAGATGACAATAAGGAAGCTCCTTATCGTAACGAGCAGCTGCCTGGCGCGCTGTGTGAATGAGCAAATTCTTCTCATCTTTTGGAATCCCTTGAAGAATCGTTGTTTTTGCCGTACACTCCCAGCTAGAATGTGAACATACATCTACCGTTAAATATTTACTTACCGCAAGACCAATTGAATCAAAGCCTGGCCCAAGATTTGCCGTACTAGCTGGCACACGAATTGTAAACATAGGAGCCGCCTTCATCGAAGGGCAGCTCCTTGAATATGCTCAAACACAATCTTTTCATCATTTGGCAACACAAGTGGCTGAATTTTTTTCGTATCAATTGCAATGTTAGGGTCCTTTAAACCATTTCCTGTTAAAACAGCAACAATACTACTTCCTGTTGTTATTTCTCCTGTTTGTACTTGCTTGTAAATTCCAGCAAGCGATGCACAAGAAGCAGGTTCCGCAAAAATCCCTTCATACTTAGCAAGCCTTTCATATGCCTGAAGAATTTCTGCATCTGTTACCTCATCAATTTTCCCATTTGAGTCATGTGCAGCAGCGACGGCTTTATCCCAGCTTGCCGGATTCCCAATACGTATTGCAGTAGCAACTGTCTCCGGCGCCTCAATTTTATATCCACGCACAATCGCCGCCGATCCTTCCGCTTCGAAACCACGCATTTCTGGTAATCCTGTTCCATGCTTATCGTTATATTCTATAAAACCTTTCCAGTACGCTGTAATATTCCCCGCATTTCCAACTGGAATGGCTAAAATATCAGGCGCCTTTCCAAGTGCATCACAAACTTCAAATGCTGCTGTTTTTTGTCCTTCAATGCGATATGGATTTACTGAATTCACTAGGGTAATCGGCGCTGCATCGCTAAGCTTTCGTACCATCTGTAAAGCATGATCAAAGTTCCCATCAATACTAATAATTTCAGCCCCGTACATGACTGCCTGCGCTAACTTGCCGTAAGCGATTTTTCCATTTGGAATCAGAACAATGCAAGATAAACCTGCGCGCGCTGCATAAGCAGCTGCCGACGCAGATGTATTTCCTGTTGAAGCGCAAATAACCGTTTTGCTGCCAGCTTCTTTTGCTTTTGCTACAGCCATAACCATCCCGCGATCTTTAAAAGAACCCGTCGGGTTTGCACCTTCTACTTTCGCGTAAACAGAAACACCCCATTTTTCTGAAAGGTTCTCTAATAAAATCAGTGGTGTATTTCCTTCTGATAGTGAAAGCGACGGTGTTTGCTCAGTAATCGGTAAGTACTCTTTATAAGCAGCAAGTAATCCGTTCCACATTAGCGAGCATCTCCTTCAATACGGTAGTTTGCTTTCACACAATCTACTTCTTCATACGTCTCTAGTGTTTCTAGAATGTACGTATAATCTGCAAGGGATGCACGGTGTGTAACAATAACAATCTCAGCTGCTCCTTTCTTTTGTAATGGCATTTGAATAATCTTTTCAAAGCTTACGCCGCGTTCAGAGAATAGCGATGTAATTTTCGCAAACACCCCTACTTCATCCTTTACATGCAGGCGTAGAAACTTCTTCACGTAAATTTCGTCTTCTGCTTTTAATACTTTCTCATATTGCGGAGTTACTGCACTATTTCCTGTTACACCAAGGCGTACATTTTTCATAACCGCTACTAAATCAGATACAACAGCTGTTGCTGTTGGCAAACTTCCCGCACCTGGTCCGTAAAACATTGTTTCTCCTACCGCTTCACCATATACATATACTGCATTATATTCGTTTTGAACAGCTGCAAGCGGGTGTGTATTTGGTAACAATGTTGGTTCTACCGTTACCTCTAATTTTTCACCATCACGCTTAGCTACACCAATTAACTTAATTGTATAGCCTAGACTCTTACTATACGTAATGTCCTCCTCCGTAATAGATGTAATTCCTTTTACATTCACATCATGAAGTTCTACATTCGTAGAAAATCCAAGTGTCGCTAAGATTGTCATCTTTCGTGCCGCATCTAAACCTTCAACATCCGATGTTGGATCTGCTTCTGCAAATCCAAGCTGCTGCGCTTCATTTAACACGTCGTCATACGCTCTCCCTTCGTCAGACATTTTTGTCAAAATAAAATTTGTTGTTCCGTTCACAATGCCCATCATTTTTGTAATCCGATCAGAAGAAAGGCCCTCCACAATGCTTCGTAGAATTGGAATACCACCGGCTACACTTGCTTCATAAAACAAATCTGCTTGATTTTCTTTTGCTACAGTAAGAAGTTCTGCACCGTGAAGTGCCATTAAATCTTTATTTGCTGTGACAATGTGCTTACCGTTTTGCAGCGATTGTAAAATATATGCTTTTGCATCTTCTATACCGCCCATCACTTCAATCACAACATCAACATCTGGATTATTTATAATTTCATTGGGATTTTTCGTTAATAATGTAGGGGTTACTTGGACCTCTCGTTCTTTTTCTAAATTTTGTACTAATACTTTTGCCACTTTGACAGGACAACCGATTTGGTGCGCTAAACGATCTTGATGATCTTCAATAATGCGCACCACGCCGCTTCCTACAGTTCCAAGACCTAATAGGCCGACTTGAATTTCGTTCATAGTACTGTCCACCCCTCTAAAAATTGTATTTAGGTGCCATTATATAAGTTAAAATTACAAAAAACAATATATTTAGAACATTCTGAATAATAAAGATCGTTCTTTACAAAGAAAACGTTACCAAGTGTTATGCACACCTTCCTTTACAAAATATACGGGGTTTCCTGATACACATAGTAATTCAACCAATTTGAGAATAGTAAATTTCCATGGCTACGCCACTTTACTACTGGTTTTTCTAGAGGATCGTCATGTTTAAAATAGTTTTTGGGAATAGGAATATCCAGTCCTCTTTGCTGATCACGCTCGTATTCTTGCTTTAATGTCTCACAGCTGTATTCACTATGACCAAGAACAAAAATATGCTTTCCATCTTTATTCATAACGATATGCACACCGGCTTCTTCAGATGTCGCTAACAAATCAAGCTCCTCTACTTTTTGAATATCAGATGCACGGACTTCTGTATAACGAGAATGCGGTGCAAAAAAGTTTTCATCAAAACCGCGTAATAATTTCACATGCTCCTGCTGCACTTCATGCTCAAATACCCCAAACATCTTTTGCTCTAGCAAATATTTCGGAACGCCGTAGTGATAATACAATCCAGCTTGTGCCCCCCAGCAAATATGAAGCGTTGATGTAACATGTGTCTTCGAATAAGCCATAATTTTCTTCAGTTCTTCCCAATAATCTACCTCTTCGAAAGTAAGTGTTTCAACCGGAGCACCCGTAATGATGAGCCCGTCAAATTTTTCTCCTTCAATATCATGAAATGTCTTATAAAAGCTTGTTAAATGCTCCTGAGTTACATTTCTTGATGTATGGGACCCCATATGAAGTAAATGGACATCGAGTTGAAGTGGTGTATTTCCAATTAAACGAAGCAAATGCGTTTCTGTTTCTTGTTTTGTTGGCATTAAATTTAAAATAGCAATCTTCAAGGCACGAATATCTTGCGTTTCTGCTCGCTCTTTCGTCATCACAAAAATATTTTCATTTTGTAATACTTTACGAGCTGGTAAATCTTTATCAATGATGATCGGCATACTGTTTTCCTCCAGAAAGTGCTGCTTTTAAATCAGCAATAATATCCGCCGCATCTTCAATACCAACCGATAATCGAATTAAATCAGGCGTTACACCTGCTAAACGCTGCTGCTCTTCTGTAAGCTGACGATGCGTTGTGCTTGCAGGGTGAATGACACAAGTTCTTACATCTGCAACATGCGTCACCAATGTGGCAAGCTTCACATCTTTAATAAACTGTTTAGCAGATTCAAGACCTCCTTTTACTCCAAATGTCAAAACACCACTCGCACCTTTCGGTAAATATTTTTGCGCCAATGCATAATTTTCATTATTTTGAAGTCCAGGATAATTGACCCAATCAACGCGCTCATGCTGCGATAACCACTGTGCAACAGCTAATGCATTTTGACTATGTCGCTCCATACGAAGATGCAACGTTTCTAAGCCAATATTGCTCATGTACGCATTGAATGGGCTCATACAATTTCCATAGTCTCTTAATAACTGTACACGAGCTTTCACAATGTATGCTGCTTGCCCGAACTTTTTCACATAGTTCACACCATGATAGCTCGGATCTGGTTCAACAAATTCAGGAAATTTACTCCAATCGAAATTTCCCCCATCAATGACAATGCCGCCAAGTGAGCTTGCATGACCATCAATATATTTCGTTGTAGAATGAACAACAATGTTTGCACCATGTTCAAATGCATGACATAAATACGGTGTCGCTAACGTATTATCCACAATAAACGGTATTCCAAGCTCTTTTGCCGCATCAGAAAACTCTTTAAAATTCAGTACATTCATCGCAGGATTTCCAAGCGATTCCGCATACACAAGCTTTGTTTTCTCATTTGCGAGGGCAACAATTTCATCAGCAGATAGGTTTGGATTAAAGAACGTAACCTCAATCCCAAGCTTCTTAAGACTAACTGCAAATAAATTAAATGTACCGCCATATACTGTTGATGAGCAGAGCAAATGATCGCCGCTGTTACAAATATTTAATACCGCTAGCATAATCGCAGCTTGCCCTGATGCGGTTGCAACCGCACCAACACCGCCCTCTAACTCTGTCAACTTCTGCTCAAATGCCGCAAGTGTCGGGTTGCCGATACGCGTATAAATATATCCTTCTGCCTCCAAATTAAAGAGAGCCGCTAAATCGTCAGAAGTGTCGTATTTATACGTCGTACTTTGATAAAGCGGCAAAACACGCGGTTCACCATTTTTCGGCGTATAGCCACCTTGCACGCAAATCGTTCCTTTTCCCCATGATTCTCCCATTTCCCAAACTCCTTTCTTTTATATAAAATAAAAAACTGCTTCTTTCCTAAATAAGAAAGAAGCAGCTTAGATAAACGCTCGCCATGTAGCCTTTCTTATCTTTCAGGAAATACCTGCAGGATTTGGCACAATTCCGATTTACGGCTGTTGCCAAGGTTTCATAGGGCCCGTTCCCTCCACCTATTCTTGATAAGACTTATGCAATTACCGATGATTTTATAGAAACTATTTCCTCATGTCAATATATTTTTCTGAATATTTCTAAAGTATTTCATTAACTGTTTTATTCCCTCTACCGCTGAACTTTACCAAATAAAGAATATTCTGTAAAATTAAAAGTATGAATGATAACTCATTCATAAACCAATAGGAGGCGATAGATACATGAAAGTCGGAGAAATTTTAACTTTTGAAAAATCATTTACGAGAGAGGATGTAGAGCTATTTAGTAAAATTTCTGGTGATGCTGGTGAACATCATGTTGTTCCAGATGAACATGGACGCGTAATGGTACAAGGATTACTCGTTGCAACATTACCTACAAAAATTGGCGGCGATTTAAATTTTATTGCAAGAGATGTGGAGCTTACTTTCTTACGCCCAGTCTTTACCGGAGATACTGTTCGATGTGAAGTCACACTTATTCATCATGAAAAACAAGCAGATCGAATAATTGCTGTTTCAAAGGCAGAATGCTTTAATCAAAATGGTAAAAAAGTATTGGAAGGATCCTTCCAAGGAATTATTCGTCAATAATTTGAACTACCCCCACTTATCGGCCAATGCCTCTTGAAGTGGGGGATTTTTCATTCCTTACTGATTAAAAAAACCGCCCAATCAGGCTTTTGACTTCCCCGCCTATCTTCTTTAGAAAAGCAGAAGCGGCTCGCTCAGAATCGCAGGACGTTGGAGCACCCGACAGAGAGGCGCTTTTTGCCTCGTCCGAGGGAGCGAAACGACCGGGGATTCTAGCCACTAGAGCTGGACAATGAAGAAAAGTGGAAGTGGCTCGTTCAGAATGTGAGGGGGATGGAGCTTCTGACGTAGAGATGTATTTTACCTCGTAGGAAGAAGCGAAGCCACCGAACATTCTAGCCACTGGAACTGGACAATACCTTCTCTCTAAATCTTGAGGTGGAGGTCTTACTGCCCACAAATAGCGGGATAAATTTGAAAAAATACAGGAAATGTTCTATTTAAAGGCCAAAAATACATTTAAAAAACCTTACTTACTATGTAAAATGAAAGAGTTATATTTAATTCATTAGGATAACCTTGAAAATGCTATTTTTCACAACGCTACTTATACAAATGTTTCCACATCACTTATTATAAAGTGATATTTTTTCTTTATGGGGATTAAAAACTTAACTTAATAACTATGTTGCTGCACTCCTGCACATTTTTCATATGAATTTCAAATAAAATTCATATAAATCCTTTAATATTAAACACTATAGGTAATTCTCTATCTTTTATATAAATTACTCTTCAGTAAGTCTTTTTACAAAAATGTAAAAAAGAGCTGTCATAACATATATAAGTATAATTATTCTCGTATCAGAATCTCTAAATTTTTCATAACAAGAATGTAACATAAAGGAGGCATAAAAATGACTATTAGAAGAGGCATGCATTCTTTACTTATCATGTACGGTATGTTTCTAGGTTCTATAGTTGGTGCTACAGTCTGGTTATTTTTAGTTACCACAAATGCTGGAATTCACTTTATTTGGGGATATTTACCCAAAGAATTTTCATTACCACCTTATTATACAATTTGTGTAACAATGATTGGCGGTGTTCTTGTCGGACTGTCACAAAAATACTTCGGTACATACCCGCGTTTAATGCCAGAAGTAATGGGCGAATATAAAAAAACAGGTAGAATTGAGTATAGTTTTGTACATAAATCTACGTTAACAGCTATTATTGTTTTAATATTTGGTGCAAGCTTAGGACCGGAAGCAGCACTTGTTGGAATTATCGGTGGACTTTGTACGTGGGTTGGGGATCGTTTTCATTTCGCTTTAAAAGGAATGAAGGGATTAACTGAAATTGGAATTGGTGCTACTTTAAGTGTTATTTTTAATGCGCCATTATTCGGTTATTTAGCTCCGAGTGAAAATGAGAATAAACCAATTGACGAAATTTCCAAAGGAAAAAAAACTATTGTATATCTCGCTACTACTTTTGCTGGTTTTTCTGTTTATTTATTACTTAGTAAGTTTGATAATCGAGGATCTTTTATTGTTGATTTTGGGAAAGGGTCTTTTTCACTTCAGGAATGGATTGCCTTTTTACCTCTGATTTGTATAGGAGCTGGTGTAGGCTATTTTTATTTCAAGATAGAATATATATTTGAAAAAATCGTTCATCCTTTTCAAGAATATAAAGTCACATTGGGAATTATAGGTGGCATTCTTTTAGGGATTGCCGGAACTTTACTACCCTACACAATGTTTTCAGGAGAACATCAATTAAAAGACTTAGTCCATGAATGGACAGCATTATCATTTTGGATGCTGCTTCTTTCAGGAGTTTTAAAATTATGTGTAACGGCAGTCTGTTTAAGTACAGGTTGGCGTGGTGGACATATTTTTCCGATTATATTCGCTGGTGCAAGTATTGGATATGCTGTGGCTACTGTCATACCGTTAGACCCAGTTGCTTCTGTAGCTATTGTGACAACAGCCATTTCAAGCTATGCAGTACGAAAACCAATCGCTATTACATTATTATTACTTATGTTCTTCCCAATTAATTTATTGTTACCAATGATTGGAGCTGCAATGATTGGTAATCTTTTTCCACTTCCTAATCATAATGGGAATAAACAAGAGGAGATGGAACAAAAATAAAGTAAGAAAATAAACAAGCAGTACTACCGCTATAAAAGCGTTGGTACTGCTTGTTTTGTTAATTAAAACATATTTAACTACTTTCTTTTTTCGCTTTGTACTTCCTCATAACATTGATATAATAATTAAAAATGTAGTTTTCATTCTATCACCCGAGGGGGCTTTCACAATGTCATTAAATAAAGCACTTACAATTGCTGGATCGGATACGAGCGGCGGCGCTGGTATGCAAGCAGACTTAAAAACATTCCAAGAGCTTGGTGTATACGGTATGACAGCTCTTACAACAATCGTAACAATGGACCCGCATAACGGTTGGGCACATAACGTGTTCCCAATTCCTGCGTCTACATTAAAACCACAATTAGAAACAACAATTGAAGGCGTTGGCGTTGATGCATTAAAAACAGGTATGCTTGGCTCTGTTGAAATTATTGAACTTGTTGCTGAAACAATTGAGAAACATAATCTACAAAACGTAGTAGTAGACCCAGTTATGGTATGCAAGGGCGCAGATGAAGCACTTCATCCAGAAACAAATGACTGCTTACGTGACAAACTCGTTCCAAAAGCTTTAATTGTAACACCAAACTTATTTGAAGCGTATCAACTGAGTGGCGTCAAAATTAGCTCACTTGAAGATATGAAGCAAGCTGCTGAAAAAATCCATGCTTTAGGGACAAAATATGTACTTATTAAAGGCGGTAGCAAGCTAGGAACAGAAAAAGCAATTGATTTATTATACGATGGAGAAACATTTGATATTTTAGAATCTGAAAAAATTGAAACAACATATACGCATGGCGCAGGTTGTACATATGCTGCTGCAATTACAGCAGAGCTAGCTAAAGGAAAATCTGTAAAAGAAGCAGTTCAAGTAGCAAAAGAATTTATTACAGCTGCTATTCTTCATTCTTTCAAATTAAATGAATATGTAGGGCCAACACATCACGGTGCATATCGTAAATTTAGCGCTGGAAAAGAACTTGTATGAAAAATAAAGTCGCCATACGTGGTGACTTTATTTTTTATGAATGACTCTTTTAATAAAATATCGTTTAAGAGTTGACCCCCAACAAAAATAAAGGAAAGAATAATAGTTGTATGAATAAATAGTTCGTCTCTCTATATAAGTTAAAAAAACGACCTAAAAACCCCTTTCTTTTTAGGGGAGGACGAGAGCATCTGGTCGTGCATAGAAGCGGTCAGGGCCTTTTCCTGCCACATGCGAGGTTTAAAACAAAAGGAGGAAGCAGGGTACAGGTTATATTGTATTCTGCATAATAACGACTTATATGTCGAAAAATTAAAATGGATTTATATAGTATAAACATATACCTGGCCTTTCTACAACTTATGTTTCACGTGAAACTTTCAAATAAAAAAAGAGCGAAATCTCGCCCTTTTTCACTATAACCTCGCTAGCAACATCTCGAAACTTTACCACCCTTTGCATTAAATCTTGCCTCTTGTGCTTCAGAAAAAAATTGTTTTCGAGATAATACTTTCTCATTTGGATGGTATTGTTTCATATGCGCAACATACTTTTCATAACTTGGTACACCAACAAGCAAACTAATAAATTGTTTTCGATATCTCCACATGTTACTGATTGTTTTAAGCATAATGCTGCGCCTCGCTTTCATCACGCGGAACATACGCTGCTTCTTTTAAAGGCGTTGCTTTATTATTCAATACTTGTATCCATATTCTAATAGACGATATTAGTACCGCGATCACAACAAGCATAAAAATTCCACAAAGTGCCGCATCAATATAATCATTAAGAATAATTTGTTTCATCTGTGCTACGTTTTTCGCTGGTGCTAACAGTTTCCCTTTATCTAGTGTACTTTGGAATACTTTTGCATGAGAGAGGAATCCAATTTTCGGATTTTCATGAAATAACTTTTGGTAGCCCGCTGTCATTGTAACAATCAGTAACCATGTTGTCGGCACGAGTGTCACCCAAACGTATGCCTTTTTCCCCATTTTAAACAAAACAGTCGTTCCCAGTAATAATGCAATCCCAGCTAACATTTGATTTGCGATTCCAAAGAGCGGCCATAACGTATTAATACCGCCAAGTGGGTCAATTACCCCTTGATATAAGAAATATCCCCATCCTAGTACACAAAGTGTTGTTGCAACAATATTAGAAAACATTGAATCTGTTTTTGCAAATGGTTTATAAACGTGCCCTAAAATATCTTGAATCATAAACCGACCAACACGCGTTCCTGCATCAATCGTTGTTAAGATAAAGAGCGCTTCAAATAAAATTGCAAAGTGATACCAAAATGCCATTAATGCTTTTCCGCCAATTACTTGAGAAAAAATTTGAGCCATCCCAATTGCGAACGATGGTGCCCCGCCTGTACGAGATAATATCGTTTGTTCTCCGACGTTTACAGCCAGTTCCTTCAACTCATTTGGCGTCACAGTAAAACCCCAAGAACTAATTACTTGTGCTGCCTGTGTTACATCTGTTCCAATGATTGCCGGTGGACTATTAATTGCAAAGTATGTACCTGGTGTTAGTACACAAGCTGCAATCATTGCCATTGCTGCGACGAATGATTCCATAAGCATAGCACCGTAACCAATCGGCTGTGCATGTCCTTCTCGCTCTATCATTTTTGGAGTTGTACCAGAAGAAACAAGCGCATGGAAACCGGATACAGCTCCGCAAGCGATTGTAATAAATAAAAATGGGAATAAATTCCCTGCAAATACCGGACCCGTTCCATCAATAAATTTTGAAACTGCCGGCATTTGTAAATTTGGCGCAACAATTATGATGCCGATCGCTAATCCAACAATTGTTCCAATCTTTAAAAACGTACTTAAATAATCACGCGGTGCAAGTAATAACCAAACAGGCAATGCAGAAGCGATAAATCCATAAATGACTAGCATAATAGCAATTGTTTCACCTTTAAATGTAAACATAGTCGCAAGCGCTGGATTTTCCGCTACATATTGACCTGCTACAATCGATAAAAGAAGTAAAATAATACCGATAACTGAACCTTCTCCAACATGACCTGGGCGAATGTAACGCATATATACACCCATTAAAATAGCAATTGGAATGGTTGCTGCAATTGTAAACATTCCCCATGGACTTCCTACAAGCGCTTTTACCACAACAAGAGCTAATACCGCTAATAAAATAATCATAATGCCTAAAATCCCGATCATTGCAATAAAACCTGTTACAGGACCAATCTCTTCCTTAATCATTTCACCAAGTGACTTTCCGTTGCGGCGCATAGATGCGAACAAAATCACAAAATCTTGGACAGCTCCAGCTAAAACAACTCCAACAATAATCCAAAGTGTTCCTGGTAAATACCCCATCTGTGCAGCCAAAATGGGACCAACTAATGGACCAGCTCCAGCAATTGCAGCAAAATGGTGTCCAAATAAAACCCATTTATTTGTTGGAACATAATCTTTCCCATCATTCAAAAGTTCTGCTGGTGTTTTTCGATTGTCATCCAATTCAAAGACTTTCCTTGCAATAAATTTACTATAAAACCGATACGCAATAGCATATACAGAAACAGCAGCAACAAGTAGCCAAACCGCATTAATGGTTTCACCGCGAGATAACGCTAACACAGCAAATCCCACTGCCCCTAAAGCCGTAATCACACCCCAAAGTAAAATAGACTTCCATGCTTTCAAACATAATCCCCTCCTATTGTTATGTCCTAGAGGGAATTGTACTAAATTTTCAGAATAATTAAAAATAATATTCCTTATGATGAATATTTCCTAATTTAACATGACCAAATTCTTCCACGACCTGCTACAATTCAATTTTATTTCGAAGCCGTTTTACATAATTTCGGCTGACAGGAATTGGTTGATTATCATACCTTTCCAAATATAGATTATACGTCCCGTTATAATAAGGCTTTAATTCTTTCACATAAATAACATTAATAAGATAACTTTTATGCACACGTAAAAAATCATATGCCGCTAACTTACCTTCTAATTCTTGTAATGTATATGTGGAAATATATTGATTACCATTTGTATAAATAGAAACTGTTTTATTTTCTTTATTCTTGCTTATGTATACAATATCATCTGGAAGAATATATGAAATTCCTTCATGACTCTCGATAGGAAGCTTTTGCAATCGATTCTTCACTTGTTTTATTTTTTCTTGCTCAATACTATGCAGTAAAAATTGCAAGTCTTCCTGTTCAAATGGTTGCAACAAATAATAGAAAGCATGGAAACGAAATGATACAATCGCATCTTTTATATTATTTCCTGTGAATATAAATTTTGTGCTTAACGTTAATTGGCGCAGCAATCCTGCAACTTCAAATCCTGTTCCGTCTGGCAAATGTGTATCTAAAAAAATAAAATCTGGCGTATGCCTTTTCGCTAGTTGCAATGATTCCATTCCCGATTTCGCTTCAAAGCATTCCAAATTGTTTACATGTTCTGTGAAAAAATCTATTAATTGACCTCTGTTTTCTTCTCTTTCATTTACAATTAAAATTTTCATGTCTGCCCAACCACCTAATCCTTTTGTCCATACGCCTTGTTGTATACATTCGCTTTTTTAGAAATAATCCCTTTTTACAGGCCATTTTTCTATCAAATATACCATATCTTTGTCAGAAAACAATGAAAAGGAAGCTATACACAGCTTCCTTTTCATTATACTAATTCTCGTTGTTTTGTTTCCTGCCCAAGCACAAGTACAGCAAGAACACCTATTACAATGGCCATACAAAAGATTGTAAAAATATAAGAGAGCGAAGCATGTGTAGCTACAAGATAACCAATTAATAATGGCCCTAAAATACCACCAATGCGCCCAAATGCTGCTGCCATCCCAGCTCCTGTACCACGAATAACGGTTGGATACTGCTCCGGTGTATATGCATACAATGCTCCCCAAGCTCCTAAATTAAAGAATGAAAGCAACATTCCTGCAATCATTAGGGTGATCACTGAATCTGCCGCTCCAAAGAAATATGCGCTACATGCCGTTCCAAGTAAGTATGTGATTAACACAAACTTACGGCCAAGACGTTCAATAAACCAAGCGGCCGTAAAATAACCTGGAAGCTGTGCAAATGTCATAATCAATACATATTGAAAGCTTTTAATTAAACTAAATCCTTTTAGCACTAATACACTTGGAAGCCAAAGAAACATTCCATAATATGAAAATACAACACAAAACCATAAAATCCAAAGCATAATGGTCGCTCGTCTGTACTCCCCTGACCAAACGGCCTTTATGTTTGCAAATACAGATTGTTTTTGTTTTACTTTTTGAAATTGCGGTGAATCAGGTAAACTCCATCGTAAATATAGTGCATAAAAAGCTGGAAGTGCACTTAAAACCATCGCTGTTTGCCAACCATATGTTGGAATAATAAAATATGAAATGAGAGCAGCAATTAACCAACCACCAGCCCAAAAGCTTTCTAACAAGACAACGATTTTCCCACGTTCATGCGCTGCAACACTTTCAGATACAAGTGTGGATGCAACAGGAAGCTCTCCTCCAAGCCCCATTCCAATACAAAAACGAAGTATAAGAAATACGGTTAATGTTGTTGATAAAGCCGTTAACCCACTTCCAACGGAAAATAATAATAATGTAATAATAAAAACAGATTTGCGTCCGATTTTATCTGCTAATATCCCAAATACGAGCGCCCCGACTGCCATTCCGATGGAGTTAATACTACCAATCCATCCCATCTGCTGTGCACTAAGCTGCCACTCTTTTTGCAAAGCAGCAATAATAAATGAAAGAATCCCAACATCCATTGCATCAAATAGCCAACCTAGCCCAGCAATTCCGAGAAGCTTTCGATTCGAGATTTCTTTAAATTTCCCCACTATAGGCCCTCCTCAATACAGATGTCTTTACATCACATTTTACATATGTATACCGTATAAGTAAAACAATTTATACGTAAGAATAATCATTACTCATATGACTCTTATCATTTCCACAAAAAAACACCTCATACATAGGCGTTCTTCAATGAATAGACGAATTCTCCCTGTAAAAAGGTGACTCTACAAATAGCTGTGTGAACTACCCACCACTTAACGACCTTACGGTCTGTTTGAAGTGGGGGCTTCAAAAGTCAAAAGACTTTCTCTTTTATTGCTAATTCATCCACA
>NZ_JBITWA010000003.1:0-302567 GCF_044543425.1 Bacillus sp. NPDC077411 | reverse complement strand
ATATGTGTTGTAAAAATTGAACGGCCGCTTTATTAAATCGTTGATTTAGTCCCTCAGGACTGATGAGAACTTCTGTTGACGCTTCTAAACAGCTAGATAGCTGAGTTAAAGAAGTCGTAGCGACATTTTGACTCATCCATACACATAAAGCGACTAAATCTTTGGCTTGGTACTTACTTGTTCGTTGTACAAAGCCAACATCTCTAGCAAGATTTCGTAAGATATTAGGAGATAAAAAGCTTTGAATTTCTTGAGCAAATAGTTGTAATTCATTAGATACAGAAATTGACATACAAAAACGCCATCCTTTCCTATGATTCTACAGAAAGAATAGCGTATTTTTTCATTTTAGGGGGAATTTTGTTTTGTTAGCTTGATAGCGATGGGACGGTACCCCTATTAGAAAATCACTCTTATAAGCAAGTTGAGGAGATAACAGGAATTAGCGAGGGCACATTGATCCCAGCGAAAAGAAAAGCGTAGATATAAATAATGTATGTTATTGTATCCCTTGTATGTTGGGAAGAACAGTTGATGAAAAAAGAAAAACACAAAATCATATTTCATGAGAATATATACACTAAGGGACCCAGAGTACCAAATCCATTAAAGTTGAGTCTTAGCGAACAATAAGAGATGAAATGAAGGTACTTGAAATCAAAGAAATTGATATTTTTCAGATACGTGTAAAACTAAGTCATAGTCATACATCATTTACCAGTAAGTTTTTGTAATTAACTCTACATAGGATAAAGAAAAAACACAAAGAATCTAGTTTTATTAAAAATCAAGAGAATAGTTAGAATCATATTCATCCATACATTTTTATTTAATGTCACTCATTATAAAGCATAAAAAAGATGGATAGATGAACAATATAAAAATCTGTTCAATCTATCCTTTTTTGTACTACAAATGAGCTATTTACCACAACAAAGAACTTGTATTTTGTTGTACTAAAGCACTCATTAGCTTAATAAGAAGCTTTCTTTTATTGATATTTAAATGGGAAGTTCTTTATTAATTCATTGAATTTATTTTCCCATTGTAAAAAATCTGAAATAGGCAATTCCCCCCAAAACTGTAGTCCTGACATTTCAAATGAAACTGATATAAAGTATGTATCTCCTTTTTCCTCATCACCAAACCAGCAGGGAAAAGTGGTTTGATTTCCCATATAAGATGGCAATATTTCATACACCTTCCCTAAAGCTTCATACGTTTTATTATTAAATTTATCTTCATCAATCATATAGACTCTTTCAAACTCTATTATGTCGTTAACAACAACATAACTGTTATTATAATAATGTTCGTCTTCTACAACCATATCCGCAAAATATACCCTCCTTTGATTAATTTATACAAGTTTTTTGCCCCTCCATATTCCACCACATGTGTCACAAATTTCTTTAGCAAATATATTAATACCTGTGTAAACGTATGAAAAAGGACGAATACGGTTTTCTGTGTCCAAATGATAGGGGGCTAATCCGGTAGCATTTCGACCATACAGAGTAAATCTTTTACTTTTAACATCGAGATTTACTTCTCGCTACATGTTAAATTGTTTTGCTATATAATCACCATTTTTATTGTCACCAGTCTATTTAGGATTAACAATTATGCGTAACTTCTAGCTCATTATTGGCATATATTGTTCCGTAAGTAGCACAAAGTAACATACCACCACAAACCTCGCTACTCACTTGAAAGTTAATGTTATCTTCATATGTATCTATGCTATCAGCTCTAATTGTATCTACAAGTTTTTTAAAATCAAGAACTGGTAAATATTTCGCTATAATTTCATAGCTTGATAAATTATCTTCATTATTATATGCGTTATATTCCTGAATTTCTTTATAAATCGGACTTGGACTATACGGATCATGTTTCAATTGTCCATTTTCATCTTCGAACTTTTTTATTTCTTCTTTCACTATATAATCTGGATAATCTTCACTGCCTTCATCTTCATCACAAAATTCCCAAAATGGATATTCTATATCACATAAGTGCGTTATAATCCACATTAGAAATTGCTCATTTATAAAACCCGCATTTACTTCTAACTCCTTGAATCTATTACCATAATATTTTGTAACTTTGTCTATCTTCTCTTCTTGGGACATATCATCCGTCGCCCCTGTTATATCGCATCCATCTAAATTTATAAAAATGCTATTGAACTTACCTAAAACACCTAAATCAACGGTTTCACTCCAATAGGCTTCACCATCTCTATCGATTTTTATCATAATATCCTCCATTCTGCTGCTATCGCCTCAAACTCACGTTTCAATTAGCTTTCTTTCTTCGTACTCTCTTACAATATCTGTACGTGATTTTCCATTCACATAAAGCTGAACCACCTGCCGTTTGAACTCATCTGTAAATGCTCGATGCTCACGTTTGCCCATAACGTTCTCTAATGATTTGTTTTTCTAGAACTTAATAACTGTCCAATCCAGTGTAGCCTATTCAAATCAACCATATCAAGTCTTTGCATCCTGCCAGAAGGAAAAAAAAGCTTATAGACATAGAGCCAATAGGGCCTTGTCTATAAGCTTTTTTACTTTATCTAACCAAAATAAACCTCACTTTTTTAAACGGGAATCATTTTACTTATTTTACAAGAGTTTGGACTAAAACAGGGTCGTGGTCGCTTGCACGACCATGCTTTTCCATAAATCCTGAATTAATATGGACAATGTCCACCTGCGTATTCGCCGCCATATTATTTGATACAAGAATATGATCAAGCACCTGTGCATTTCCCTGATAGTTCTTGGTATAACGCTCTTCTGCTGGAATCTTCTCAATCATATTGGTTAATACATTTCCTTTTAATGCTTTTAAAGGCTCGGAGAACTCAAAATCATTAAAATCCCCTAATAAAACAATATTGGCATCTTTCTTCTTTGAATGAATATCCTTCACAAAGCTATTGACGACATTAGCCATTTTTATTCGCTGCTCTTCACTATGAAATACCGGAGGCTGTATTTTTCCAAATAACGGATAGTCTCCAAGCTTTGAGTTAAAATGGTTAGCAACTACAATAACGTCTTTCTCATTAAATTTGAACTGTGCTGCTAATGGTTTTCGACTTGAACAGAAGGCTGGATTGATTGGATCGATGCGGCCAGGATTTAGAGTCAGCTTATTGTTTTGAAAGTGGACTGCTTGTGTCGCTGTTCCTTTTGTGCCTTTTATAAGTGATACACGATCCGGATTATACAGAAATCCTACACGAATATTTCCTCCAGGCTCACCACCATCCGCTTTGTCTTCTGGTGCAATATCAGTATAAGTATAATTAGGTTCACCTAGAGACTTAATTTTAGTAATCAATACTGCTGCACTCTTGTTTGCATCAGTCGTGCCGCTGTCTGTTGGTCCATCATTATCTTGTACTTCCATCAGGCCGATAATGTCTGGCTGTTTCATGTTCTTTACAATTGCTTCTGCTAGTCTTGTGACTTTTGCATCATCCGTTTGAGTTGAAAAATTTTCTATATTATAAGAAGCAATAGTTAATTTTTTACGATTAGGAGTAATAGTCGTTGTTTCGCGTTCATTTGAACCTTGTACAAGCTTTGGTAATTCTTCTCTTTTACTCAGTACTTTAAAGTTACTGTAGCTATAGCTAATAACCCCTTTTATCGACCCTTCAAAGTGATCGCCCATTTTAGTTATAAAGCTTTTGTCATTAATATCGATGAAGATTCTTTCGGGGTTAAAGTCATTTTCAGATATACGCAGACCCCCCGCCTTTGTATTTGTGTTCATTGTTCCCGGAATAACAACAATTTCACCGGAATTCTGTGGCGCAACAATTTTTGCATTTTCTATTTGGACAAGCATCCCCTCTAAGCTCTCATAGAAGTCAATTCCATCTTCTTCAGGATCAAAAACAGAGAAGCTGTCATTATCGATTACCTCTGCAGGCGGGATACGGTCTTTACCGATAACAACCGGTGCTGGGAGCTTCTGATTGCTTGCGGTAACTTGAATGGAGCTTGCATTAATTTCTGTTACAGGCAGGTCGGTTTTAAGTTTATCCTTGTAGCCCTCTAATACCCATTCCTTAACTTGGCCGCTGACTTTTACGACATCTCCAACCTTTACTCCATGAGGCATTTTATAAACTAATATACCTTCAGCTGTTTTATCATTTTTATCAGGCGTTAATTCCTGCATATAGAAGTTATTGTTATTTGCTACAAAGTTCACGATCCCAACAATATTTGTTACATTTTGCCCCTGATACGGGGAATAATGCCCCTCCCCCTGAATGTCATGAATGCTGATAACATCCTTTTTAATGGTGTAATGAAAAGAAGCTATCTCACTATTCTCTAGACCCGTTTTTACAGCGATGGCTTTAATTTGTACTGCTTCTTTTATAGTTATTGGACCGGTATATTTTGTACTTGATTCCGTTGGAGTACTGCCATCAGTTGTATAATAGATGGTAGTATCAGGAGTCTCAGTTGATAATGTCACTTCCGTCCCGGGTGCCACTGTTCCTGGAGCAGGAGAGGCTTTTATATCCTGAACCCTTTCCCTCGTTAAGATTCCGCTATTATTAACAATGGTATCTGTAACCGAAATAATTTGTGCCGCATTCGAAACGTTTGAATTAGATAGAGTAAAAAGACCAAAGGTCATTACCAGAATGAGTAACAAGCTGAATGTTTTTTTTCGTTGTTTTTCCATCTTCTTTTATCTCTCCTAATACTATTTTTCATATTAATCATTACTTTTGGATTAATTATTAAGAATATGCTCTATTCTTTTATCTCACTTTAATCTTGGTTTACAATTCCCTATTAAGTGTCTGTTTATCCTCTTCTCACTCTGGAATTTTCTGTACTTATCTTATTTAGGAGTACTTTATTTCCCCTCTAATACTATTACAAGTTATATTCTCCTTACTTTTAACTTAATGCATGAAATACACCTGTTTTTCAGAAAAAAAATAACCTCTTACGGATATCACATCCGAAGAGGTTATTTTTTAATTAAACTTTATTTCAAATCTACATATTTAGCACTTGGTTTCACAGACAATACTATGCATCAGCATATTGAATAAAATCTATCATTTTCTCCTTTAATTCAGAAACAAATTCTGTACGTGTACTGAGATAAAATTGATTATTACTAGATAGATGTACACGTATAAGGTTTGCTGATCGCAATATCATCAGGTGATGATGGAGGTTTCCTTTAGCTCCGCCTATATAATTTAATATATCCGTAAATTTATATTTATTTCTTGAAAGGAGCTGAAGTATATCTAAACGTTTTTGATCTGCAAGAGCTTTTGAAATGTTAAATATTTTTTCTCTTGATTCTTCAAAACTTACAGGATACCACACAAACATTTTTTCTTTAAAAATACTAAAAGTATGGAGCGGACAAAAGTGAAGAGAAGGAATTAGAACAACGTGCTTAATTGTTGGAATTTCTATTTTAAGGCCAGTCGCAAACTCTTCTACCAACTCTTCTGGTGAATATGTTTCGGCTTTTCCACTAAATTTTGAAGCCTCATTAGCCATTTCTTTCTCTATATTCTCAAATTTAAAGTACTGGTTATACCACTCTGATAGGAAATAAAAATAATTTTTTTTTTGATTTTCTAGATTAAGTAAAAGATGAGAATCTTCTTTTTTTAAATGTGGTGCTAGTAATTCATACAATGTCGTTATTGATACTTTCTGGAACCAATCTAAAAATGAATGAATATCATCTTTTTGAGGACACCCTTCAATTATTAAGCATAGCACATCCCCAAAAGATACATCTTCAAATTGTTCAAGTTTACTTTTATAATGGTCAGTTAGTTTAGCATTAACATTTTCAATCCAACTAGTACCTTTATACAAATATTTTAGATTTTTCCTTCTTTTATATAATAAAAAACTTAAAAGTAATTCATAAACTATTGAATCATCCACTGCTACACGGTATGACATTACTTACCTCCCTCTCCTATTAGGATATTAATTATAGAATATCAAAATATGCAACATTCGAACAAGAATAATCATTCTAAATTTATTTTCTTTTTTATATTTTTCTGATAATATTGAACTTGTAATTTAGTTCTTAATTTAAAGAACTAATACGATAATACTATTGGAGGTTGTATTTATGAATCAAATTCCTCATAAGCCTACACGCTGGGACTTACAAAGATTATATCCAAATGAATGTGATCAAACTTTAAATAATGAATTAAACGAAATTAAAATTTTAATTCATTATTTAAAAGAAGAGACTTATTCAAAATTTAACACTGAAAGTTTTATTGATAAAAAAATGCTGCAGAGCTTCTCCGATGTCCGCAGCAAGCTTGAAAAAGCAGAATACTATTGTTACTGTCTTACTTCTGAATCAAAAGATCATTCTATTCCTACTTCATTGCATAACAAAATAACTTCCCTCAAAGATGAAGCTCATTCTTTATTGTCAGATTGGCAAAAATATATAAGCAAACTTCCTGCTGAAACCCAAAAGGAATGGTATAGCCTTCCTTTTGTACAACCCTTTATTCCTGATTTATCTACTAACATTTATACTGGTATTGAAGAACAAATGATAAATTTTACAAGAAATGAATTGAATCATTGGAAAGATATGTACACTCAGCTTAAAAATAAATTAGAGATTGAATTTATTGATGATGATAATAAAAAAGTAATTTCTTTTAGTGAAGTGAATGATTTAGCTATGAATCATGATGACCCTATCAAAAGAATGGAAGCATTTGAACTTCTAACAAATACATTGGATAAGGAAAAGGATCTTTTTGGTGCCGTTTTTAATAACTTTGCACGATTACGGTTGTCTCAAAACTGTGCCCTACAAAAAGACGATATATTATCAGATTCTCTTCATTTAAATGGAATTTCTCAAAAATCACTCTTTACAATGTGGGAGACAATAGATAAGAATTTTAAAAATTTAACTCGTTTTCTAGATTTTAAAAAGAATAATGCGGAAAAGCTAACATGGCATCAATCAATGACTTCTCAACAAAATAAACAAAGAAAAATGTCTTTTTCAAAAGCTGTAGAAGAAATATTCAATTCATTAGAAATGATCGATGATGAAATGGCTGACTTTGCACTTCATGTAATAACAGATGGTTGGGTAGATGCAGAACCAAGAACGAATAAACTTCCTGGAGGTTTTTGTGCGCCCTTTCTAAGTGAGGGGGAATCTAGAATTTCTTTACGATACGACGGAACGATAGAGAGTGTAAGAATACTAGCACATGAGATAGGACATGCCTGGCATTTTAAGCAGTTAAAAGATGCTCCCTCTCTTTCTTTTTTAGAAGAACGTTTTCCAATGAGTATCGCAGAGTGTTCATCTATTTTATTTGAATTAATTTTTGTGGATCATTTAATTACCGTTACGAGTGATTTGGAAGTTAAACAATCTTTGCTTAACTATAAAATACAAAGTAGCTTAAATTATTTAATGGCAGTTCGAGGATCATTTATATTTGAACAACTTTTCTATGAAGAAAGTAAAGATGGGCCATTAAGTTCCATTCAGATAGAGGAGTTATCAATCGAATCTCAGAAAAGGGCCTATGGTGATAGCTTAGAACAGTATCAACCTTTTGTTTGGATAAAATATGGGCATTTTTATGAACCTAACATTCCTTTTTATAATTATCCTTATACTTTTGGCTATCTATTAAGTTTAGGTCTGTTAGCCATTGCAAAACAGGATGGTAATGAATTTAATTCGAAATATAAAAGGTTCTTAAGTGAAACCGGAAAAAGGCCAGTTGAAAAATTAGTATACCATTACTTTAATATTGATCTTTCTAATCCAAAATTTTGGCAGCAATCTATTAATCAAGTTATTAAGGATATAGAAGAATATATTCACCTTTCAGATAGTTAACTTAATTCAGTTTATTTCAAAGACAGAATAATTTTTTTGTGCCCAAGATAGTAAATTTTCAAGTTCCATAAACGGTCGTTTATGGAACCTTATTTATTTCTACTCAAATAGAGCAAAATACTATTCCAATCTAGAACCCCCTAGGACCTGCTAACCAGTTTATTGCTAAATTGTTTTTTTGTCTTCCTTTGTTTTTAAATATAAGTAAAATCCATAATCAGTCATAACGGAAGCATATTTCCATTCTTAAACCCTCACATACTAACAAATCAAATTCTGTTTTATGTAGTACTTCCCCCATAGATAGTTTTCTCATTTTAATTTATTTTTCACTATTTTCCCCAACAACAACATTGATTCTTCCTCATTTGGAATGTGAAGCAAATTATTTTTAATAAAATCTCCCGCAGTTGGATAGTTATTTCCCTTTATATCTCTCGCTCTCTACTTATCTCCTACTTACAATCCCAAAAATAAATTTGAATTCATTACGGTTCTTTTTCATTTTCTTAAAACCTTCTTTTGTATCTATAATAAAACAAGTTTTTCTTACCCAACATCTCATATATACCGACTCAAAATGAATTGGCTGCACAATACCACGCTGCTCCGTCTCAGTTCCGTCATCATATTCTATTTCTGTCCTAACAAGCCACTTATTTCCGATTCCAAATTCAATATATTTCAATTGTAATTCTCCTTATCAAAATACTTATTAGTTTCCACATTAACATAATTATATTATGTTAACTTCTGTTTCTTACATTAATTTTCTCTTTTGGTCATACTATTTGTTCTATGAATGAAATATAGAATCCTTCTTTTATTGCTCATTAACAAACCATAGTCATTCCATTTGGGACACTGACTATCATCAAAACTAGCAAAGCATTGTCATAAGAAGCATTTTATGAAAAGATATAAACGATCAAAAATACAGAATAATCATTATTTTAAAGTTAACTTCAAATATTTTAAGGAGGTAAAAATTATGCAGCACTCTATCACTGAAGACATACTAAAAGAACTTGAAAATAAAGGAATTATTGAACCTTTCGGCTACTATAAAAGCCTAAATGGCGGAAGCAGCAGTACAGTTGGCGTTATTACATATGACGATACTCCCTTATATGTAGTGAAAATGAACAAGCCTAATGTCTTACAAGCTGAATCACTGTTTTTGAATCGCTATCGAGACCAGCATTTATTTCCGCAACTCATGTATATGGATTCTAATGACAACTACATAGTTTATAAATATATGACTGGTTCAACCAATAATCGCAAAAGTAATAAACGTACTGTACTAACTTTCCTTTCATCACATATAATAAACTCTTATCATCCAATGTGTGATGCAAACAAATGGGGATGGGTAGATGCGCCAGAATCAACATGGGAATTATTTCTACATACTCGCATTACCGAAGCTTACGAAACCATTCAATCCCACTTAAATACTGAAGATCATCAACTCATTCGGAACATCGTAACGAATCGGCTGAAAAGAAATAAGAATGATACACCTTATCTAATACACGGGGACTTTGGTTTTCATAATTTCCTTTTTAGCGATGAACAATTAGTTGGTGTTATTGATCCTACTCCAATTGCAGGGCCTCCCATTTACGACCTTGTATATGCATTTTGTTCAACGCCCAACAATTTAGAATTGCATGTTATCCAACGAGCTGTTTCTCTTCTAAACAATTGGCAGCCTCAAAATGAAATAGATTTATATGAAGAAATATTACTAGGTTTATATTGTCGCATCGCTACTTCCATTCGACATCATCCAGAGGATTTACCACAGTACATTGTAGCGTGGAATAGATGGAAGGTTGATATTGGTTTGAAATAAAGTCAGATATTAATTGAACGTGCATTTACTGTAAATAGAAGGAATCCATTTTGACATAGGATCAAAATGGATTCCTTATTAAAGCATCTGACATTTTAGAATACGCTATCTTCAAATGCTTCCTTAATTTGTACTTTGCTGATGACATTGTTTACACAAAATTTCTTTCGCATGTTTTACTAATACTTTATCTAACACCCCAACTGGCATTAACGATTTAGTTGGTACATTCAACCGAGCAACAAATTCTTCTCCTTCAATAATTTCCTTAGAACAAATATAACAAACTAGCTTTTTTTCTTTAAAAAATGACAACAATTATATCACTACCTTCTACTCATCTTCTAACTCCTGTACTTGCTTCACTCTTAATTTATACACATAAACAATTGGTATAAAACCACAGATAAATATAATAGCTCCTATTAATAAACCATCTCCCCAGCCAAAGTTGGGTGTAATTGAAGTAAGATAAGCAAAAACTGCCACAATAACAGTTAATACGACCATGCCAATAATAAATGATTTCTTAGGGTCTTTTATTTCTTTTTCATGTTCTACACCGATACTCATCGATAAATAACCAGCTACAACAGTGGTTAACATAAATACCATCCAAAGGGGATTCTCACGCATCCTCTCCATTCCCCCTTGAATAAAGTCGTAGCCAAGAATACATAAAATCCCCATTGTTTGGACAATATAAGCGATTTTAATATTTTGTAAATTTCTTAAAACGAGTCTTTCATCTGTAATTTTTTTCATTCAAAATCCTCCTGATCCACCCAAAATATTTCATCTAATGTTGCATTTACGGCATAGCAAATTTGTAAACATAACTTTAATGACGGATTATATTTCCCTTTTTCAATCAGGCTAACCGTTTGTCTTGTAATACCGACCGCATCAGCAAGCTGTTGTTGTGTCAAATCAGCTTTTACGCGAGCAACCTTTACATGATTTTTCATATAACACCCTCCACTTAAAATGTAATATATATATTCCTTTATGTAAAGTATAATTTACATAAAAATAACAGTTCCTCCGTATCTCAAGGTAGGAGGAACTATCATTTTGAAAGGTATCTTCAATTTATAAAATTTCTTTCAAAAAAATAAGAAATAATTTTTAACAAACATTATAAAATAAAAAATATTGTTTATGGATACAACCTTATCTATTCACATGCTATTTTTATTAAAAATCTAACAAATAAACCATTCGCTCAATCCCTACTGCCTGAATGAATAGCGGCAATCGCGGACCAACTGAACTATTCAAAACAAGCATATATACCATATGAAATAATAATTTTTGATTGGCTCTCATGATTTTCTTATCCTCATCATGACAAATTGCATATATTTTCTCCATTAATTGATCTATCTGCTGACTATTACGAAGTATGTCACAAAATTCTTTTAACCACTTTTTCTGAATCTCATCTAATGTTTCATAGTATTCGATATCTTTCTTATCATTTATACGAATCATTTTTTGTGGATTCCAATTTTTAATCCAATATTCTACCCGATCGCTTATTTTCTTAATGTCTGTTACGGTATATTCCTCATCTGTTTTACTAAGCACACTTTGTAATGCCTGCACATGAAAGTTTACTAATGGTAAGACACCTGCTACTTGGTTAAATTTCGGTAATACTTCATTTTCATCATTAACTTTTGATAATTCAAGTGAAGAACATATATCTTTATCTTGTAACGTTCCATTTCGATAATTCTCTTGAAACCTTTCATATTCAGAATAATTTCTAATCACATCTTCATCTAGACCAATGTTAAAAGATGCATTTGGTTTATACTTCGAAAACATAAAGAGGATAATTTCAGGCAAATATATATTTAGTAGTTCGTTTGGCGTTATAATATTTCCAGCTGAGCTAGACATTTTTTTATGATCGCCTTTTATTCCTATAAATTCATAAGCTACATAACTAGGGGCTTCATAGTTAAAAATCCTCCTGGCGATTTCTTTTGATACGTTATAACTCCCTGTTTCTGATGAGTGATCTCTTCCTCCAGGTTCGAAAATGACATCTTCAACCATCCATCTCATTGGCCAATCTATTTTCCAATTCAGTTTCATATTATTTGCACTCATCACTGATAATATTGAATGGTTTCCACAACTACAAACATATTCAATCGTTTTATTTTCTTCATCAAACTTTTTTATTTCTGTATGATCTTTTCCGCAATTCTCACAATATAGTGCAATTGGGTAGAAAGCATTTTTCTCTTCTTCTAAAATATTACTCGTCTTAAATTTCATGACTATATCATATATTTCTTTTCTTTGTTGTAATGCATGAAGAATGTGCTTGTTATATCTACCAGTTCTATATTCCTTACTCTGATATAGAAATTCCACTTCAATCCCAAAGGCTGCTAGAGACTTTTCAAATTCTTTTTCAAAGTGTTCCGCATACGACGCATGACACCCAAAAGGATCCGGAATATCTGAATACGGCAAACCAATATATTTTTCAAAAGAGGGATCAACATTTTTAGGAACTTTTCTAAAACGATCATAATCGTCCCATGAGAAAATAAAACGTGTTTTCTTCCCTAAGTCTTGCAGCGCCCTCACTACAAAATACGTTGTTACAATCTCCCGGAAATTCCCTATATGAACTGATCCCGAAGGACTAATTCCTGACGCACACACAAAAGTATCTTTATTTGGATACGTATTAATTAATTCATTTGCTATTTTATATGCCCAGTGCATACCATCACCTCTTCATAAAATCATTTCAATTCACTTTTACCTTTTTCCAAAATAAAAAACTCCCACCCCCAAGATTATAAATCTTGAGGACGAGAGTTATGCTCATCGTGGTACCACCTCAGTTTATTGATATGTCACCATATCAACCTCTTCGGGTACGGCAAATTGCGTATACCCTATCTCTATAACGGGAGAACCCGTCGCATTACCCCCTAATCATCTTAGTTCCATACGAAGCTCCAAGTCTTTTTTCATTAAGATCGCTATCTCCCCTTCTCAGCTACCGGAGTTCTCTGTTACATAACATTTCTTAATTACTCTTCTCTTCATCGCTGCTAATATTTTCAATTTTTTAATTGCATTAATAATAATCAGAAAAATAATTATTGTCAATCATTTCTTCTGATTATTATTTGTATCAGGTTACACCGCTTCACTAGTAGTGCACTTAATTTAAACAATCAATCACGTACCAAATCTTGACAAAACAGAAATTATTTAATAAGCTTACATTAATACTAAACGTTTAGTATTAAACGTTTTCTATTTTAACGGAGGGATAATGATGACAAGATTAATGGTACTTGGTTTATTAATGCAGTATGGCCCTATGTCTGGCTACGAATTACAGCAAGCCATGCAATCTGCGCAAACTGATACATGGGCAGGTGTTTTCCCTGCTTCTATTTACCACGCTTTAAAAAAAATGGACAAAGAAGGGTTAGTAGAACTAGATACTGTTGAAAAAACAGGAAATCGTTCCAAAGCAATATATAGTATCACACCAGCTGGAAAAGAAGAATTTCACAAGTTAATGATTGAATCTTTTCAGCAATCTTCGGTAATTTTTCCAACTCATCTATATACAGCACTAACTTTTTTCACAGCTGATGCAGTTTCTATCGAGAAAATTACAGTTGCTTTGCGAGAACAAAAAAAAGAAATTATAAACATGTTCGAAAATATGAAAGCAGGACAATCGATTAAAGAGAAAATGATTGACGTTCCTGAGCATGTAACTCTTATCTTTGAAAATATTTATGAACAATGTGAGATGCAGCTTCGTTTTATCGAAAAGCTAGAAAAGAAGTTATCTATATTAGAAGAAAAGACCAGAAAGGAGGAAAAATGATGGAATCTCAAGTAAAAATGTCTCGACTGCAAAAAGCTGCTTTATGGGTTGTAGCAGTAGCTGTCTTTACTGACATGCTTATTTATGGAATGATCGTGCCGATCATTCCAAGCTACGCAAAAACACTTGGGGCCACGCAAGCTGAGATTGGCTTTTTATTCGGTAGCTATGCCATTACGTTACTTCTCGCAACCCCAATTTTAGGAGTGCTCTCTGATAAAGTAGGAAGAAGACTCCCTATGATTCTAGGTTTATTTGGATTAGCAGCTGCAACTATATTATTTGGATTTGCAAACAGTTTTTGGTTATTGATTGTAGCACGAATGCTACAAGGTATATCTGCAGCTGCAACATGGACAGCTGGGTTAGCCCTTCTTGCAGATGTATTCCCTCTGCAAGAACGTGGGAAAGCAATGGGAATCGCTCTATCCGGCCAAGCAATTGGGATGCTTTTAGGACCAACTATCGGCGGCTTTCTTTACCAATGGGGCGGCTATCACTTACCATTTATATTCGCAGCAGCAATCGCACTTATTGATGGGATATTACGAATCACATTGCTTCATGATGAACCGAAACAAGATACAGAGCAACGCGTTTCTTATCGTTCCATCTTAAAGATGCACTCTTTATTTATGATCATCGGAATTATTATAATTGGAGCTGCCTTGCCTAGCGCTTTAGAACCGACTCTTCCTTTATATTTACATAATGTTTTACACGTAAGTTCAGGAACAATTGGACTTTTATTTGCTGTTCCTACTCTCGCCTATGGGTTTACTGCTCCAGTAATTGGGACACTGTCAAATAAACTTGGCAGAAATCAAACAATGATTATTGGACTTATTATTGCTGCTCTATGTTTTCCATTCGTAACACTCGTTCCTAATATTATTACTGAGATATTAGTTCTTGCTGTGTTAGGAATTAGCTTCAGTTTCTTACTAGCACCCGCTCTGCCAGAACTGACATACCTTGCAGACAAAAATGGAATTCGTGCATACGGTACACTCTTTGCTATCTATAACACAGCATACTCTATTGGCATGTTCTGTGGTCCAACGTTAAGCGGTAGTCTATCCGATTTATTTGGATTAACAAATACATTATACATCTTTAGTCTTATTCTCCTATGTTATCTTGGACTGTTTTTTTTGAAAATAAAAAAACAAGCGTGACTATCCTATAACGTATTTTTAAAGGATTTAATGTTAGATTAAAAATGTATCCAAGATATTATCTTTTCTTCTTTGTTCATTCTAGTATATTTAAGTGTCATTTTGGGTGTACTACGATTCAGTATTTCTTATAACATGGCTACATCTTTTGTTTGCTTATAGGGGTCCTGCCCCATCACCATCAAGCTAAAGGAACGAGTTATCCCCAAACAATAAATACGAGCAAAATGCAAAAAATTTTCGTTCTAGGGGTGGTATGAGAGTTTAAGTTGATGGGCATGTGACAGGACCCCACATCCATCAACTTAAGGATGTGTAACGGTACCCCTATATACAAAAACAGAAGGAAAATATACATCCCCCTCCTGTATCCAACCAATATTATTCTTGCTCGTCCATAATTTTCTCAAATGCAGCAGATACTTTTTCAAATTCCTCATCACTCTCAATGTATGAGAATTCACTACCTTCTTCTACTTTTAAAAAGAAGATATCAATGTCTTCCTCTGTTTCCGTTTGAATGTCTTCTACAAAGCCAACAGCAATGTATTCTGCTCCTTCAACATTCAGCGTTCCGAGCACTTCAACTTCCTGCTCCTCATTACTCTCATCGCTAAGGGTAAAAATTTCGCCTACTTCAATTTCCGACATATTCATTCTCCTCCTGTTATACTCTAAAAAATAGAACGTTCAAATCGTATACTTACTAGTATATCTTTCCATAAAAAATCAAATTAATGCGCAAAGAACAACAATTTCTTGCTGCTTCAGCGTAAGAATCCAACTAAAAGGATATCATCTGTGAATATGAATGAATACATTTTGGGCTCTCGTCACCCTTTCTCATTAACATAAGAGAATAGTAACGAGCTTTTAACTTCAAAAATAGTCTAAATCCTTAAGTTGATGGGCATGTGACAGGACCCCATGCCCATCAACTTAAGAAATCTCTTGTCCCCAAAATGAAAAAATGAACTGAATTTTCGTAGACAACTATGGAGAGATAAAGTGAAACTTCCATTTTGGGGATACTCCAAAATATTAGCTTGATAGTGATGTGTTGTGACTCCGTTTAGTAAAATAAACTTATCACACAATCTTTCACTTAAATGTATTGTTAACTCGTTCCTCCCAATCTACGAAGGACAACTTATCTGTAATATGTTTTAATTCATTAGAAACTTCAACATAACATATTAATTCTAAACTGTTACCATCCGGGTCCTTGAAGTATACTGAAGCATTCCCTTGATGCGGGCGAATAAATGGCTCAATAGACTTTCTATTACCAAATGGGACAGCTTCAACTTGAATAGAATCTAGCCACTTTAAAGATTCCTTTAAATCTTCATATGAAACTCGAAAAGCAATATGTCGTAAGGAAGGGTGGTATCGAGTTTCATACTCATTTCCTTCCCATAAACCAAACCAACTTTTCCCTTCTTCAATCCAAAAGAAAGCAGTGTTTTCATCACACCAAGCAAGATCCAATCCTAATTTCCGGTAAAATTCAATTGAATTTTGTAAATTACTAACTGGTAAGTGTGCTTCATACAATCCTTTAATCATATGGTTACCCTCCTACTCTCTATTCTTGAATATTAACTATATCAATGTACAAGCAATATTAAATCCACTAAAAGTATTAAAGTTCTATACATCTTTAGAGGTAGTGTAATAGGGACACACCAATAATACACCATATTGCATTCTCAAAACTAAAAAAGTACGGTAACAAATTTATCGTGAATTTGTTACCATACCTTTTTACCACCAAATCACGAAAACTGAGGTTGTACCGTGTAGATACCATCTCACGGTTAGTAAAATAATACCAGGCAGATAATGCTTCCATTTGAACAAATTTTGATTTTCCATACCGATTACATCCCTTTTTTTGAGTACTAGTATCAATATGTCCAAGATTCAGAGATTAATTGCTATTATCTCGAGGTTTTCGCACCAAAACCAAGGGCTGCTTTTTCCCATTATTGGCGTTTATCATATAAACATTGTACGAAATTTTGTTATCTCTATTAAGTAGAAACTTGCTATATAGAATAATTTTTTTATATGATAAAGTGGACTTATGCTTAAATGAAAAAAGGAGAGTGACCCAGATGACAAACCAAAATGAAACGAACGCTTTACCACCAAAAACATGTACGATTGAACGTCTCATCACGATTCAGGAGGACATTGAAAAAGTGCTTGCAGGACATAAAACGGCTACTCGCCGCAACGGGAGATATGCGGATGTCGGGGAAGTAATGGAGCTTCAAGGTCACCGGTATGTTGTGGAGAAGGTCTATTCGCAGTCACTTGGCGAATTGACTGATGGGCATGCCCGTCAAGAAGGCTATACGAATGTGGAGGAATATAAGCACTCTATCCTGTCTCTTCACCCTGGCATGCCATGGCTGCCAAATATGAGAGTTTGGGTTCATGAATTCCGTCCCATCGAAGGTTAATGTGATATAAGGATGGACATGTTGTATCGACTGCTTCTGTATGTACATATTTTCAGTGTAATCTTATCCATCGGCCCGTTTTTTGTATTGCTTCCGCTCATCAAAAAATTGCGGGCTTCAGAGGCCGGAACACAGCAGGCTTATCTGGATATATTCCGATTTTCGGTAAGGCTGGCCAAGCATGCCGGGCATGTGCTGGTTGCATCCGGAGTTCTGCTTGTACTGGCGGGCCCTTGGACTTGGAAGACCCCTTGGATAGTGATGACCCTTATTCTCATGGCGAGTTCATTATTTTTCCTGGCCCGCGCCTTTTCGCCGACCATTCGGAAATTCGGCGAAAAGGGCCAAGACAAGGACGCCTTGATTCAATTGTTGCGGCGTTCTGTTTGGATTTACATTGTTCTTTTAATGGCGATGTTATGGTTCATGGTGACAAAGCCTGCGTTGTGGCAGGGATGATAGATCTAGGGCGAATAGTGGCTTGGTGTGATTGCCGTTTGAATTCGCCGGGCGGCATGGAACAAGGACAAGCCAAAACTGGCTTGTCCTTATTGTAATTACGCTTTGAAGAGGTGATGGAATAGCCTTTTACGATCTGGGCCTACTATCTCATCACTATCAAGTTAAGAAATACATTCTTCCTCAAAACGAAAAAAATAAACTAAATTTCTATGGGCAACTATGAAAGGATGAAGTTTTCGTTTTGGGGATACTTCAAAATCTTAGGTTGATGGGCATAAGGTCCTGCCACATTGCCATCAACCTAAAAAAACGAGTTACCCATAGGGAAATATTCTCGTTCGGGGGTATTAAAAGATCTTAACTTAATGGCCAAGAGACGGTACCTCCCCTTAAAGTTTTTTAAACCTAATTGGACTTACCATTAAGAGAGCGAGGATTAAGGTAATCCATGCATTACTATATGAAAACAATCCCATGACAGCCAATGGTAATCCAGCAGCTGGAATAGGTAATCCCATAAAATACCCAATGGTTGGTTTAACACTAAATTTAGCTAATCTTAAAGCACCCATCGTTGGGAAGAGGATAAATGCCAAAGAAGTTAAAATAGATGGTGCCGCTATCGAATGAAACAGAAGTGCAGGAGCAACGCCAAAACTAACAATATCAGCTAAGGAATCCAATTCTACGCCAAACTCACTATTCACTTTTAATTTTCTCGCAATCCTTCCATCAAGAAGATCTAAAACAGCCGAAAAGAAAATAAAAATGCAGGCGGCTTCCAAAAAGCCGCTCATATTTAAGGTAATTGAAAAAACACCGCACAATAAATTTCCTATCGTAAATAAATTAGGTATAGATTTTACTATCCAATTGAACAAAGTTGTCCCCCCTAAGTTGATTAAACTTCCTATTTTATGTAGCATTTTCTATATATTCTTCCGTTATTCTTAAAAATACATGACCAGTGTACGCTAAGCAAATTTCGATAAGAAAAAAGCCGATTTTCTGTATGTTAAGGAAAATCGGACCAATTGCCATTAAAGCAGAATTGCCTAAAGGAAGATCGAGCTTATTTCATTTTTTATCGTATTTTCATCATTAATGAAAATCATCTTACTCTACTCACAACTTCACTTACAAACATATATTTAATTTTGTTTATAAACATCTGCCGCTAACTCTTGCAATAAGGGCTCGTCTATTACTTTGAAATAACTGTCCTGCTTCTCTAACACTCCTTTATCACAAAGAATATTTAACGTCCTCAGTAAATGTCGGTAACTTGTTCCTAATAACTCCGATATTTCCGTTAGATTCCCTTGAAATATCATTGTTTTTTCTTCATCTTCTACCCTCTCACCTATCGCAAGAATGTAACTCGCTAATCGATTCTCAAGTGGATAAAGTAAATTAATGGAGCTATTTTGTGCAAGTCTAGCAAGTTTATGGGCTAACGAATCACAAATAAAACTTAAAAAGGTTGCATCATGAAGTAAACGTGTTCTAATTTTTTCTAATGGGATTCCAATGCAATATGATTCCTCTATCACTTGAACATTGGAAAACGTTTTTTGAGAACGAACTAATTCTACATCTCCCATAACTTCAAACCCATTATAAAAAGTTAATAATAACGATTTTCCGTTACTTAAAGTCGTATACACTTTTGCTTTTCCTTCTACAAAAAAGTAAAGATAATGAAGTGTTTCATTTTCTCTACATATATATTCATTCTTTTTAAATAACAATAACTCCATCACAGACTTTATGTCATGACTAAAAAAATCTTCAATATTATTTTTTTGAATATACTCATCTAACTTCTTCGAATCATATATTTTTTTCATAAATTCTCCAAATCCCCTCTTTACTATGACATATGTCATAATACACGATACTTCAATCATGATAAATTAACTTTAAAAATGCAAGGGGGAAACACTATGTATAAATTGCTTTCCGCACTTATCGGTGCTCTCATCGCACTGATGATTCCACTAAACGGCATCTTAGCAGAAGTTATAGGAAATTATAACGCTAGCGTTCTTATTCATATTGTTGGATTAATTACGGTTATTATCATTTTAATAGTAGGGAAATTTAAAATTAAGATTCATAAAGGAATTCCGCTGTACTTATATAGTGCAGGAGCTATCGGGGTGTTCACCGTACTCTTTACTAATGTTAGCTTTTCAACACTTGGTGTATCTTTAACAATCGCTTTAGGTTTACTCGGTCAGTCGATCACTTCTATTATCATCGATCATTTCGGATTATTAGGAATGCAAGTTGTGAAGTTTGAAAAAAAGAAAATGGTCGGCTTATTACTGATTGCTTCTGGAATTGTTGTTATGAATATTTTCTAATGGAGGAGAAATGATGTTATATATATGTATTGCCATTTTAGCTGGCTGTTCCATCGTAATCGCAAGGGTGATTAATGCAAATTTAGCAACGCAAATTGGAATTTTCCAAGGAACTTTTTTCAACTATATTACTGGTCTCGCTTTTTCGTTGCTATTTTTAGTTTTTAGTAATGAATCTTTTAACATGTCCCACACAACATTGCAATCCATACCGTTTCTTGCTTATTTAGGTGGATTAGTAGGTGTTATAGTAATTGGATTATCGAACTATATTATTCCTAAAATATCTTCCTTCTATTTGACATTACTCATTTTTATTGGTCAGTTAAGCATGGGGATTATCATTGATTTTTTCAATTCACATGAAATATCGCTCGGTAAGATAGTAGGTGGTTTGTTAGTGTTAATGGGACTCACATATAATTTAATCATTGATCGGACGGATATACCTGTTCAAGATAAGAAACAAGCTTATTAACGCTTGTTTCTTATTCAATTATGTGCATAATATTTTCTAAATCTAAACTGGATAATACCAACTGACCGTTTTCCAATTTCTCTGTCCTCAATCGTTCTAAATTTAAATAATAACGAAGAGAACATTCAGTAATTCCAGTCACCTTATAAACCTCCTCCCCTTTTAAACAATTTAATTTCCCCAAATGACTTTAACAATAATTGTTAAAGGAGAATTAAACCAATATAAAAACTAACATCTTTTTTTACATATGCTAGAATTCTATTTAGAGATTCTAGTCAAATGCATTTATTTTCAGTACCGTTTCAGAAGGAAAAATATACTTTTAATTATAGGAGGACTACTATGAAACGTAGGGAGAAAGAGCAGTTTGTACAAATCAGTGGTTTCAAATTATTTACAAAGTTGTATGGAGAGCAAACAGACAAACCTACCATTATAATGGATGCTGGATATGGAGACTATTCTAAAGCTTGGAGTTCAATAATTACTGAAATTTCTCTGCTAACGGAAGTACTTGTCTATGATAGAGCTGGATTAGGAAAAAGCGAGAAAAGCCTTAATCCTAGAACGAGCCAAGAGATGCTAGAAGAATTGAATGAACTTCTAATAAAAATGAAGATACAACCCCCATACATATTAGTAGGTCATTCTTTTGGTGGAGTAAACATGCGGATATATGCTGCAAAGTATCCTAACAACGTTGCTGCATTACTTTTAATTGATTCTACACCAGAAGATTATCAAGAAAGATTTCTTCCCACAATGTCAAAAGAATTTCAACAAG
This sequence comes from Bacillus sp. NPDC077411, assembly GCF_044543425.1. Lineage (NCBI taxonomy): Bacteria > Bacillati > Bacillota > Bacilli > Caryophanales > Bacillaceae > Bacillus > Bacillus sp. NPDC077411. The sequence continues at coordinate 281,143 of NZ_JBITWA010000003.1, read as the reverse complement.
CATATAACAACCAATTTATTTATGAAAGTACATACGATGAATTCACTGCAAGTCTAAAGCAACTAAAACAAACAAAACAACAATTAAATGTTCCCTTGATTGTTTTATCAGCAGGAAAAAAAGATCATTATTCTAAAAAATCTCAAGAATTATGGAATGAAATGCAAAAAGAGATTCTTGAGATATCTACAAAAAGTAAGCTTATAATTGCAGAAGATAGTGCCCACTATATACAAAACGATGAACCATTTGTAGTAATTGATGCAATAAAGCGTTTAATTAATAACTTCTAAATTGAATTGATTATATTTTTTGTTAATCACTCAGACTCTTTAGTTTAGTAAAAGGAGAACACATCGTATATATGATTAATATGTGCTCTCCTTTCTTCTTTCTAACAAAGAAAAATTTACTCTTTCTTATTTAATAACTTCTTTTCCTCATAATCGAATTTTCTATTATTAAGAAATGCATAATTAGCAGTACTAAGAAGCTAGCAATTGCACACATAATACCAATAGCTAAAAATGTTTGTCCGCCTACCAATAACCAGGAAGCACCTGCAGAGGCAAACATCATTCCCATATACATTGCTGAGCTATTCAGAGCCATTACGGTCCCCCTTACTTTAGGGCTTAAGTCTGAAATTAAAGCTGTTAATGAAGATTGACCAAATCCAATTGATGTACTCCATAATACATGTACAATCATTGCAAATATTACATGTTCAGTTAACAAAGTGAAACTAACAACTCCAATTGCCGCGATAATAGTAGCAATTGAAACAACTGCTTTTTTACCGATTTGATCTGCTAATTTACCACCTATGACGTTGCCTATAATACTACCGGCTCCTGCCAAAAAAATTACCATTCCTGTTTTTTCTACACTAAAATCAAAATTCTCTTTATAGTAAACTCCAATATAAGAAAATATACCTTGTAAACTAACAGTCCACAAAAAAGTAGATAATAATGCAAAGAACACAGATGTATTGGTAAAGGCTGTCTTTATCCCTGAAACCATTGCCGCTGGTGCAGAAACTGGAATTTCATTTGTTGGTGGCGTTTTAGGCAAGATGCCCATTATAATAAATGCAACCAACATTGCTAAAACCCCTATACCATAAAAAGTCCATTGCCAATTACCAACAGAAGTTAAAAAAGCCCCAATTGGTACACCTAACACAGTAGAGCCAACCATAGCCCCCATGATCATTCCCATTGCTGTGCCTCTCATATTATAAGGTACTTTATCACCTATTAACGCAAAAATACTTGGCATCACCATAGCCCCTGATAAACCTGTTAATGCACGAAAACCCAAAATTGTATTAAAATCTTGTGATAGTCCTGTACAAAAAGTTCCAATTGAAAATATGATCATTCCTGTCACAATCATTTGTTTGCGCCCAAATTTATCAGAAATCGGGCCAAAAAATGGAGCAGTTAATCCATAGAATAATGCATAAGAGGTAATTAACCACCCTCCCCTTTCCATTGGTACTGCGGTAGCTTTAGCAATATCAGGAATTAAAGGTGATACCACTAAAGAATCCATCCCAATAAAAAATGCTACAGTTGCTAGTAGAATTAACATAGGTTTCATTCCATTATCACTCACTTAAATCTCTCCCTTAGTTTCTGATTTTATTTCATATATGAAATAAATACCCAAAAATATAATTCATATATGAAATATTTATGTAAAAAAAATGCAACTATTATATTATATAAATCCATTTTGATTTTTCGACATATACATTGCTGCTATGCAGAAAAAGACCCTGACCGCTTCTATGTACGGCCAGATGCTCTCGTCCACCTAAAAAGAATGGTTTTATGGCGTTTTTTAATTTGGATTTATATAGTTACACTTTTGTTATTTCTTTTCAACGTTTAATAAATGAAGTTTATAGTCTTCAAGAATTTCTGATAATGTTATAAATTTTTCTTCATCAAAATAAGAAAAATTTTCTTTAAGGAATGCTTTGTATTGAACATTTACTTTTTCTTTCGTTTCTTTACCTTTTTCAGTTAAATATACGAATGTTTCTCTTTGATCAGCTGGGTTTTTAGTAGTTGTTACAAAGCCATCTCTTTTCATTCGTTGAACCATAGTAGTAACATTACTAGGAGCACAACCAATTTTTTGTTTTAATTCAGACATCGAAGTTTTTTCTGATTCTGATAACACTTGTATAACTCCAAATTGAACTACACTAATATCGAATTGTTTCAATTGATTCTCGAGATTATTTTGTAATTGATGATATACATCTCTAATTAAAGCATATAATTCCCTTGCCGTTATTTGCATAGAAAACACCCTTTCTTCAGAGAATAAAGTCTACACTAAACAAGTCAAATATAAATAATTATATTCCCAAACATTTATCTGGAGTTTTACAACTATTTCTATGTATCTTCCACATTTCTCTAAAAGTTAACATATATTTCATATATGAATTATATGTTGCCAATACATAACTGTCAACGATTTAAATATCGCAATAACTTAATGTATAACTTTAAAAACTTAGCTATCTTTAAACGAACTCATATATTATAGCAAAAACAAGAAACAATAGCTTAAAACCTCTTATTTTATGTAAAAAGGCTCTTCATTAAATTGTACATAGACCATAAACCAAACATTAATATAATAAATCCAGAAATACGATTCACAATATTTAAAGGGAAATTTTTCATTCGATTCATCAATATTCCTGTTACACTGCTAAGAATTAGCCACCATAATGTAGAACCCAAAAATACTCCTAATACTACGACTAAGCTAGTTATTGTATCATTATTCGAATTAGACATTCCAAGTCCAGAAAAAATGGCTAGGAAAGATAATATGGTTACTGGATTTGTAATAGTTAAAAGAAAGGTTGAAGCATATGCTCCAAAAACATTATTACCATTAGCTTTAGCTGATATTTTTGATGGTTTTGAAACAAAAATTTTCAATCCTATATATAATAAAAACACACTACCAATGAAGTGAATCCATCCTTGTTGTTCAACTAAAAAATTAGTTATAAATGTTAAACCGAGCCCAGCAATCAGCCCATACAGTCCATCAGCTGTTGCTGCACCTAAGCCTGACATAAAACCAATACATTTTCCGTACTCCAATGTGCGTCGTATACATAAAACCCCAATAGGTCCAACTGGAGCAGCTATACTAAGCCCAATGATTAATCCTTTGATAAACAATTCAATGACCAACTTATTCTCCCTCCGATATTAATACTATCCTTTTATGTGTCTTATTCTCATTTGCGCTAGTATCGTACCACCAAACAAAGTGGAATTTTTTCTATTTTGTGAAATGCTAAAAAACTGAAAGTAGTGAAAGAGACCGTTATCAACGATCTCTTTCACTGACATTGTACTTCATTCATTAAAGCATGAGTATTACCTTCTGTATCTTTAAAGAATGTCATCCATGTTTCTATTTGTCCCATTTTCGATACAATATGCGGTTCATCAATAAAACAATTTCTTTACTTAATAGATCTCCATAAGTCTTTTTAATTTTTTCAACTTGAAAATAAATGACTGAACTAGATTGAGCAAATCCCTCTTTTTCTGGGGGACTTAAAAAGAGACGTAACCCGTTACATTCAAAGAATACCATACTGTCAGTTTTAAATAGAATGATTTGCATTAACTTATGAAATTGTTCTTCATAACCAACTGGGTCATTATCAAGAATAGGTAATTTCTCTTTAAATTTTGTTATTTCAGCTAGTAAAGTTTTACTTGTATCATAAGTTTTTTCAAAGAATTCGATACAACTCTTATCCTTAAAAGGATCACTAAGAAGTCTATTGTTTGATTCTCTTAATGAGTTTAAAATTCCCTCTGCAAATCCATCTTTTCCGAAATAATTGAATCTGAAAAGATTGTTATCCACCATCTAGGGCCAATACATGAATTTTTACTAACCATTACATTTGCTGAGAAAGAAGGCAAAACCGAACTTATATGGCAAATGCTCCACAAATCAGTTAAAGAATGCGAAAAAGTGAGAAGTTTCTGTTACGAAGCCAATGAACAGAACTTTGATCGACTTGAGGCGGAACTGACTAAAATGGTTAACGGATTGCAACACTAATTTAATTTTATTAAAATAGGCGCTAACATAGAAATTTTACTTATTCAGCTAAAGGACGCGATTGTGGAGTAACACAGGCAGAAAATGATCAAACTTTTTTATAAAACCGAAACTTAAATATGCTTAAGAAGAATCCATTTTGATCAATCTTTGTGAACTACCCACCACTTAATTTCATATTTTCATATTTATTATATCGCATAGCCTCAAAAGTACATACAAAGAACATATGTAGGCGATCACCTACCGAAAATTCATCCCCCACCTACTCGCTGGGCTACGCCCTTCTCGCTCCTTGAGGAAAGGGACTTCTTTTCGGAAAATATGTTAAAAGGATGATTCAATTGAATTTAGAAAAAGCGTGTTTTGATCAATCTTTTTTCAAAACACGCTTTTTCTATTTGTTCCTTTATCAAGGTTTATTAAGTTAATTTAATCAAACTTTATTTTAAATATACACTTGAAATATTTCCCAAGAGGTATTATACTCTTATATAACACCAGTATACAATAACACTATAAATGAAAGGAGGACGTCATGAAGTCAGCTCTGGATAGTAACCGTCCCATTTATCTCCAAATCAAAGAGGCCATTGAGGAGGATATTCTTAACGGGCGGTTGGCACCTGAAGAACAGATACCCTCAAACAGCCAGCTTGTCAGCCATTACAACATAAATCCCGTCACTGTACTGAAAGGGATTAACCTTCTGGTGGATGAGGGAATAATTTTTAAAAAGCGCGGGCTAGGAATGTATGTGAGCCCCGATGCACCTGAAAAGCTTAAAAGACGCTTTTCAGATGCATTTTTCCAGGAACATGTAGAACCTCTTACGGCCCTGGCAAAGCCCCTGGGCTTTACCCTTCGGGAGATTCATGAAATGATCGATAGTGCGTGGAAAGGAGAAAAAAATGATTAATATTGAAAATGTATCGCTTAAATACGGAAATACCCTTGCACTCAATAATATAAGTTTAAACCTTCCCGAGCAGGCAATCTGCGGGCTGATTGGCAGGAATGGTGCAGGAAAGACCTCACTTTTGTCGCTGCTCAGCGCCTACCGCAGACCATCCTCAGGAACAATAACCATATCCGGCGAAAATCCTTATGAAAACAGGAACATAATGCCACAAATCGCCTATATCTATGACAATCAGAATGAAACAGAAAATTCCTTACATGTAAAAGACTTGTTTAAAATAACGGCTGCGCTCCGTCCTAACTGGGATGCCGCCTATGCAGAAAAACTTATGAAGCTGTTTGAAATACCGATGAAGAAAACAATGGGAGCCTTAAGTCACGGTATGCGTTCAGCGGTACATGTGATTATCGGGCTAGCTGGACAGACGCCGATTACCATTTATGACGAAGCATATCTCGGCATGGATGCCGCCGTACGCAAGCTGTTTATCAGCGAACTTTTATCAGACTATACGCAGAGGCCAAAGCTTATTTTGTTTTCAACACATTTTATCAATGAGATGGAGGGGCTTTTCAGCGAAGCTATAATTATTAATAAGGGACGGGTAATTGCCCACGACGACTGTGATACCCTGCGTTCAAAAGGAACAGCCGTAACAGGATTTAGCGAAGCCGTAGACAGCTTCGTTAACGGTCGTGAAAGCTTGTTGCAGCGAACCTTAGGCCGGCAGAAAGAGGCTGTATTGTTCGGGGAGTTGTCAGAACAGGACCGCCTTGACGCCGCAAAAGCAGGTCTTGAATTCTCTCAGCCCTCGCTGCAGGATTTATTCATCTACATGACCGAAAAAGGAGGAAAAGAGTAATGATGAAAAAAGCTTTGAAGCTTCTGCTATCAACACAGGCTAAGGCCACATGTTGGTTTATAGGCATCTATGCCTTGACAATGGCTATTCTTATAGTGTTTTCTAATGTAATAATAGATGATACTTTATTGATACGGAATTCCATCATATATGCTCCTAAAATATACCTTCTGGTAATGGGAATTGTATATCCACTGGTTGCAATAAAACTATATGTGTCACGGGGCCTGACCAGAAAACAGTTCTTTTGGGCCTATACTGGAGCAATAAGCATTATATCACTGTTTCTGCTCATACCGATTTTAACTTCAATCATTTACTTTGATAACATTTCACTGTTGTCTGTAATTACACATTATCTGCATATGCCGCTGTTTTTTCTCATAGGCTGGAGTTCTGTGGTGGGTTTTCAACTCCGAAAATGGCACATGGCGATATTTGGGATTTTAGGTGCTGTAGTGATGTTTCATGCCATGACTACTTTACCTGGAATTCTTGCTTTATCGGAACTGGCAGTATTAGGCTCTGTGTTACTGTTATTAGCTGCAGTGTTACTAATTCTGCCGCGCATCATTTCTCAAATTCCGTTGAAGGTCTGAGCGGTCTTGGGGCGGCCATATAATTCAGAATATAATGAGACTGAAGATGCCTTCCGCCTCGTTGAAACGTGGCAAAAAAACGCTAACGTTCGCCGCTTCGCATTGAACGTTTAGGTGTCTGCCCATACTCATATTGCATGCCGTGGGCACCTCTGTATTTTCAGGGCTTTTGTGTCACTCGTCAGTTGAACAAGAATTAAGTGATGTTAGGATTAAGATCATATTTTCATTATTCCATTAAAGGCGCGATTCTGGAAAAGAAGTAAAAGATCGATACATATTAGTAATGTCTAATATGTATCGATCTTTATTTTTTTTGACTTTTTACGATTAAGGTCTTGATAAAAAGATTTTTCAAAATGAATTCTTCTTATTTACCGTAAAATACAGGTTTGTGAGGTATTTTTGATCAAACTTTATTTCAGTACTCTTTTCCTTTTATGAGCGATAACTGGGCTTGTACTCTTATCGGAGCGATTGGTGATGTTGAACGATTTAGTACATACAAAGAGTTCAAAAAGTATCTCGATGTTTCGGCTGAAAATAAACAATCAGGAACATCAGTAAAGGGGACAAGAATGACCTTTAATGGTGTTCGAGATGCACGTCGTGTACTCTTTCAAATGGCGATGATTATCATTGCGATGAAAAAGCAACCATCCGTATTCAGTTCCTATTATCATCGTCTAGTAGAGCGTAATATGAATGGGAAAACAGCAATTGGACAATATGTATGGCAAAATTGCCAAAATCCTTTATATGATGTTTAAAACAGGGCAAAAATATGACCCTTTGAAACACGCACAAGCAACAGGTATTCCTTGTAATTCTGTTTATGATAAAAGAAAAAAGGGTATCAACACGGAGAAATTTTATCAAGAAGCATCAGAGCTTGCCGGGGATTCAATATCTGGCGATGTTGAATTAATTGAAACAGAGGAAGAATAAGATTAGCCTGTAAGTGTTTTAAAAAGTAAAAAACAGCTGTTTTCTGCATAAAAATAGTGCTATTTCCAAGAAGAATTTTTTATTTTCTTCTTGGAAATAGCACTACACTACATTGTATAAAACCCTTCATTAAGAAGTAAATATCTACGCAAAAAAACCTTTACTAGTCCTGTAATGTGCTTTTCCATTAGAAAATGTTTTAATAGATAATTGGCCATTCCCTTCCCAATAAAACTGCTTACTTTTTGCATGTAAAGCAAAATTAGTAGAATCCATATAATTCATAATAACGTCTCCGTAAGTATGTGATTATAATTTTTAAATAATTCAATCATACATAGTAATGGAAGTTTAGCCAAAAACCTTTTACTTTCCTAATGAAGAGAAAGGAGTGGTCATAAGGACCACTCCTTTTCACTTTATATTTTTCAAGCTATAATTTTACTTATTTATTTCCAAATTTCATTTGCCCATTCAGGATGATCAATAAATGGATTCCGGTTATGTTGATACTTTGTATAGATTATTTCATTACGCTTTCGCTCAAAATCATCAACAGGATCTTGTTCATTCCATTTTAGTAAAACAGATAGCTTTCCCATATAAGGAGCTTTGTCATTGTTTACTTTATCATTTAGTTCCAAATCTACTTCACGGTTATCCCCTTCATAACGAACAGCCATGTAAAATAACATTCTAGCAATATCACCTTTTACACTATCACGAGGCTCCCAGGAATCACTATCATATTTACATTCTGTTGCTTCTGGATGATTCACACCACCGTTATCAAAATCCAAATTCCCACGTGAGCTATTTACAGATACATCTGTAGCTCTTAAATGATGAAGATCCGTTCCAGGCCCTGCAGCCGTCCCAAACTCACCGTGAGATTTTGCCCAAACATGCTCTCGGTTCCAATTATCGACCCCTGAACCATTTGTAAATTTCCCTTGCGAACGCCCTGTATATAAGAGAAGTACATTATTTTTATTATTTGGATCTTCATCAGTATCTCTTAGCGCTTCCCAAACTGCACTGTATGATATCTTTGTATGATTATCAATAATATTATGAAGTTCCTTTTTTAACTCTAAGCCCGTTTTCCCCTTCATGCTATTATAATATGTATCATCATAATTAGTTGAAGTTACCCCTTGATTTATTTTTGAAGACGAAGAAACTCCTTCACCATACACGGTATCTGTAAATGATAAGGATGAAGAACCTAAAATAAAAAATGAAGAAATAGTAAAGATAGCAAGTTTTGTATTTCGGAACACCATATACACAAATCCCCCTTTAAATTTAATTTTTACTCATTAGCAAAAACAATTCTTTAAAAATATACTTTAATAATAACCTATATTTTTCAATTTATTTATGCAATTATGCATATTTAGTTACTAATTAAAGAAAACTACACAACAAAATGTTTGGCATCTAGAACCGAAATAACAATCAGACTTTTTTATAATTTATCGAACTTTATTTCAAAGCCATAGCTGATAATAAAGCCGTTCATTTTTACTGTCTAAAATACAATAGCCTACAGTCATAGAATTAATTGTAGTTATAGTTATCGTTTATATTCTAGAGCCTATTTACAAATTTGCTAATATACAGTTACTATTCATAAAGGATACCAAAACGAATGAAAAATTGTAACTTTTAAATAAATAGCGATAATCAAAACACAAATCCCAATAAGAATCGTCATATAATCAAGAGACTGCATTTCCGTTCTATAGTACCAAGTTCGTTTCTCCTTTTTTCCAAAACCTCGTAAATCCATAGCATTCGAAACGGTATCAATTCGATCTAATGAATTGATTACAAGTGGCCAAAAAATCGTCACTCGATTTTTAATTCGTTGAAATAGAGTTGCTTCTCCTTTATGAAATGGAATCCCCCTTGCTTCCTGCGCATGTTTAATGAGTTCATATTCTGTTTGTATATTCGGAATATAGCGCAGTGCAATATTAACTGCATAGGCAATTTTATAATGCAGTCCAATTTTGTTTAAGCTGCTAGCAAATTGACTTGGATGTGTTGTGTAAATAAAAATAAGTGTAAACGGTAATAAGGTAAAATATTTTAATGATAATGTCATTGCGAAAAAAAGAGTTTCTATTGTAATAGTCGCATAACCAATGTAGAGAAGTGGCGTATATGTACCAGTTAGCTCCGATCCATGTGTTGGGGTAATCAATAAAATCATGATGGAATTCAGAATACTAAATGTGAAAATAACACTAAAAATAAGTAATATACTACGCGTTGGGATTTTTGCGATACCTAACAGTATGCAGCCGATTAGAAATAAGAATAATAAAATACGAAAATCAAAAAATAGGAATGTAAGAATCATCCATATAATAAATAGGATGAGCTTTACAGCACCATCCATACGATGGAAATAGGATTCACCTTCTATGTGTAATGTCCCCATCTTACTCATGAACGCTTCCTCCTTCTTGCTTCCATATAAGATTGAACAAATTGCTGCGGAATTGGCATGTTCCCATGTTTCGCTAGACGGGTAAGTGAGCTCACACGAAGGTTTGCACGTTTTAAAATACACTCATTCGCCAACACGGTAGTTACTGCATTATCTGCAATAACTTCTCCATTATGTAGCACAATCGCGCGATTTGCGTATTCTATCGCTAAGTTCATATCATGTGTAATCAATAAAAAAGAAATTCCACGTTTTGCTAATTTTTGTATAAACATCATAAACTCTTTGTAGTGAAAATAATCTTGCCCTGCAGTGGGTTCGTCTAAAATAATAAGTTTGGGACTTGTAACAAGAATCGAGGCTATCGTTAGACGCTTTTTTTGCCCATAACTTAATGCTTGTACCGGCCAATTTCGAAATGGATACAAACCGCAAATTTGTAATGCATGTTCTACTTTTTTATGTATTTCTTCTGAAGCATTCTTCAGTTTTAAAGCAAACGCAGCTTCTTCCCAAACCGTTGCTTGTGTAATCATGTGATTCAGGTTTTGCATCACATAAGCGACGACCTCTCCCCGCTTTCGGATTGACCATCTTGTCATATCCGTTCCTTCTAAAAGAATTTTACCTTGATGAGTTTTTTTCATTCCCGTCATAATATGAGCAAGTGTTGATTTTCCAGCACCGTTGTTTCCTAAAAGAGCGAGTATTTCTCCTTTGTATATAGACATAGATATATCCTTCAGTGCAAAATTTCTATTTAGATATGCAAACGATATATTCTCTATTTTACATAGACATTCTTTTTCGAATATTGCTGTATGTATCGGATTTTGTAACATCCATTTTGATAGCGTCTCGTGCAATGTATGAGAATTAACATTTTCTATCGGATAAACTTCTTCGTTCGAGAGTGGATATTCCAATGTTTTTAATGCTTCTACGTATACAGGCTCCCTTAGCCCTGCTTTTTGTAAAACATTTTTCTGCAATAGTTCAAGCGGTGCTTCGATTGCAATGATACGGCCATTTTCCAAAATAATAATTTTATCTAAACCAAGATCGAGTATTTCTTCAATGCGATGCTCAATAATGATTATTGTTTTATTCGTTTGTCTATGAATCTTTTTCATAAGTTGAATTGCTTTTTCGCTGCTTACAGGATCTAAATTCGCTAAAGGTTCATCAAACAGCAAAATCTCGGCATTTGTAGCTAGTACGCCTGCAAGAGAAACGGACTGTTTTTGTCCTCCTGATAAATCGTGAGGGCTATGTGAATGAAACTTAATCATGTCTACCTCTTCAAGTGAACGTTGTACAATTTGCTTCATTTCCACTTGCCCCGTACAATCATTTTCCATCGCAAACGCAACGTCTTCTTCAACCGTTAATCCGATAAATTGAGAATCTTGATCTTGCAGAATCGTTCCTACATGTTGACTTAATTCAAATATACTCGTATGTCTAGGATCTATACCACATACAGAAAGGTTCCCTGTACTTGTCCCTTCATAGGAAAAAGGAATGAGCCCATTAATACAATGAGCTAATGTAGATTTTCCCGACCCGCTTCGCCCAGCGATTAACACTTTTTCGCCAGGATAAATATGAAAGGTAATATCCTGCAAAGTCGGTTCAGCTACGCTTTTATATTGAAATGTGAATTCTTCAAAAGAAACAATCGGTTTCATATGCATCTTCCTACTTCTCGGCCTTTAATTGTGTATTTTTTTTATTCGCCTTCGCAAGTCCTAACACGATTGGTAAACCGAGGATAAAGAACACGAGAATATCTGCGATAATCGCACCACCTACTTGAATAGCAATTTTATCAAACGGTTCGCCCATAATGAAAATGTCAAATATACCAGCAAAGACGATTCCCAAAAGAATACCAATTACACCCGTAATAGAAAGGTAAACGATATCTCCCTTACTATACGTTCCATTTTTCACACTAAATGCAGGGCGCTTTTGGACAAATCCCATAAATAAACCAATGATTCCTGAACTTAATACCCAGCCCCACCAAATGCCCCAACCAGCAATAGCATCTGTAATTGTATGACCGATAAGTCCAATTAATAAAGCTGCAATTGGTCCAAAGATAGCACCGAAAATCGTTAATAAAGCAAGTGCTGGTTTAATAAAAGTATTCGGCGCAATGGAGAATCCCCATAATCCTAATACACCATATATGGCTGAACCAATTCCAATTGCAACAACTAGCTTTGTAGAAAGTTTTTGATTCATTCATATTCCCCCTCTCATTATATAAACTTACTCTGAATAACTTCTATCATTTATATAGATGCTATCAGTTTTATATGCTGAAGCAACGGGAATTATGCTTATATATACCGTTCCTCTTTGCATTGCGCAGGGCAAAATACTGTCCCCTACGATTTGCACATTTACTTGTGAATAATGTTTAATAACAACTATAGTCTAAAACACTCAATCGCTTTGCACGTTTTCTAGAGTTGCAATTTCTTCTTTTGAAAATCTAAATTTTTAAATTGTTTATCAAAACGCAAGAAAACTTGAGAAAAAAATTATTTGAATTTTCAGTATTTTAATAATAGAAATTTAATGTTACTATAAATCTACTCTTTTAAAAATTTTTGTTAGGGGGCAAAAAATGATGAAGAAAAAGGGTTTAGCGTTTGTGTTAGCAGCGGGAATGGCAGTGACAACGTTCGGGGGGACAAGCTCTGCGTTTGCAGATTCAAAGAACGTACTCTCTACAAAGAAATACAATGAGGCTGTCCAGTCTCCAGAATTTGTAGCAGGTGATTTAACAAGTGCGTCTGGGAAAAAAGCAGAATCTGTTGTATTTGATTATTTAAACGCTGCGAAAAAAGATTATAAACTAGGCGAAAAAAGTGCAGAAGAATCTTTTAAAGTACAAAAGGTTGTAAAAGATCCTGTAGGAGAAGCAACAGTTGTCCGTTTACAGCAAATGTATGAAGGTGTGCCGGTATGGGGTTCTACTCAAGTAGCTCATATTGGGAAAGACGGTGTATTAAAAGTTGTATCAGGAACTGTTGCACCTGATTTAGATAAGAAAGAGCAGCTAAAAAATAAAAATAAAATTGACGGAAAACAAGCAATTGAAGCTGCACAAAAAGATTTGGGGCTAAATCCAAAATATGAAGTAGAGCCGGCGGCGGACTTATTTGTATATCAAAATGGTGAGGAAACAATATACGCATATGTTGTGAAACTGAATTTCTTAGATCCAGAGCCAGGAAACTATTATTATTTCATTGAAGCTGATAATGGGAAAGTACTAAATAAATACAATACAATTCATAATGCTAATACTGAGAATAATGCACCGATTCAACCTGTAACAGGAACAAATAAAGTGGGAACAGGTAAAGGGGTATTAGGCGATACAAAATCTATTAATACAACATTATCTCGATCTAGTTATTATTTACAAGATAATACACACGGTGCAACAATTTACACATATGATGCAAAGAATCGTACTACACTTCCAGGAACTTTATGGGCAGATACAGATAACATCTTTAATGCTACCCGTGATGCAGCAGCAGTGGATGCACATTATTATGCAGGTGTAACATATGATTATTATAAGAAAACGTTTAACCGCAACTCTTATAACGATGCTGGTGCACCGTTAAAATCTACAGTTCATTATGGAAGAAATTATAACAATGCTTTCTGGAATGGATCCCAAATGGTGTATGGTGATGGAGATGGATATACATTTATTCCATTTTCCGGAGGAATTGATGTTGTCGGACATGAGTTAACGCATGCCGTTACAGAATATAGTTCAAACCTGATTTATCAAAATGAGTCTGGTGCATTAAATGAGGCATTTTCTGATATCTTTGGAACATTAATCGAATACGCTGATAACCGTAATCCAGATTGGGAAGTTGGTGAAGATATTTATACACCTGGTACAGCTGGAGATGCGCTTCGCTCAATGAGCGATCCAACAAAGTATGATGACCCAGATCATTATTCTAAACGTTATACTGGAACGAGCGATAATGGCGGCGTTCATACAAATAGCGGTATTATCAATAAAGCTGCTTACTTATTGGCAAATGGCGGTACACATTATGGTGTAACCGTAAATGGTATTGGCAAAGATAAAGTAGGCGCAATTTACTATCGTGCAAATACAGTATACTTAACTGAATCTGCAACTTTTAGTCAAGCGCGCGCTGGTTTAGTACAAGCCGCTGCAGATTTATACGGTGCAAACTCTGCAGAAGTGGCAGCCGTGAAACAGTCATATGATGCAGTTGGTGTAAAATAGGTTCCACTCCCCCTTTATATAGTGAAAGAGGCTGTCCCAAAAATGAAACTTTTGGGACAGCCTCTTTCATCTCTAGGTACAAATTTAATGATAACAAGATTCTCACTTAATAGAAAGTCCACAAGCTAAACCTCTTCGCTTGTGTCATTAATTTAATTTATTCTAATAAAATGCAGTTTACTACTCCTTAATATAAAAATACTTTGTTTTCACAAATAATACTCAAATATTTTTGCAACTTTTTCTTTCATTTTTTCTTTTATAGATAATTGATTGACGTCAGAGGACGTTACTCGCTTTGAATTTTGCAAGTCTGTATTAATGACTGGCTTTATTTTCGAAATATAGACAGGGTCATGGATATAACAGTTCATTTCTTCATTTAAATGAAACGAGCGCGAATCAAAATTCACGGTCCCAACCATCAATACTTTTTCATCAATCAAAAATACTTTACCGTGTAACACTCCCTTTTTATAACCATATACTTCCATTCCCTGTTTTAATGCTTTTCGGATATATGGATACGCTGCTTCTTTAACTAACAGTGCATCCGAATGAGGTGAGAACAGAATTTTGACACGAACTCCCCTCTTTCTTGCATCTACTAATGCGTTCCAAATAGTTCTGTCTTTTGGTATAAAATAAGGTGTTAATATAATGATGGACTCCTTTGCTTGTTGAAACAGCATTGCATAATCTTGCCCAAGTTTTTCTCCGCTATAATATGCAGTAAATCGATGCGAGGTTGCTCCCTTTTCCTTTATCGCACTGTGTATCGGAATCGCTTTCTCTGAGTTTTTCTTCCAGTCTAACACAAATTGGTGTTCTAGATCTTGAACTCCTTCTCCTCGTATTTGAAGGTGATAATCTCTCCAGTAACCAAGTTTTTCTTTTTCTCCTAAATACTTCCTGCCAATGTTAAATCCGCCAATGTACCCAATCTTTCCATCAATAATTGAAATACGACGATGATTCCGATGGTCCAAAGAAGAAGAAAGATAAGGGAAAGCAGGCTTATTGTAATACGTAAAATGCACTCCTTTTTTAACTAATAATTCTCTTTCCTTTTTCTTTAGTAAAATTCCACCTAGCCTGTCCACTGCATAGTATACTTCTACACCTTCCTGACTTTTTTTCCTCAATAACTCTAGAAACTGATGACTTACTTCATCATCAGCAATAGAGAAAAAGTTAATATGCACGTAATGTTTTGCATTCTTTATATCTGAGAATAATTGATTGTTTAACTGTTTCCCGTCTGTATACATAGTAATATCACTTTGACGAATAGGGTATTGGCTAGGCTGCTGGCCAAATCTCCCACTTTTTTCAGCTGCTGTTCTGTCAATTTCATCCCAAACAAGCAAAACAAAACATAGGCCGATAAATACAAAGAGGAGTACCAGGAAAGTTTTTCCTATCTTTTTCAACATATTTAATCTCCTTTATATATTATCGTTTTCTTTCTGTTAGTTTTTGTTATCGGGACAAAACTATTCCATATCCATCCATGAAGCTAATCTTTACCATAGAATATACAAATGATTTACCTTCTTATATGGTAGATTTTTCTTATAAATATTCTATTCACGTTAAATTAACATAACATCACTTAATGGTATTCCATGTAGCTATTAGCTAAAAAAATCCTCCTTCGAATAATTAAATGTAAAATTTCTCATTCACATAACCCTAAAATTGGAAATCGTACTATGATAACAAAATAGGCATTCTATATTTTGAAGTACATTTACAAGGAGGAAATACTACATGACAGTAAGCACTAAACTTAAACAAACTATCGCTGGATTAAAGAGTGCTCAAGCATGCCTAGAAGGATTTGTTCTTGATACTGATAACCAGCAAGCAAAACAATTATATAAAGGTGCAGCACAACAAACTCAAGAAATTATTGAATCTTTAAATCCTCGTCTTCAGCAAATTGAACAAGAAGAGCCTCAGTACAAGTAATAGCATAATACCTTTCACATAGAATATCGTCCGCGTGGAAGAGTGCTCAGCTTAGATAACGATTATCAAAATGATGATTACAACTAAAAGGTCTCACCACATCACTATCAAGATAAGAAAAGCAAGTATCCCAAAACAAAAAAACGTACATTTTCATCTGGAGATGTACATTTTTTCGTTTTGGGTGTGTTATAAAATTCTTAAGTTGATGGATGTGGATTTAAAAGTAAACGTAAAGTAATTCTAAAATATACAATATATTTTTGTGTCATAATATACGCCATAATCGACGGGGAAGCGATACTTTTAGGAAAGACAGGAACTGGCATATTGGCTGTTACAATCGGCGTGGATATCTCATCTACTTCACACTTACGACAAGCGTATACATAAATGCTAATTTTCACTATGTATCCTACCTAATCTGTTATCAATAATAAAACCTTTTCTTGATTTTATCGGATACCTTCAAATGCATAAAAAGCCTGTATGTTATCCTTATCACAATTCATTTTTAACATCTCAAATAAAGACGGCATGAATTCCTTTATGGTTTCACTATTTGCCCATCTAACTTCAACAATATCATGATCTGGATCATTAATGTTTATTTCACCATCAATAATCTTTGCATAAAAAGTAATGATTAAAGCATGATGACCTCGTTCTTCAAAGAGCATTTCCCTAACAGAATGTAATCTATCCACAGCAATATTGAATCCTGTTTCCTCTTTTACTTCGCGAATTACAGCTTGTTCTAAAGTCTCATTTCCCTCAACTGCCCCTCCAGGAAGACCCCAATAAAAAGAATTACCCTTTATGTTTTTAACGATTAATATATTTTCATTATTATCATAAATTAAAGCTGAAACTACATTCACTCTTTTCAAAAACAATCCCTCCTATTTAAAGCATATTCAAAAGTATTCATATGTGGGCATTTAAAGAAAATACAACCCTCTAAATCTCCACTTTAAAATACTTTTCCTTGCATTTACTCTTTTTAAATGTTTATCCTTTGTTTAAATATTAATCCATAACTTATCTGGGTACAGCGAAGTAACATAACCAATATGAGTTACCCCTTTTATAATTTTTTTGTTTGTTCATTCCTTCTTACTCCACAATAAACTATATTCTTTTGTCGTAATATTTTACAGCAAAATACTCTACTATATTCCGTGACATTATAAACAAAGCTATAATAAGAAAAATATTGGATAATGTAACTTTAATGTTTAAGTCAACCACTGTTCCAAGAAAAAAGCCTAACAAAACTAACAACGAAAGTAATTTATAGAATTTGAGAGTAACATTATTCACTTTAATTAAAATCAATTTCCACCTTTCGTCATTTTTGTAAGATGTTTGCATTTCTCTTCTTGTACGATCGTTTTTCCATATGAAAAATCCTAAAATAATCACTACAGCTAAACCAAAAAAATTAATAGTCATTGTTCTTCCTCCTCAAATAAAAATACATCTACTATACTTACATCAAATGATTTTGCTATTTTAAATGCAAGTTCAAGAGAAGGCGTGTATTTATATTTTTCTATTGATATTACAGCTTGTCTTGAAATACCAACTTTTTCTGCCAAGGTTTCCTGTGTCCAATTTCTTTCTGCTCTTAAAATCTTAATTCGATTTTTGATCAAAAATAAAAACCTCCAATGTAATCACTTGCTTACATTTATTGTAATCCTAAAATTACTTTTTGTAAATAAGTGATTACATTTATTTGTTTTCGATTTCTGTTCTGGTTATCCTACTAACTTGTCGATATTCGGACTATTGTCTTTTTTTGATCTTCTTCATTGCGCTCTATGACAGAAACCTTGTGACTATGCTTTATACAAAGTAAAAAATTTGTTAATTTCTTTTCAGGTACACAGGTACCAATAGCTGTAATTCTTGCTTTTGACCTCATTTGTTTGTCCCCCTTCACTATTATTATACTTAGTATTATGATCTGATATTAGTATCAGGCTCTAATATATATATCAATTATTCAAGATGAAAATAATGGTAATTAAATGACACTTGTGAAAGCATAAAGGAGAGGGATTTATGTTCAATACTCAACAAATTAAAGAAATCATTCCACATCGTTACCCGTTTCTATTAGTTGATCGCATTCTTGAAATAGAGGAAGGAAAACGCGCAGTTGGAATTAAAAATGTTACTGCTAATGAAGAATTTTTTAATGGTCACTTTTCAGATTATCCAGTAATGCCGGGTGTTCTAATTGTAGAAGCGTTGGCACAAGTAAGTGCTGTTATTATGTTAATGAAAGATGAAAATCGAGGAAAGATTGGGTTGTTTGCTGGTATTGATCGTTGTCGTTTCAAGAAACAAGTTCACCCTGGAGATCAATTACGTTTAGAAGTAAAAATAACAAGAGTTCGTGGCTTAATCGCAAAAGCAAATGCTGTTGCTACAGTAGATGGAGAAATCGCTTGTGAAGCAGAAGTTACATTCGCTCTTTACAACACTATGAAAGCCTAAAGATTCTATAATCTTCATCTTCTTTTCTATAGAATTTACTCTTTTTCTCTTACACAAAAAATCACCTCTTAAGATAGCGATATCTCACGAGGTGATTCTTATCAAACTTTTTTATAAACCTACAATACATCACAATCAACTTCCTGGTTATTACCATCATTACAAATGTATAAAAGATAAAGATTATTTCATCCCCATTATCCTTCTGGCGTAATCCAAACAATTTGTTGCATTCGAATAAAGAACGGTGTATCTTCTTCTTCAATCACAATATGGTCTGGTTTAACGGCCCTTAACATGCCCTGCAAGCTGCCGCGCATTGTATCGACAACAACATTTTTCCCAACAATCATTTGTAACGTTTGCACAACATATGGATCCACACTAGAAATTACTTCTCCGCTTAACTGATAACCATTTCGAAACTCTCCGTACACATCTTCTTTTGAATAATCCATTATTATCCCCCTCTTTCTACAATTCGTTTGTATTGTATGAAAGGAATTAGCTAGATGTGCCTATGTAAAAAAGAAACGAGATGCCATCATTTTCAGCATCTCGTTATGTTTCATAAGCTAGAAGGTTTGCTGGTTCTAGCTTATGATTTTCATTTATACGTCCAAAATTGCTCAATTTGCAACCGTTTTGTCGTCGCTGGGTCCTGCTTTTTCAGCTTTGCTTCCATTTCTTCTAACATCGCTTCTGTTTGCGAACGATGTGCACGAAGCGCCGCTAATTTTTGTGGTAATACATCGCTTATATCGTTGACTACATCTGGCTTTCCTAGTACTTCCTCACGATTTTTCGTGATAGCTACCGCATGAATAACTGGACGTTCTTCTTTTGGCATACGTTCTACTGCACGAACAGCTGCGCGTCCAAATGCATTGTGATCTGGATGTACACCGTGCTCTGGGTAGAATGTGATGATTAAGGAAGGATTCACATCACGAATCACTTCTTCAATTTTATCTGCTACAAAATCAACGTCTTCAAACTCTAATGTTTTATCATGGAAGCCAAGTAAGCGTAAATCTTCAATTCCCATCGCTTGGCAAGCTTCTTCTAATTCCCGTTTTCGAATGCTCGGAATCGTTTCGCGATTCGCAAATACGTTTTTCCCCATGTTACGTCCCATTTGCCCAAGTGTTCCACAAGCATACGTAACAGGAACTCCATTATTTCGATATTGACGAATTGTTCCTCCCGCCGCAAACGATTCATCATCTGGGTGCGGAAATACTACAAGTACATGTCTTTCCATAATCTCCACTCCTTATGCAAATGGCGTTAAACTTAATTGCAGCGCAACTGCTAAACGCCCTTTTTCATCATGACCTGCTAATAAAAGACGATTTTTCTCATCTTTTTCCCAATGTGTCACACCTTCTGCATATACCCAGCCGTGCTCCATTTTTAAACCTATGCGATATGGATTCGTACCTGTAATCTTACCGCGTTCAAAACGAATCACTGCGTTACGGATGAACGCCCCAACTGTCATTGCTTTTTCATTTACATGTGAAGCATATGCACCGTTTGTCGTCTCTAAATGAAGATATACATCGTGATTTAGAAAACGTTCAATTTCGTTTTGTACGACAGAAGTATCTGTAATTATTTCCATCGGATTTCACCTCTTTTAACCAGTTTACGAAAAAATAATGTAAATTGCTATCTCTTATAATAGAGGACAATGATTACTTTGCATACTTTTTTGCTTTTCATTTTTTATATTTAATACGGTATGTGAAATTACTTGTCTTTTTTAGGCAGTATTTTCATTTCTTTCTGTATGCGAATTTGCTACAATAAAGTGAAACTTTAATCAGTGGGGGGTTTCTTCATCCCCCACTGATTAGTAGTTGAACCAATCGGGCTTTTACGGGCAGTTTATCTCCCACCTATCTTCTTTGCTTTCGCTGAATTTTGAGGTGGGAGTATTACTGCCCGTTAATGCGGGGTAAAATTTATGCAGAGGGCTACATTTCGACGTTTTTATACACAACTATGTATAGGATACTTAAAAAGAAGGTGAACACATTGAATCATTCAGCACATGAAGTTGCAAACTGGCAATATTATTTTGCCATTGCTGTATTTTTAATTACATACGGATTTATTATCTCTGAAAAAATTAATCGTGCTGTTATTGCTTTACTTGGCGCTGCCATTATGGTGATTATGGGAATTGTAGACTTACATACTGCCTTTACTACACATATTCAATGGGAAACGATCACTCTGTTAATAGGAATGATGATTCTCGTACATATTACAAGTCAATCTGGTATCTTTGAATATGTGGCAATTAAAGCTGCAAAAGCAGCCGGCGGAAAGCCAATTCGAATTTTACTGCTTCTATCCCTCTTAACCGCAGTTGGTTCTGCCTTTTTAGACAATGTAACGACGGTTTTATTAGTTGTACCTGTTACATTATCAATTACACGTATTTTGAAGGTACCTCCTGTTCCGTTTTTAATTTCAGAAGTATTATTTTCTAATCTCGGCGGAACAGCAACGCTTATTGGCGATCCTCCAAACATTATGATTGGATCTGCAAATAAGCATCTTGATTTTAATGCATTTTTGCTGAACTTAGCACCGATCGTTGCTATAATTTCTGCCGTTACATTACTTATTATATATATCATGTATCGTAACAAATTAAAAACAACAGACGAACAAATTCAAAAACTGATGTCTTTAAATGAAACTGATTATATTCGCGATCGCAGCTTACTCGTTAAGTCTTTATCCATTTTAGGACTAACAATACTTGGATTCATTTTTCATTCTATTATTCATGTTGATGCTGCCGTTATCGCTCTACTTGGCGCTGTTCTTTTAATGTTAATTGGTGTAAAAGAGCATGAAATAGAAAATGTATTTGCGCATATTGAATGGGTAACGATTTTCTTCTTTGCAGGTTTATTCGTTCTCGTTGGTGCGCTTGTTGATATCGGGCTTATTTCCTCACTTGCTAAAAAAGTATTAGACATAACAAATGGAGATATCGGCTATGCATCTATCTTAATTTTATGGGTATCGGGGGCAGCTTCTGCCACAATTGATAACATTCCGTTTGTCGCAACGATGATTCCGCTTATTCAAAACTTAGCAAGCGGACTTGGACTTGGGGCAGATTCTCCGCAAATTGAAGTATTATGGTGGGCATTATCACTTGGAGCTTGCTTAGGAGGAAACGGTACGCTAATTGGTGCTTCTGCCAACGTCGTTGTAGCAGGTATTGCCAAACGTGAAGGATGCGGTTTTTCGTACATGGATTTCTTAAAAATTGGATTACCATTAACAATTGTTGCACTACTTTTATCACATGCATATATTTATTTACGTTATTTAATGTAAAAAGGTTTGCGGCATGAGCTGCAAACCTTTCTTTTTCACCAAAAAATACCGATAATTGCAAGACCACCTAAAATGATACCGCCAACTTTGCCAACCATTGTTGGTGTCCATTCAATTCCCTTTTTCATTTGTACAACTGGTCTTTCATGCCGCAGTTGCTGCACTTCTGCTTGCAGTTGGTGGATAGAACCATGTAACTCTTTCACAAGCTCCTTTAATTCTACTAGTTCTTCTTCAGCTGATTTCCTTTTTTCTAAATTCATTTTCAATACCCCTTTTAAATCAATAGATTAAATAATGTCGGATTGTGATTGATTTCCATATAGCGTATTCCTTCTTCTTCCATTCTTCTAATAAGAGGCTCATAATCTTCTATTTTCTGCAATTCAATTCCAACTAGTGCTGGACCATTATCTTTATTATTCTTCTTCGTATACTCAAAACGAGTAATATCATCATGAGGTCCGAGCACGTTATCTAAAAACTCACGCAGGGCACGTGGTCGCTGTGGAAAATTAATAATAAAATAATGCTTCAGCCCCTCATAAATTAATGATCTTTCCTTTGTTTCTTGCATCCGATCAATGTCGTTATTGCCACCACTTACAATACAAACAACTGTCTTTCCGCGAATTTTATCTCGGTACAAATCAAGCGCTGCAATCGGCAATGCACCAGATGGCTCTGCAACAATCGCATTTTTATTATAAAGTTCAAGTAGTGTTGTGCACACTTTTCCCTCTGGCACAGCAATAATATCATCTAGTACGCGTTTACAAATTTCATATGTAAGATAACCAACTTGTTTAACTGCTGTTCCGTCCACAAACGAGTCAATATGTGGAAGCGTGACAACCTCTCCTCGTGCAAACGCCTCTTTCATCGAAGCAGCACCTGCTGGTTCCACCCCAACAATTTTCGTTAAAGGACTAATCCCTTTTATGTATGTTCCAACTCCTGCAACTAAGCCTCCTCCGCCAATTCCCATAAACATGTAATCAATCATACAATCCGTATCATGTAAAATTTCTACACCAATCGTCCCTTGTCCCGCAATGACATGGGGATCATCAAATGGATGAATAAATGTTAACCCATATTCTTCACAATATTTCACAGCTTGCTCATAAGAGCTGTCAAATGTATCTCCTTGCAACATTACCTCTACGCAATCCCCTCCAAAAAAGCGTACTTGTGATACTTTTTGACTTGGTGTTGTATTTGGCATAAAAATCTTAGCTGGAATCTGTAATTTATGACATGTATAAGCTACGCCTTGTGCATGATTACCAGCGCTAGCGCAGACAATTCCTTTTTCCAAATCTTCCATCGGTAAACTACTAATACAGTTATAGGCGCCTCGTATTTTAAAAGAACGAACAACTTGTAAGTCCTCTCGTTTTAAATATACGTTACATTGATATTTCTCAGATAAAATTGAATCGCGCTCTAAAGATGTATTTCGAATTACATCTTTTAACGTATTATACGCAACGAGAATATCTTCAATTTTGATCATTTCTTTTACATGTTTCATATCTTTGACCGCCTCACTGTTGGATTTAAAAAGTTTTGCTTTATATTATACTTAATAATCTAAATTTTTAAAATATTATTTAAATAAAAATGAACCAACATATTCACTATGTTGATTCATCCTTTCATGATGGCGTTTCCACTTTAATATAATTGCTCTTTAACATGTACAAAATTTATTCTTTTTATCTCATTATTGTATTAAAGTTTTTCAATACTTTTCCGTCTCGTTAAAATAATGAAGCTAAGCATTGCACCAATATGACAACAAACAATTGTTATTCCCATCGGTACAGCTGTATGCTCTCCTTGAATCCCAACCAAAGGTGCTACTACAGCGCCAGAGATAAAAGGTAACAGCCCTAATAAAGCTGCAGCACTTCCTGCTGCTTTTTGCTGATTTTCCATCGCTAACGTAAATCCAGTCGTCCCAACAATCCCGACGCTAGAAACAATCATAAAGAAGCAGATTAACACCCCTATTAAAGAAGGTGCCAATAAAATAAGAAGAAGAAGAGTTATGCCTCCAAACAATGCTAAAAGAAGTCCCGTTACTAATAGAGTACGTTCATTCATTCTTCCTGCCAAACGCCCTGTAACTTGCGATGCAATAATGATACCAAAACCGTTAATCGCAAAAAATAAACTATATAATTGCGGCGAAGCACCAAAAATATTTTGAATCACAAACGGTGACCCTGAAATATACGCAAACATCGCTGCTGTAATAAATCCTTGCGAAAGTGCATATCCCATAAATACACGATCTTTTAATAAGCGTTTATAATGAGATAGGCTCTCTCCCCATCCACCTGCGGTTCTTTTTTCTTCGTGCAATGTTTCTGGCATGATAAAAATAACACTTAATAACATAAGTCCACTTAATATACCTAATACAATGAATACCCAGTGCCAAGAAGCAAAGCTTAAAATTTGTCCCCCAATAATAGGTGCGAAGATTGGAGCAGCTCCGTTTACTAACATTAAAGTAGAAAAGAATTTCGTAAGCTCTGATCCTGTGTATAAATCTCTCACAATCGCACGCGAAAGTACAATCCCCGCCGAACCAGCTGCACCTTGAATAAAACGTAATACAATTAGTACCCATACAGACGGTGTTAGCGCACATAATAATGACGCAACCGCATAAATAACAAGGCCGATTACAATTGGTTTTTTCCTTCCTTGGCGATCACTCCATGCACCGACCCACAATTGACCTAACGCAATTCCTAACAAACATGCAGTTAAACTTAGCTGCGTAAGTGCACTTGTCGCATGCAAATCGTCTGTTAAAGCCGGAAAAGCCGGAAGATACATATCAATAGAAAGTGGCCCAATTGCAGATAAACTTCCGAGAATGATAGCTAAAATGATTCGCTTATCTTTTGCAACTTGTACTTTCATTTGTAATTCTGTTTGCAATCATATAACCTCCCTTTTTCTCCCGCATCAGCGTGCAGAATGAAGCAAACTCCCATTACTAGAAGCTTCATTTTATTATGTTTCAAATTACATATATCCTTTTCACCTGCATCACTTCACAAGAATATAGAATAACAAACATTAATGTAACTATTTTAGTTACATTAATGTTTGTTGTCAATAAATTTACCCGATATTTTTTCTAATTCAAACATATATAAAAGGATATCAACAGATGTCGATATCCTCTTACCTTCTAGATTTTCAGCTCAATTCCCTTTACATTTTGTATTTTCTCACTATTATCTTTCTAGTTTGTACTAATGCCTCGCGCTGCCCAAATACGATCAATTTCTGCACCGTGCACTCCTCCATAAAGAAGGGCATCCGCTTGCTTAATTGCTCTCGCACCGTCACGGAACGTAGCATTAGGAGTAAGAGACCAATGCGATTGTAAAATAATTTTTGTCGCAATATCTCGTCCAAAAGCCTGCGCCATATCATACTCACCTTGCGACCATATTTCGCCGTCATCATGAACTTCATTTACAATATCTTTCGGGTACACTTTGTTGTTATCTAATCTACGAAGGCAAGTTGGATTCGTATTGGAATAAGAAGTCGAATCCCATTCTCCAATACACGCTTTTCCATAACCTGTATCTGATACAGCATCTTCATAAGTAGCTCCTAAGAAATCTCCAAATCCTTCTCCCATTGCTCCGCCTTCCGAAGAATTCCCAAATCCAGGAACTTGATTATCTTGAATAGAATGACCATATTCATGAGCAATCACCCCTGCATCTTCCGCATCATCAACTCCGCCAGAGCCGAATGTCAGTGCCTTAGTCGACGGAGAATAAAAAGAATTATCTGCTGTAGATGTATTCACATTTGCTTTAATAGAACGGTTGTTAATATTACTAATTCCTAGTTGTTGTATATATCGTTGTAAAGTATCAATATGATAATATGCCATAACATCTTCAAATCTATCATTTGAACGTGTGTAATTATATTGAAGAGATGCGGAATATGTTTTCACTTTTGATGAAATTGTTACATAATCACCAGCCAAATATCCTGATCCATTCAGCCCTTTTAAAGTAACTGTTTTCAATTGATTATTCAAAGCAGTCGAGTCTGCATCATTATTATCTGCTAATCCAGCTAAAACTCCATTTGTTACTACAGGGTTTGGTAGAAACACTTTCCCTTGTCCTTCTGCTTTTCGGTTTAAATCTTTTTTCTTAAGTAATTTTCCATTTTCCGCATCAATAAATGTTTCCCAAGCACCAAGCGGCTTTTGAGAATGGATGACAACTCGATACACTGGAATTGCCACACCTTCTTCGATTATATATCCAAACTCACGTGTAGTCGGAGCCCATAAACTTGTATCTTCTGCCTCAATATACTGAGTCGATTTACCTTCAGCTTCCTTTTCACTCAGCTTTTGCTTAATTTGTTTGACACTCTGTACAGGAAGGTAATCTGAAACTGCTAGTACACCTTGTCCTTCTTTATTCAGCGTAACTGTTACTTGTCTAGAAAATACAGGAGCTCCATTTACTGTTTGTTGAAATCTAACATAAGATGCCACCTGTGTATCTGTCGTAGAAACATATTGCAGGTCTGACAAATCCGACTTCAAAGCATACTGCACAGCATTCGCTTTTAAATATTCGGTTGCCTGCACTTGAGGCGGAACGGCCTGTACATTTACTTGTGTTTCCTCTACTGCCGAAGCAGTGGACATAATACCAAAAACCAAAGGAATTGCAGTTGCAACCGCGACAACTTTTTTCAACAAAACTATCACTCCCCCAATTTTAAAATTATTTCGAACGTACGAATAATTCTATAGGAGATAATATTTTACCTTTCTATTTTATACAAACCTAACAAATGAAAGATTTTCTCAATAATTTCGTAGAAAAAGAGAATATTTCAAAATCTATCATTCATAATACATGGACATAATGTTTTACTAAAACTTAAAAAGACAAAAAACTCCATTATACCTCTTCTTTATAACTATTTTGAGAATGTAAATAACATTTTAATTATGTCAATATTATAAATATTATTTATAAAAAAAGCATACAAATGAACGTTTCATTAGTAAAACCTATATCAAAAATGGTGGTATACCTGATTCAAACTATATCGAAGAAGATGGGAATGTTATAAAAAGATATTGGATTGAACTATAGCGCATGAAGTAACGATACATTTATCCCGCTATTCGTGGGCAGTAATACTCCCACCTCAAAATTCGGTAAAGCAGAGAAGTTAGGTGGGAGATAAACTGCCCGTAAAAGCCCGATTGGTGAGGGCTAATAATCAGTGGGGATGAAAAACCCCCCACTGATTAAAGTTTCACTTTATACAAAAAGCTTTAAAATATGAATAAAAAAAGGCGCTTACACAAGAAGCACCTTTTTTATTCATCATCATTCAGCTATTTATTTCAATTCACATCTTTTTAAAAAGTTTCCTAAAAAGAATAAAATACCTATACAGCATGTACCTCTGCGATTAATTTCTGACCATCTATGAACATGACAAGCTTAACTGGGTTATCGCTTGTGTTCTCGAATACTAAATCTAAATACGGATATGCAATCGTCGCATCTCTGCCTTTAGGTACATACCCTACTTCTTTGGAATGAGTCGATCTCTCTACCATTTTTAATCCACCTTGATCTGCAGCGTTAAACAATGTAGAAGAAGTTTGGCATACACCTCCGCCGTATCCATCAACTAGTTTACCATCTACAATCTCTTTCCCTAACTGATACCCTTTATCAGGTGTTGTATCTCCTACTAAAGTGTTAAAGGAAAATCTATCTCCCTTGCCTAATACCACCCCATTGACAGTGTTTGAAGACAAACGGATATTTTCTATTCTACCACCAGTAGAACCCCCTAAATTCGTTTCAAATCTCCCTATTACTGTTCCATTATTCTTTCCATTCTCTGGTGTTGCTACAGGCTTTTTCTCTACAATTGGCAACTGATAAGAAGAATCCCACATTCCGGCATTCATCAACTTATCTATTAACTCTTTTTCCATTAATTCGTAAGAAGGCTTTCCTTCTACCCATGTACCGTCACTCTTCATACGAGAAGGAACCATCTTTGTATCTACACTCTTTGCAATCTCGCTAACAACCTTAGCAACCTCTTTTTTAAATGTCTTTTCATCTTCGAAATAACCTAAACTTGCTAAGTCTATATTTTTCACTTCTTTTCCAGTTCTACCATCTACTAAACTTATACTTTTATTTACCTCTGCTTTTGCTTCTACAGCATGATCCCCCGCCCCGCTTACTAACGCAACTTCGCTGACTTTCCCGCTGCATCCGCTAACTACACTTAAGCATAATGTACCTAATACTAAACTTCGAAACTTACGCAACAATTTACTCTCTCCTTCTATTCTCTATCTTTTTTTCCATTTCAAACAATTCTATGTATGTATAATTACATTACTTCTTAATATAAATTTTATGTATTACTCTATAAATACAAATTAAAAAATCGGCATAAAAGCCCTCTTTCTTTTTAGGTGGGCGAGAGCATCTGGCCATGCATAGAAGCGACTTACAAAGAGAAGCGGAGCCGACTGTTTTAGGCCCGTTGGCTAAGGTTCTTTCACACAGAAGGTGTTTTCACCTTCTTGTATGGAAGGTTCTTAGACATGGTGGCCTAGGAGGCAGAGCTAGACAAAGATGTTGAAAAATTTAAATGGATATATATAGAATATTTCTCCATATTTTAAATTACTCTTTTCTTTCATAAAAGTCTACATATATTTCCTTAAAAATTTCTTAACTCTGCTAAAAATTTAACCAACCTTTTCCATCCATTATATACCAAAGTATACAATGAGACAATTTTTATACAACCGATATTTTATTATACCAATATTACGTAAAAATGTAATGAATAATGATTCTAAAAAAACGAGATATTCTATACATATGTGTTCGCCCTGTCAATCATTCACAATTACACATATGGAGGCTTCATTGACGGAAGTTTTACTTTATCCCGCTATTCGTGGGCAGTAATACTCCCACCTCAAAATTCAGCGAAAGCATTGTCCAGCTCCAGTGGCTAGAATGTTCGGTGGGAGATAAACTGCTGGCATGCGCCCGATTGGGAGGGCTAATAATCAGTGGGGGATGAAGCCCCCCCACTGATTAAAGTTTCACTTTATTAAATTGACGAATGTTTTCTCCATCTCTATACTGAAAAGAGTTAACGAAATGAAACAAGGTGATAATCATGGATTTTGAAATAAATTTTCTTTCCTTTTACGTCGTACAAGTAGATGGACAAGGTGAACAAGCAGACAAACGCTATAAACATTTTCAAACATTAGATGCTGAAGAATACGAAGACAGCCCATTAAAAGACTTTCTAGACGGTGAATTATTAAAAATTTCGAAACGAAAAGTAGATCGTCACCCAAAAAGCGAACAAGTCCCAACAAAAATTGGCCGCTTCATTGTTGAAGTTGGGCATGAATTCGATTCTAACCCGAACTACAACCTTTTCAACCGCATTCGTTTTGCAGAAACGAAAGAAACATTTAAAGATACAAATGAACCACTCGTCTATACGTATATTGATACAAGCGCTGTACGCGGCGGTGTATTTCTCGTTGTCCAAGCAAAGCTTCGCAAATATTTCGACGATCCGTTCGTCTTTGTATTGAAATGTGACTTCGAGCCAAAGGTTGCTTCTATTTCTGATGAAGCAACGCTAATTCGAAATGTTGAAATGGCAATCACAACGAAAAACATGAAGTCAATCCAATACCCATACATGCCAGAAGAAGGCATGGTAGAAGTAGGCGAACTAAAAATCCACCAAGCATCACACGCCCGCTACTTCGAGGATTTCTTAAAATTCGTCGAGTACGAGCGTTCCATGCCAGAAATTATGAAAACACAAGTTATGGACATGGTATACGGCCAAATTGAAGACGTCTTTGAAGAAGGCACAGAAGAACGTGAACAATTTGACCAAGCGATGGAAGTATGGGCAGCGAGTCCAAAGCGTGAAATTATGGAACATTTCACAACAGAAGAAGTTATGGAAGCTACGGCACAAATTGTGGAGCATACCCCTGAGATAGAATTAAAACTAAAGGCCGACCATATTTCTGTGAAAGCGTTGCTTGCGGATTTTGGAGACCAAATTCATATTGCGAAGGTGAATGACAAATATGTCCTAATGATTGAAGCGGATACACTTACGTTTGAGAAAGGCTTCTCTCCGATTGAGTTTTTGAAGCCGGATGAGCTTCAGGATGTGATTGAGCGTATTGAGAAGAAACAACAGTATGGGCATGGTTTAAAAGAAGATATATAGATACCATAAACATGATTTAAAACGTTTTTGTGACTAAAATCTATGTTCTTAAATCTATAAATAAAGGTTTCCTTTTTCTTTTTACTCATCTTAAAGAAGATTTGATCCTGTTTTGGATTCCTTTTTTAAAAGGATATATTAAATATATTGGTCATTTCTCAAAAGTCGGTGAACCCGACTTTTGAGAAATCCCTCTTTTATAAACTGAGTCATTATTCCTCCTATAAATGCATTCTCTATATATACAAATTAAAAAACGACATAAAAGCCCCTTTCTGTTTAGGAGAGGACGAGAGCATCTGGCCGTGCATAGAAGCCGTCAGGACCTTTTTCTGCCACATACGCGGTTAAAAGGTCATGTTGTATTCTGCATAACAGCAACTTATATATCAAAAATTAAAATGGATTTATATATACAGGTTCTAAATATTGCTCATAAAAGAATAATAGATTCTTTCTATCTTTGAAACCATTACATCTTGAGTTAAGTGTTGTCGTGAATAGACCTGAGCTTCTCTTCCTAATTGTTCACGCAAATCCTTATTCGTTAAAAGCAATTTAAGAGCATCGGCAAGCTGTTGCACATTGCCTGGTTCACAAATGATCCCTGTTTTTCCGTTTTGAATCATTTCTGGTATACCGCCGCAGTTTGTTGTAATAATAGCTTGACGAGAAAACATAGCTTCAATAACTGAAATTGGAAAGTTATCGTTAATGGTAGGTAAAACATAGATTGCAGAAGACGAAAGAATTTCTGGTATATCTGTTCTTCTGCCAAAAAATTTAATATTGTCAAGACCAAGCTGTATGACTTGATTTTCTAACTTTTCTCTCATGACACCATCACCAACAATCCATACCTCTACATTAGATAAATCTTGTTGAATTTGCGAGAGTGCTTTTAGAAAAATATCATGACCTTTTCTAGGAGAAAGGCGGGAAATACAGGAAATTACAAGATTATTATTACACTCCTGTTTAGACATAAAATCTTGTTGAAAATGTATACCTGTATGAACAGTAATCAATTGTTCTGTCTTTGCCCCGTAATCTTTTAAAGGAGGATGAAAGGAATTACTGATCGTTATGATTTGATCAGCCGCTCTTATTCCCTGTTTTTCAATTTCACTGAAATACGCCTCTTCAATTGATCCTTTTTTTATTTTATCAAATTTCACTCGGCTCTTTGTGAAATGCCCATGCGGTGTAAAAAAAAATGGTTTCTTATATACTAAGTTTAGTTGTCCTAATAAAAAGACAGAGAATAAATCTTGTGCATGAAACACATCATATTGCTCTAGGTTT
The DNA here is from genome assembly GCF_044543425.1 of Bacillus sp. NPDC077411. Classification (NCBI taxonomy): domain Bacteria; kingdom Bacillati; phylum Bacillota; class Bacilli; order Caryophanales; family Bacillaceae; genus Bacillus; species Bacillus sp. NPDC077411. The sequence continues at coordinate 249,412 of NZ_JBITWA010000003.1, read as the reverse complement.
TTTTCTCTTAAGAAAGACTTAAACACATTCAAAAAACTCGTATTTTTTATAATTTTTTCATTCACTATACCATATCGTTGTAACATAAAATCTCTTGCGCATTTTGCAGCCTTCGGAATGTCTTGCTCTAAATGAACTGCCGTCATTTGAGTAGGAGAGATGACATCTACGTCATGACCATACTTTTCAAAGCCTGTTTTTAAAGAAGTAATATAGTTTGATAATCCCCCTGTATTAGGATATTTCAAAAATGTTACATAAAGAATTTTTAATTTATTTGTGTTACTTAGTATACTACCTTTTTTGATTCCAAACGTCTGAAACGGTTCGATTATATGATCCTTTTTATGATCTATTTGATAGTATTCATCCATGATTTTTAGTAGACTCGTATGGAAAGGGGAATTACATTCATTTCGCTCTTCCCTTGTTGTATTCAGAAGCATCTCCTCCTAACTCAATTAATGATGAAAGTTGTATATGCTATAAACCTAATTCGCTTCCCCAAGTAGAAATTTTTTCAAGATGATACGGCAATAATTCACCGCCGCGGTTATCAAATATTCTTCGCAATTGGGTATGCAATCCCTTTTCTAATGTTCTCTGCAAATACGCCATTTTATAAAGGTCAATTGGCTTTGTTTTAAAGTTTATGCCATTCTTCTGCATTTCTTTTGCATATACTTCCACACAATGTGTACGAATTTCTTCTGCATTGTTCTGCCAATCTTTTCTGAAACCTAATAATATTTCAACTAGAACAACCATATCAAACCAGACAGGTGCATATTTAGTTGACTCCCAATCGATAAACTGGATATTCCATGGTGCATGTAACGTTACATTATTACTGCAAATATTTTGTAAATGAAGATCGCCATGCGTTATCGATGAACCATTTTTAAATAGTTCCGGGAAAAAATCTGGTCCCCTATTATATAGTTTTACTAGCGATTTATAATAAGGTTTAATAATTCCCCTTAACTGGTCGTCTTTCATTCCATCGTCGAGAAAATCAATCGTCTTTTCAATGTTTCTAGTTCGATCACTCCTCATGCGGCTCGATTCATAAATAGGAAGCCAATATTTCCAAACATCTTTATGCTTTTTAATATTGTCTTCAAATGTGTGTGCGTGAAGTTTAGCAACAGCAGGAATAATGTAATCAAAATGTTTCGGGGAGAAGGTAATCTGACCGCGTATTTGACGTACAAACTCCATAAATATCCATGTCTCATTTCCAGTTTGTTCAATATGATATATTTCAGGAAGAAATTCTTTCAATATAGGATATGCTCTATCGTACATATTAATCTCTATTTCATTTTTGTAATCTGCTGAATTATATATTTTTAAAACAATAGGATAGTAATCAGCTTTTGATTGAATAAATATTTTGTAAATGCTACTTCGTCTTGTTGATTTTAAACACTCTATTTTATCGGGATCAATTGCAACTCTCTTATCCATTGAATAAGAGAGTTTTTCTGCAATTTTTAACTTTTCAAAATGACGGGATAATGTTTTTACCTCGTACAATGTGTTCATTCCTTTCGCTTTCGTTTCCAGGCGTTTTTCAAATGAGACCATGTGCTTCTGATGAACGGCATTGGATCATCCCATGCAAACAAAGCATATTCTTTTTTACCGCGCAACCCTTCATAAAAATCTTTCAACGTCATTTCAGCTCTTTTTTTCTTATAGCGGAATGTTAAATAATACCGCACAAGATAGATCCATTTGATACCATCTATTTGTTTAAGTCTTGGCGCTGGATTTTGCTTCGTTAAATATAAATAATACATGTAAACAAAATCGATGCCGGCAGGTCCTGTCAGACTGTGAGTTAACCAAAAACGAGGGTTTATTTCAATAAACTTATAAACGCCATCACGAGGATCCTTTTTAAACTCTGCCATAGCAATACCTTTAAGATTAATATTTTTAAAAAAGGGTAAACATATATCTACTAATTCTGGAACTTCTTTACTAACGATATGAGCTCCTGTTCCAAATTCAGCTGGGAATTGATGATTCTTTTGTAAAGAAAATAATGCTAGTAGCTCCATGTTATCGTCATAAAATGTAGCAACTTTATAAAAACATTGATTGTCACCAGGAATAATTTCTTGAAGAATAAGCTTTCCGTGCTGTTGATACGATTTATACTCATCTCTAAGTTGGTCTGGATTTTGTATAAGAATTGCCTTTTGGTTTATCTTTTTTCGAAACTCATGACCCAGAACCGGCTTTAATATACACGGAAAATCAAAGCTTACTATCGCTTCTTCCAATTGTTCTTCCGTCTCAATCTCATACGTTTTCGGACACGGAATATTATGCTTAGTTGCCAGTTCATACATTTTATGTTTATTTAATGTTTCCTCAATCAACGAATGTTCAGGAAACAAAAATAAATAGTAGTTAGACAGTTCCATTCGATATTTTGAAATAAATACTACATAATCATCCGCACCTGTATACAAAACAGGTTTCAATTTAAATCCTTTAGCCAAGTTGACTAGAAAAGTTAATAATTCTTTTTCTTCAGATAAAGGACTTGGACATACTCCACATGAAGCAAGGCGTGACTTTCCTATTTTATAAGGTTTCTCTACGTCAAATGCATAAACACTGATTCCTTTTCTCGCCAAACTTCTAATAATTCCAATTCCATTAGCACTTAAATCCAGAACAACTGCTGCATGTTCATGATTCATAGAATCCTTCCTCATCTAAACACTTTTTGTAGATTTGTTCGATATTTGCTATCATTGTCTCTCTAGTTAAATACTTCTTAGCGAACTTTCTTGCATTTTTACCTAACTGCTCCCTAGCCTGTTGATTTCCAATGACATATTTCAATGCCCGCGCCAGTTTATTTGCATCTCCTGCCTCAACAAGGATACCTGTCTTAGAGTGATTAACAAGTTCAGGTATACCTCCCGATGGCGTCGATATGACACAAATTCCGCTATGCATGGCCTCAATAATAGAAATAGGTAGGCTATCATTTAAAGTTGGTAGTACAAAAATATCAGTTTTACTTAAAATGTCCGGAACGTCATCTCTTTCTCCTAAAAACTCTACCATGGAAAGATTCAAATTATTAACTTGCTCTTCTAACGTATGTCTCATCTCACCATCTCCGACAATGAGCAACTTTACATTATCTGTATATTTCCTTTCCATTTGTGACAGAGCATCAAGCAATATATTATGGCCTTTTCTTGGACCTAATCTAGCCACGCATGTAATAACAATTTTTTTATGTGCTGATGATGTATTTTCTGTACGATACTTATCAGGATAATCAATACCCGTCAACACAGTTGTCATATTCTTTTGTTTTGCCTCCAACTGTATTAATGGACGGCGAAATGAATCACTGAGAATAATAAGATGATCAGCAAATTCAATGGCCTTTCTTTCTAATGCCGTATGATAGAATTCTTCCAGCGAACCCTTTTTAAATATGCCAAACTTTAACCGATTAAAAGTATACATTCCATGAGGTGTAAAGAGCATTTTTTTTCCATAGCGTTCGTTAATTCTTCCTAATATATTAGCTGTAAATAAATCTTGCGCATGAAAGATATCATATTTTTTAAAGTTAATATTTTCAAGTAGCATTCTTTCGTATATATACATATTTCTGTGATTTTTGACAATTGTGTTATTATAACTTCCATAACGCGTTTTAAAAAAATTTTTTAATTGCGGAACAACTACTTCACGCATCTTTTCCACTCGGCTTTTAGAAAATTGATTAGGAGAGATAATATCGACGTGATGTCCCTGTTTTCTTAATCCTTCACTAAGTGCCGTAATATAATTAGATAATCCCCCAGTATGAGGATAGTCCCAAAATGTAGCAATTAATATTGAAAGATTCTTCTTTTTAGACACCTTTTTCTGTGTATAACGTTCTTGCACTGCACTCTTCTTTTTTTGTAATGAGAATGATTGAATTCCAAAATATTTATCCATTGTTTTGATTACATAGGGATATGGGAACTCAAATCTCTTTTTCATTGCCAGATCCTCCTTATCACTTCGAATGCTTCGGCATATGGTACGCCAATCGTCATTCCCCTTACTCTTCCTAAATATTGAATTCCTTCGTATGAACGAGGATGAGGAAAATCTCTCATTTCTACATCATAATGTTTAAGCGCCGCAATCTTCGAATCCATTTGATCGGTAATGTTAACAAAATAATTAGGCTTGAAAGATTTATCATTCGTGTGGATATTCCACTCACTAGAGGAAACGGTTTCAAATGTAATCAATTCTATTGGTTGTTGGTTTGGTAGAGGGCGAGTCGCAGTCAAAACCGCTTGAAAAGTAATATGGTGATCGATATTGAGATCTCCATAATGATGAGTGAAGATTTTGCTTGGTTTATAGGTTTTTATTAATTGTTCTATTTCTTTCGTTAATTTGTGTAATGGAATTAATTCCAACTCTAAATTAGCATGTTGGAGGAATATCACTTCTTCAATACCAATCGCCTTATTTGCACACCGGCCTAGCTGCTGTATGTGATGAGCTTCCTCTTTTCTTCCTAGAGCAGTAATGATTGAAATTACCTGATGTCCTTCTTCTACTAATCTTTTTAAAGTCCCGCCTAATCCTAATAATTCATCGTCGGGATGTGCGCCAATGACTAAAATACACTCTTTCATTAGTATTTTCACTCCTTGTACTACCTAATTTATGATTGATGCTGCAAAAAGAAACTGTCATTAGCGGAAAACTGGTTTTTATTTATTACTAATAACCAATAGTTCAGCTATATATTTATATGTGTATTTCCCCCTCTGTGACAAAGAAAACTTTTTATCACAGATGAAAGTTACTTGCTAATTAGGCACATACAAGCAGGTATCGTCCACAAATTTCGGAAACGAAGTAATAAAAAATACAGGTATAGTTTTAATATTAAAATATCAAGTCCCAGACACTTCGTTTTTATTGATGCTTCATCCATGTATTGTAAACAGAAGGCTGTATTTTCTTCACATCTTTTAAAAATTCCTTTTCCAATCCAAATTTTTGAAACCCCTTTAATAACTTACCAGGTACTTTACTATTCGAAGTAAAAGCTCTCTTATGGTCAATGACTTTTAGCTGACCTTGTTCATTTATTAAAATGTGTCTCACTTCCGTGTCCCATCTGGTAAATCCTAAATTTTCGAATTCACTTAACATTGTTAATATTTTCCCAGTTAATTCTTCTGTAATTTTTTGTTCTCTTTTCAAGTGACGTGCAAGTGAAATTCCATGTATATACTCCATAACAATATAATTTTCCCCATATTCATAAAGTCGTGGAATAATCGACGATGATTGTCCAATTACAAGAGCTTTCAACTCTTTTTTTTGAGTTTCTTCCAGAAAAAATATTTTCACACACTTATCATGGCTTAATTGATATACTTCCCCATCCTTCCCACTCCCAATGAGCTTATATTTTTCTATATCTCTTCTACTTACTCTTCTTTTATTGAAGTATGATTTCATTTCATTTCTCCTTAATCGGGATTTCGTAATTTTGTAATCGCTTTATCTCATATTCTATGATTCATCACTCTCATATGTACCCTAAATTAATATATATTTTTATAAATTGATTTAATTTAAAAAAGGAGTAGTGGTTGATGAGTGGTGGAATTTCTTTGTTTTAACAGGCGGCGAACTGCATGTGATAGGAAAAGGCCCTGACCGCTTCTATGCACGGCCAGATGCTCTCGTCTCCCCAAAAAGAAAGAGGTTTTATGTCGTTTTTTACTTGTATATATACATGCTTATGATTAAACAAATTAATACTATTTTATCAAACGTTAAGTGAAGAAAATTATTCTTTCTAGTATTGAAATATTCATAGGAAGATTTCTTCGTTTTTATTTCATTCACTTATTTACTGAACCATTTTCGGTGGTTATTCAATTACTGCGTTCAATAAAATGAAACTTCCATCAGTGATCCTCCACCTATCTTCTTTAGAAAAGCGGAAGCGGCTTGCTCAGAATGTGAGGGGGATGGAGCTTCTGACGTAGAGGTGTTTTTTACCTCGTAGGAAGCAACGCAGCCACCGAACATTCTAGTCACTGGAACTAGACAACGAAGAAAATGTGGAAGTGGCTCGCTCAGAATGTGAGGGGGATGGAGCTTCTGACGTAGAGGTGTTTTTTACCTCGTAGGAAGCAGCGCAGCCACCGAACATTCTAGCCACTGGAACTAGACAACGTTTCTCTCTGCATCTTGAGGCGGGATAAACGGGGATTCCTTACTATTAATAGCATGGATGAGCATTTTACAGTTGATCATTTGCTGGTTATTTTTAGGGTCAAAAAGGAGCACATTCTAATGGAGGGTTACTTCTGGTTATTCATCGCTGCCAATATTTGAAGTTGCTGTTTAGCTTTCTTTAAAGCAGTATTAAAATAATTTTGCAACAGAAGTAAGGTTGGATTATCAAAATGATATTGTTCTAATACATTCTCCCATGTCTTACTCTTCATGAATGTATTCCATGTCAAGCGGCAATGTCCACTTCTCTTTACCTCTTTAAACACCCATCTCTTCATTTTCTTTCTACCCTTATCAGTCAAAACGCCATTTTTCACAAGAATGAGCTCCACATTTCTCTTATACCGTTTACGAATGTCCTTTTGCTTAGCTGCTGTGAGAAAAATATTTGCCGTGTTCTTGGCATCGTCGAAAGCGCGATGTTGTTTCCCTTCCCATTCTAAAGCCAATTGTGCTACTGCAAGTTTCAAACTGGGTGGATTTACAAATAATTCTTTATATGCATGAAATACAAATCTCTGTAAATCAAATCTTCTTTCTTTCTCAAGATTAGGACATTTCACATTATATCGTGCACAATCTTCTGTTAAAAATCCATAATCCTCTTTCCCCCACGTTACAAGCATATAATCCTCTCCAAGAAACTTACGAAATTGCTCAATTACTTTCGGAAATTTTTCTGCACCTTTTACATCTTGTTTTGTAATTCCTGTTAGCTTTGTTGTATGACGAGATAGGGATGCCGTTGGTTTCACTAATGAAGAAAAGACCTCGATGATGCTCATTGTACTTGCTTCAATCTTGATAGCTCCGATATCAACAATTTCCGTTGGAGCATCCGATTGATAAGGTCTAAAATTTCGTTCAATATCAAATACAATATAATACTTTGGTTCATACATACCCAATACCTCTTCCTTATCTCTTCTTAACAGTATATCCCTTATTTCCAATATGTATTAACACCCACTCATATTTAGAGTATTAAAAAAGAGAAGGGAGTCCCTTCTCTTTCACTTCAATTATTTTTTTACTACGTTAGTAGCTTGTGGTCCACGGTTACCTTGTTCAACTTCGAAAGTAACTTCTTGACCTTCTTCTAAAGTTTTGAAGCCGTCGCCTTGGATAGCTGAGAAGTGAACGAATACGTCTTCTCCACCTTCAACTTCGATGAAACCGAAACCTTTGTCAGCGTTAAACCATTTTACTTTACCGTTTTGCATGAAAAAATCCTCCTAAAATATGTACCCTAATGTACATGTCCATTTTCAACCACTTTACAAATAATCATCAGATATAAAAAAACTGTAACCTGGAGAAGATTTAACATTGCTATCCCCTCTGAAGTTACAGCTTATTTAAATCTCTATGGTATTAAAAGTAAAATGGTTTAACTTCACTATACACCTTTATTAACATAAATGCAAATTTTTATTTTTAAAATTTATGTCAAGGGTACCTTAACACCCATTACTTCATATAATTCATGACGTGAACGAATCACAAACTCTGTTTTTTTATTTCCCTCTATTTTGTCTATGTCTTTCTAAATGAGATTCACTTATTTCTTCCGTCATTATTAATCTGACCGTTTTCATTGTGATTTAACGATACACTTTCATATTTTTCTCTTGTCAAATTGTTTATATCATCATATTGTAAAGGAATCTACGCTAGTTAAATAAGAAGTGATTGCACCACAAAAACTAAAAGCTGAATTATTTAAGAGGAGTTTTCAGAATGAAAAAGTATCTAAAAAATGCAATAAAAATATCTTCCATTTTATTGCTTATTTTCATTGTAATTGGTGCTGGTGTTTTGTTTGGTACGCCGTATGGACATAAATTACGTGTAATTGCTGCGGAAAGTATCCTAACTTCACAACACCGTGATTTAGCAAAATTCACTTTTTTATCACAACAAGAGTTGAATGATATTTCAAATTCAATTAATAATCCAAAATGGAAAAACAGCCAATCCGATGGGCTTCAAGAATTTACAAAACAACAATTAGAAGCAAAAAAACATACGCCGCTCCATGTAAAAATTGAAACCGTTCAAAAAAAGTATGAGGATCATTATTTTGAAGGCAAACTCATGACAATTAGTAATCCTTTTAATGTAAAACTTGTAACACAGCAAGGTACACAAGGTAATGATGTTGGTGAAAAAATTTACGTGATGGCGAAGCGGAATCATGCACTTGCTGCGGTAAATGCAAGTGGCTTTTCAGATGAAACAGGACATGGTGGCGGTAAAGTTGGTCTAGGCATTGTGATAGAAAACGGACAAATTATTCATACACCTGAAAATGATAATACGCCAGCTATTATCACCGGTTTAACAAAATACGGACAAATGATAACAGGCGACTACTCTGCACAACAATTGCTGAATAAAAATGTTGTTTCTGCAGCTGGTTTTATGCCCCAACTTATCGTAAATGGTGAAAAAATGCTTACGAATGACGGTGGCTGGGGATATGGCCCGCGAAGCATTATGGCTCAAAAAACAGATGGCTCAATTATGTTCCTTATCGTAGATGGTAGACAACCTCACAGTATTGGCGCTTCTTTAAAAGATTGTCAGGACCTTTTATATGACAGGGGTGCTGAAAACGCGATGGCTATGGATGGCGGTTCTTCTGCAACTATGTATGCCTTAGGAGATATATTAAATACCCCTTCTACTTTATCTCATAAATCTCGTTATCTTCCAAACTGTTGGGTTGTAACTACTAATAAAAATCAAAAAGTGGATGTTACAATTGACGGTCACCCAGCAGAAGCTTCGAAAATTACAGAAGTTATCGGAACATCTGCAGTTGCTTCTCACGAAACAAAGAGCAGTTAAGTATCCTACAGATACTTAACTGCTCTTTTCTGTTTCATTTATGCTGTTATTTTTTGAAGATACCGAATGGCTTACCAACCGGTAATACAACTTTTCCGAAATGTATGTTTAATACGGCTGCTGCTGATCCGTAGAATGAAAGCAGTGAAATAAGCAGTTCAGAAATTGCTGCTAATTTATGCATTGCATGTGGCATAACACCTAAAGTACTAAATGAAAGGCCTATAAATAAGAAATCAATAAGTACAAAAATCGTAAATAATACTTTATGTGTTTCCATTGCGCCAATTGTCATAAACAAGCTAAAAATTAAGTAACCAACAAATGCTACTCCAAGTTGTTTTGGATCCACAGTTGCTGCTAATTTCTCACCAAATACGCCAAGTTGAATTAGCCATGAAGTACCAACACCAAACCAAAATAATGCAAATCCACCAAACGCTGTTGTACCGAATGTATTATTGTGCTTTGCATCGTTAATGCAAGCAAATAATTGAGCAAAACCTCCTAAAAAGATCGCCCATGGCAATACAAATGAAACACCACTTGTTAAGCCAAGTTTTTGTGAGGACGCAACAAGTGTAACCATTGCAAGTCCAAATAAACCTAGTGCAGACGGATCTGCTGTTGTCATTTTCACATGATGTGTAGTTTGCTTTTCCATAATACCCTCCTGATTTAAACACATACCTGAATACAATACTGAAATCAGAGGGTACTGTCAATCTTTTTTATAACATTTCCGTAAATTACATATTTCCATATAATCGATATACATATTCTCCCACTTCTAACGGTTTAATATTTATATTTAATACATCCTTTATCGGTACCCATATTGGAATATATTTGTTACAGTCACTGTCATTATATATATATTCCTCACCTTTTCCATTACCAAATGTACCACCTACAAATGTTGCTTCATAGTAATATTGTGTCCCATTGTAGTTCACCTTCTGTGCAAGCCGCTTAATATGTATATGTATCCCAAGTTCTTCATATACTTCTCTAACTGTTGCTTCTTCTGAAGTTTCTCCTTCCTCAATTCCACCGCCTGGAAAAACATAGTAAACCTCTTTATCCCGAATCCGTTTTATAAGAGCTAGTTTTCCTTCTTTTACAATAATTGCTGCGCCTCGATTTCTCATTTTTATAACATCTCCTCATAATATTATTTTTTATCTATTTCTGCCTCTTTCAGCAACTTCATTCATTGATAAAGTAAAACTTCCATCAGCGGGTTCTCTCTTCTCTCTCAATCTTAATATAGGGGTTTTACTGCCCTCGAATAGTAGAGATAAAAAAACTAGACAACATCGTCTAGTTTTAAAATAAAGAAGATCGTAAAAAACCAAAGCGTATGGCATGCTCTATTTCATCTGTCATCGCTCGAAAAAAAACATCTCGAACTGCTAAGTTTTGAGTTAGTAAATAAGCATTCCGATAGTCTTCATACGCTTCTAGTTCATCTTCATACGCACGTTCTAACCCTTCTTTATAAGAAGAATATTGCGTTTGCATCACTTGATACGTCGGCTGTTTCCCCGTTAATGTTGTAAACAATTGTATAAATTGCTGTAAATGTACTTTTTCGTCTTCTAATGCATGTGCAATATCTTTTTTATGTTTCGCATTTGGCGCTTCTTTTACAAGCCGACTATAAAAATCAATTGCAGCAGCTTCACCTTTAATGGCTTCTAAAATCGCTTGTGATACTTGTTTATAAGTTCCTTCATATACTCGATATAATTGATTATACGAGTTAGGATTTACATAGTACATGTCTACTCCCCCTCAAAACAATGCATTACTTTATTGTATGTAGGGGCAATTATTTCGTTCAGTTTCGTTTCGCTTAAACAAAAGAATGCCTTATACTAATACATGTATAGGAAAAGGAGAGATAATCATATGCGTTATATAATAGTAACAGGAACTTCTCGCGGTTTAGGTGAGGCAATTGCCACGCAATTATTAGAAAAAGGGACGAAACTCATTTCTATATCACGTAAACCAAATGAACAACTCATTGAAAAAGCAAAATACCTTACTATTCCGTTTGATTTTTATTCGTTTGATCTACAGGAGATTCATCAAATTGAATCGTTCATGGAAAAGATTTTTTCAAATATTGATGTAACAAACGTTTCTTCTATTCACCTTATTAATAATGCTGGTATGTTAGCACCCATGAAACCACTTGAGCGGTCAGAAAGTGAGCAATTAATTGCAAATGTTCATGTGAATTTAGTAGCACCTATGTTACTTTCTTCAGCGTTTATGAAACATACGAAAGGCTGGAACATAGATAAACGTATTATTAACATTTCTTCTGGCGCTGGACAAAAACCGTACTTCGGCTGGGGAGCATACTGTACAACGAAAGCTGGTATAAATATGCTCACGAAATGTATTGCGCTAGAGGAAACTGACAAAGAATACCCAGTAAAAGTTATTTCTTTTGCACCGGGTGTAGTAGATACAAACATGCAGGCAGAAATTAGACAAACACCAAAAGAAGATTTTATTCAGGTTGAACGTTTCTTAACTTTGAAAGAAAATGATCATTTACTTTCACCAGATTATGTAGCAAAAGCTGTTATTGAATTATTAGAAACAAATCATTTCGATCAAGGTGGCATTATACGTATCGATGAGCAATAGAAAACTCGTTATTAGCGAGTTTTCTATTGCTTAGATTCTAAAAATAATGGAGTCGTATCACTATAATCTCTTCTTTCCTAATATATAGTGATATATTGGCGACTTAAAAAGGAAAACCTTCTTCATTTTATGAGTTTACAATAGTTGTAACAATTGTATTGACTTGTATTTCAGCTTCACTAAGCTGCTTCTTTACATCTCTTAACATTTGTTCCTGCCCTGCAACATTGTCTTTTCTTTCTCTAATCATCCGTTGCATTTGCTCTCGGCTCGGTCCTCCGTATACGTTTCTCCTTGCAACAAAAGAATAAGGGGAAATCATTTCTTTCCACTCTTCTTCTGCTAGTACCACCTGTAGTTCATTTTGTAAATACACATTAATATCGGCAAGGTTTAGTTCATGTAAATCTTTTTTCTGTTCTTCTGAAAATTTTGCTATATAGCTAGCTACGTGGTGGGCACGGCGAAATGGAACATCATACTTCCGAGTTAATGAATCAGCTAATTCAGTTATCGTAATTGCATACCTATTTGCACGACTTTGCAAAATTTCCTTTTCAATTTTCATTGAACGTACCACCGCATTCATTATACGAACAACTCGAATTGCCTTCTCAAACCCTTCATATAAATGAGGCTGTAAATCATCTTCTGTATCAACTATATCTCCAAATGGAGTATTATGAATCATTTGAAAAACCGTAAATGCTTCTCCCCAAATGCTACTCGCAAGAGATCTTGCATGTTCAATGGATACTGGATTTCGTTTTTGTGGCATAATACTGCTAATTTGCACATAAGGATCTGCAACTGTAATGCCACTATATTCTTTCGTAGCTAATAATAAAAAGTCTTGAAGCCATCTACTTGTATTTGTCATCATTATCATAAGTGTGCTGCTTGTTTCTAATAAATAATCAGTGCTTGCAATCGCGTCATATGAATTTTCAATTACTTTTGAAAAACCAAGAAGATCCGCAACGCGCTTTCGATTAATTGGAAAACTTGTTGTAGCAAGTGCTGCCGCTCCTAAAGGAGATTGATTTACAGCGCGATACGCCCTCCATAACCGCTTCATATCACGCCCCATCATATCATAAATGGCAAGCAAATAATGTCCAAACGTTGTTGGCTGAGCTGGCTGTGTATGCGTATATGCTGGCATAATCGTTTCCATATGCTCTTCAGCCTGCTCTAGAATACCCTCTTGTAGTAACATAAAATGTTCGATGTATCGTAATAAATAACGTCGTAAGCTCATCCGATACATCGCCACCCCCATATCATTTCGACTTCGACCAATATGCATATTGCTAATACTATCACTGTTTGCTTCTTTTTGAATCAGATGCTCAACTAAAAAGAAGAGATCTTCATACTCTTTACTATATACAAGCTTGTCTAATGGGATAGTTTTTACTTTTTCTACTGCCGTTACAATTATCTTAGCATCTTGTTTTTTTAACAAACCTTCTTCTTCCAACATAATGACATGTGCATGATGAATACGAAACATGTCCTCCAATAAATAATTTCTCTGAAAATAGAATATGTGCTGTAATATACAATCTGCATATGTCTTACCAGGAAAGCTTACTCCTTCCCGTTGCAAAAACTCCTTGTTCCCCTCCTGCATTTCAAATAGCTCCCCTCGTCTATTGATTATTAATCATCATACCCAACTACTTAAAATAATGTGTTTATCCAAAGAAAAAAACCGATGCATACACATTGGTTTTACTTAATAATAGTTGCTTTATATTTATCACTTTGTAACATTTGAAAATGCAAATTAAGTAAATGTTTACGTAATTCAGCACTGTCGTCTTCATTTACATCATTTGCCAAAAAGACAATTTCTGTGCAGTTCCCCTGTTTGTCTGTTGCATATACAGCTTTAGATAAAGACCATGGTGTATAGCCATTTTTTTGACCGGCATGTCGAAAAACTTGGCGATACTTTTTCCCTTGCATATCTGATTCTACAAGTTGTGCCCATTCTTTCTCTTCTTCTTTTGTAAGATCCCTCTTATGATTTGCTTTCTCTAATAAAATCATATAATCATTCGCAGAAGCGGCCGGAAACCTTTCAGACCATATTTTTTCATATTTTTCTCCTAAGAAAAGCGGAATTTCATTTTGCAACTGCGTGCCTTTTTTCTTTAAACGCTCATGCATTAACATCGCATATTTGCGATATTCTTCTTGCGACATGTTTTTTAACTTATGTTCCAGTTGCTGTTTTGGAACATGTAATTCCTTGTGTAAATATCCCGGAATATACAAAGACGCAACAATCGGAAATAATGGCTGATGTGACGGTAATGCCAGTTTATTTATGTTTGCATTAATATTGTCGATACCAAGACGCTCCATTAAATACTCTGTATTTGCATTTGAGCTAAATTTCATCATTCCTTTTGCGATTTCTTCTAGCGTAACGGCATTTTCCTCAATGAGTCCTTTTTTCATTAAAACTTTTTGCCATCTTTCATGAGCACCGCCATCTGTCTTTGGAATGTAATAACGATTAACATCTTCCAATGACACAAGCTCATTTGGATCAATTTTTCCTTCTCCTACTTGTTTTGTAAATTCCATTGCTACAATAAGCTTCATCGTACTCGCTACAGGTAATACAATATTAGGATTTACAGAATAAACCAACTTATCATTTCGTTTTACTAACAATGAGCTGTTTTTTTGCTCTTTATTTTCTTCTACAAATGACGCAACATACTGCGCATCATCATAATTTGAACTCCATACTTTTTTCACTAAAAAATTACCTGAGATAATAAATGCGAATAAACCAATTATCCCCACACATAATCCAATTGTTCTCAAATGGAATTCCTCTCCTAAATTTTCTCTTTTAATCTATTATATAAAATTCATATTCAAAACAATAGAGGCGATCTTTTTACAGATCGCCTCTATTGTAACTTGTAAACTTGCATATTGTCTATGTCATAATCCGAATAAAATCTTCAAGAAATTGTTTGTAGTGTAATTTCCAGCCAATTCTTATCCAATTTTTCATCGCCTCTGCACTTGGCTGCGGTCTAAAATCAGCAATACTTTCTCCTTTTGCAAGACCACCTACATCAACTTGAACACGACGATATACATATTCCACCAAAGAAGGATTCACGACAGCCATCATTGTTAAAACATCGTGAATCGGACTTCCCCCTATTTTGGGATTTAATTTTTTATAGGCTACGTAATAATAATTAAAAATTGGTTCAATCAATTTATTAAAATTTGTTTTTGTATTCTTTGCAATATATGTAACAGTATGAGGAGTAATGATCGCTTCATTCGTTACATTCAGCGGGATTAACGTAACATGTTCAGCATATTGCATGACTAAATTCGAAGCAATCGCATCTCCGTGAAAATTTGCTTCTGCAACAGGAGTAACATTACCTGGAACAAAAAATCCGCCTCCCATTATGTAATACCCTTTTACACTTTTCATCAATTCTTTCTCTAAAATAAAAGCCGTTGCTAAACTTGTTGAACGACCTGTATCAACGATAATCAGCTCTCCTTTGTACCTTTTAATAACCTCAAATATTTCACAAAATGGTTTCACATTTGCCTTAATTGTTTCAGGTGGACGAATAGGACCTAATCCTTCTTGTCCATGTATTTCTGGATAATATGTTATAAATTCTCCTGATAAAGGAATCTTTGCCCCATTAATAATGGGAATATCTTCTCTTCCAGCTATTTGCAATAAATATGCTGCATTATTCGTAGCTTGTTCTTGTGTAACGTTTCCATATCCTGTTACAATGCCAACAATATCAATATCAGGATGTAATAAACCGTATATGATTGCCAATGAATCATCAATACCAGGATCTCCAAGAAACAGTACTTTTTTCAAGGCATTCAACTCCATCCTATCAATTGCTATTACTATATGAATAAAAAAAAGTGTACAGAAGTAAAATATAGGCGTTTTTATCTCATATGAAAAAAAATTATAAACAAATTATGAATTATCTACAAAATAATCCATTCATGTGAATTGTTCACACTTTATACATTGCGATTACTTTCACAAAGTTACATGATAAATATATAAAGAAATTTCACATACGAATCTGGAGGGATTTTCATGTTTATTAATTTCTTAAGAAATAATAAAAGCGCTTCCTTTGTATTACTATTTTTACGCTTATATATAGGCTATACATGGTTATCTGCCGGAATAGGAAAACTTACTGGACAATCTTTCAATGCAAGCGGCTTTTTAAAAGGGGCAATCGCTCAAGCATCTGGCAATCATCCTGCTGTACAAGGCTGGTGGGCTGATTTCCTTCAACATTTTGCTCTTCCTCATGCAGAATTATTCAGCTTCCTTGTACAATGGGGAGAAATTTTAGTAGGACTTGGTCTTATTTTAGGTGGCTTAACAAAAACAGCTGCATTTTTTGGAATTATGATGAATCTATCTTTCTTATTAAGTGGAACTGTAAGTACAAATCCAAATATGATTATTTTAACTATGTTTATTTTAGTATCAGGTTATAATGCTGGACGTATTGGATTAGATGGCTATGTCTTTCCAAAACTATTTCATAAAAACGACCGTTTTACATATAGAACACGTAAATTTGCATAATAAGAAGAGCAGGAGAATACATTTATCAAAACCTAAATTTTAAAAAATCCCAATAAATAAAGAGCAATACATATAAATATGTATTGCTCTTTATTTATAATTTATATGTATTGCAGTGTAATTAATTATGAATAAACTTAGCTAAGACCTTTGAAAAAGTTTCAATTGTTTCATATAATCAATAGCCTTAGTTTTATTCTTTTGCTGAGAAACATATTCTGCTTCGTTTGTAACTCTATAATAGTTATTAAATCTTTCCTCTGAGAAAATGCCCTCAGAAATCGCTTTTTTAACTGCACAGCCAGGCTCGGTTGTATGAGTGCAGTTAGAAAACTTACATTTCATGGATAATTCTACTATATCTTCAAATCCATCATCTAAGTTTTCTACAGAATCTATTATTTCAAATACCTTTTTATTAATTTTCATTTTTCAACTCCCTTTGACTTTTCTGATATTTCGTAATTATCAATTTATCATACTATATTATCTATATTTATAAAACAGCAATTTTCTTAAACAGATCCATTCAATTCAAGCATGTGTTAGTTGAAAAAGCTTTGTCTATCGACCCCAATACGTTCCTTTAATATTTTTTACATCATAGACTAATTTTCTAAATTCTGAATATGCATATAAATACAAATTAAAAAATCGACATAAAAACCCTCTTTCTTTTTAGGTGGACGAGAGCTTCTGGCCATGCCTAGAAGCGGCCAGGGCCTTTTTCTACCATATACAAGGTTGAAAACAAAAGGAGAAAGCAAGTAGCGATCATGTTGTATTCTACATAACAGCGACTTATAAAGAAAAGCGGAGCCGACTGTTTAGGCCTGTTGGCTAAGGTTCTTTCACACAGAAGGTGTTTTTTACCTTCTCGTGCGGAAGGTTCTTAGACATGAGGGCCTAGGAGGCAGAGCTAGACAAAGATTTCAAAAAAATCGAAATGGATATGTATAGTAAATAACGTAAAAAAGAGGTTCACCACCGTAACATGGGGTTGATTTTTTAAAAGTGAATCATTTTCAATACACGGAACGGAGAGTGACGACTCCTGCGGGAATAGCGAGGAAAGTGAGACCCCGCAGGCTTGCCGAGGAGGCTCGCTCTCGCCCGCGGAAAGCGTCCACTCGGAGTGGAGTGTACATCTATCTAAATGTCCCCCCTGTCTTTTGGTGATGAACCAAAAAAGAAGAGGAACTATGCTCTCATATTTAACATAGTATCCTCTTCTAAATATAGTACGTTTAATGATGTTCTCTTTTTATGTAGAGATTTCAAGTTTGTCCCGCACTAACGGGCAGTAAGACCCCCACCTCAAGATTTAGAGAAAGCGAAGAAGATAGGTGGGGGATAACTGCCCGTAAAAGCCCGATTGGTTCAACTAACCATCAGTGGGAGATGAAAAAACTCTCCACTGATGGAAGTTTCACTTTATTGCAACTTACGTGAAAACAACATGCTTCCTATAATATAAGCAATAAGCGCTAAACAGACTGGAAATACGACCGTATGAACACCAAAAGCATTAGGGAGCAGCAAATGAAATCCCATATAAGAACCTACTCCAACAATAATAGAAGCAAGTGCCCCGGCAGCATTCCCTTTTCTCCAATATAACCCAAGTACAAGCGGCCAAATAAATGCTGCTTCTAAACCACCAAAAGAAAATAGATTTAGCCAAATTAAAAAGTCAGGTGGTTTAATTGCCGCAGCATAAACAAGCAATCCAACAATTGCTGTAATCCAGAGCGTTCCCCTTTTTACTGTTCGATCCGCAGCATTTTCGTTTATATAATTTACATAAATATCTTTAATAATAGAAGAACTCACAAGTAACAACAATGAGTTCACTGTCGACATAATGGCTGCCATTGGAGCTGCTAAGAAAATACCAGCTAGCCAAGGCGGCAATACTTTCATCGCAAGCAACGGCATTACTTTATCTGGTACATTCACTCCTGGCAAAACGACACGAGCGAATACACCTGTTAGATGCATACCAATCATAATTGTCCCAACAACTACAGTGCCGATAATTAAAGCTTGATGCATCGCTTTTGAATTTTTATAAGACATAGCACGCACGCTAATTTGCGGCAAGCCAACTACTCCAACGCCAATTAAAATCCAAAATGATGACACATATACTTTTGTTAAACTACCATCTGCTCCAAACGGCGTAATAAGATTTGGATTAATCTGTACAAGCTCGTGCATAATATTTGAAATACCACCGCCTGCAACAATTGTACCAATTAAAATAATTGTCGTACCAAGCAGCATAATAAGGCCGAGAATTGTATCTGAAAGCGCAACAGCACGAAAGCCACCAATTAACACATAAACAAGTACAAAAAACGTAAAAAGAAATAAAGACGTTGTATAAGAAAGACCTGTTAATGATTCAATTAATCTTCCGCCGCCAACCCACTGCGCAACAGTTGCTGAAAACAAGAAAACAATAATACATAATGCCGATAAAATAACAACAACTTTACTATTATATCTTCCTTTCAAGTAATCAATTAACGTAATAGCTTCCATTTCCCTTGCAATAATCGCAAATTTCTTTCCAAGTACAGTTAATACAATGTAACCCGTTACAACTTGAATAGATGCCAATAGCACCCAACCAAGGCCAATGTTATAAGCAATTCCAGGCCCACCGATAAAGCTACTCGCACTTCCGTACGTCGCAATCATTGTCATTGCTAATAATAATCCACCAAGTTCGCGTCCACCAAGAAAATACTCTTGCAAAAATTTGTTATGCGCGGTCGCTTGAACACGTCTCGATGCGTATACACCAATTAAAAATACAACAATAAAAGATAACATCATTGGAATAATAACATACCAGTTCATTTTCATTCCTCACTCTTTTCTTCCTCGTCAAACGAAACATCTTGAAATACGAAACGAACAACAAAGACAATAAGTAAAACCATTACAACAAATCCCACTATACAACTATAAAAGAACCAGGCTGGAAATCCTAATATGTATGTATACTCTTTTGGATTGCCACTACCTAATCCATATGCAAAACCGTACCATAACAGAAAGTTGATAACAGCAAGTCCAATTCCAATCCACGCTTCACGATGTGCAATGCGAAAACGCGGATCATCATGATGTCGATTCATTTCTTTTCCCTCCTTCCACGATGTACTATTGTAACATTCTTTGTATAGTTTTTCCTACAAAAAAGCAAAATGAACAGATTTCACAAAAAACATTGGACATACATTAAAAAATTACATATTTTTAACAATTGCAACATAAATAAAGATTGAAATTTCTGATTCTTTAAGTTACGATTGAAATTAGATGTCATTCACCTAGTTTATCTAACACCTCCTCTTTTATTTGGAATAAACGCAGTATTTTGCTGCGTTTACATTATATATTTTTAAGGGGGTTATACAATGAGTCAACTAGCTGTGAACCTTCATGAAAAAGTAGAGAAATTTTTACAAGGAACAAAAAAGTTATATGTAAACGGAGACTTTATCGAAAGCGCTTCTGGAAAAACATTTAAAACACCAAATCCAGCAACTGGCGATACGTTAGCAGTTGTATATGAAGGCAGCCGTGAAGATATTCATAAAGCTGTTATAGCAGCACGCCTGGCATTTGATGAAGGTCCATGGTCTCGTATGAGCGGTGCCGATCGCAGCCGCCTCATGTACAAGCTTGCTGATTTAATGGAAAAACATAAAGACGAACTTGCACAGCTTGAAACATTAGATAATGGAAAACCAATTCAAGAAACAACGACTGCAGATCTTCCTCTTGCAATTGAACATATGCGTTATTACGCTGGATGGGCAACAAAATTAGTTGGTCAAACAATTCCTGTTTCAGGAGATTATTTTAACTATACACGCCATGAACCAGTTGGTGTTGTTGGTCAAATTATCCCTTGGAACTTCCCTCTTTTAATGGCGATGTGGAAACTGGGAGCAGCACTAGCAACTGGATGTACCGTTGTATTAAAGCCAGCAGAACAAACGCCTCTTTCCGCGCTATATTTAGCTGAATTAATTGAAGAAGCTGGATTCCCGAAAGGTGTTATTAACATTGTACCTGGATATGGTGAAACAGCTGGTCAAGCTCTTGTCAGTCACCCTCTCGTTGATAAAATTGCTTTCACAGGCTCCACTGAAGTTGGAAAACACATTATGAAAGAAGCATCTCAATCTTTAAAACGTGTGACATTAGAGCTTGGGGGCAAATCGCCAAATATTATTTTGCCTGATGCTGATTTGTCTCGTGCAATTCCAGCTGCACTTTCAGGCGTTATGTTTAATCAAGGACAAGTATGCTGCGCTGGATCTCGTTTGTTCATTCCAAAGAAAATGTATGATAATGTTGTAGCAGATCTTGCCTTATATTCAAAAAGCTTAACGCAGGGTGCTGGATTGGATCCACAAACTAACATTGGTCCCCTTGTATCAGAAGAACAACAAAATCGAGTGATGGGCTATATTGAAAAAGGAAAAAATGAAGGCGCAGAAATATTAGTTGGCGGAACGAAACCTTTCGAAAATGGTTATTACGTTTCCCCAACAATTTTCGCAGCTGTACAAGATGAAATGACGATTGCGAAAGAAGAGATTTTCGGTCCTGTCGTTGCTGCAATGCCATTCGATGACATTGATGAAGTGATTGAACGTGCTAACAAATCAGCATATGGATTAGCAGCTGGTTTGTGGACAGAGAACATGAAAAATGCCCATTATGTTGCAAATAAATTACGAGCTGGAACGGTATGGGTAAACTGTTATAACGTCTTTGATGCAGCCTCTCCATTTGGAGGTTATAAACAATCGGGTCTTGGACGCGAAATGGGTTCTTATGCTTTAAATAACTATACAGAAGTAAAAAGTGTTTGGATTAACTTAAACTAGAAAAAAGTCTTGCCAATCGGCAAGACTTTTTTCCTTATCTAAATCTAATAAGATTGATGAACGTTTTCTATCAACCGTTCACCGATGGAAGTTTTACTTTATACTTGTAATCCCCCGCTTACATTTAACACTTCTCCAGTAATATAAGAAGCAAAGTCTGATGCTAGAAAAGCCGCTGCGTTCGCAATATCTTGCGGCGTTCCGATTCGCCCAGCTGGAATCGCGGCGATCATCTTTTCCTTTACTTTGTCCGGTATAGCTTTCGTCATATGGGTATCCATAAATCCCGGACAAATTGCATTACATGTAACACCAAATCCAGCTGCTTCTTTTGATGCTGTTTTTGTTAATCCAATTACACCTGCTTTCGCAGCAGCGTAATTCGCTTGACCGATATTGCCCTGCCAACTAATCGAAGAAATATTAATAATGCGTCCATATTGTTGTTTACGCATATGTAAAAGTGCGGGTTGCATGCAGTTAAATACCCCTGTTATATTTACTTGCAGCACTTGTTCCCATGCTGTTTTTTCCATTTTATGCAGCATTGCATCTCGTGTAATCCCTGCATTATTTACTAAAATATGCAATGCACCGTATGTTTGAATGGCATACTCAATTAGTGATTTTGCATCTGTATGACTGCTTACATCACAAACATACGCTCTTACATCATATCCTTCCTGTAACAATTGAGTTGTCGCACTATTTAGAACTTCTTGATTCATATCACTTAGCAATACTTTTGCTCCTAAAGCACCAAATACACGCGCAATTTCTTTTCCAATTCCTTGCGCCGCACCAGTGACAACAGCTGTTTTCCCCTCTAAAAAATTCATTTTTCTCCCTCACTTTCTAATATATTTTCTATATATTTCGTCTTATGTATGTCATTTTCCTTTTTGTATAAAAAAGTCTATTTGTGTCACACTATAATTGCAACTTAGCATAACACAAGGAGATTGTGTAAGATGAAGAAAACGAATGTACAACAAAACAAAGTATCTGACGGTATTGATGTTGAATTTTCTAGGGAACTTGCTGATCAAGATGACTTAGAAGCAGAGGCGCGTGCAGATGCTGCAGATGCACGTCAAAAACAGCAACGAAACAAAAAATAAACCGAGAATATGTCTCGGTTTATTTTTTGTATTTTTTCACATAATGTGCCAAGGTGAGTAAAGGAAATAAACGATGATAACTATGATAACGAATATAAAACTCTCCTGGAAGTCCTGTTCCAGTCGGGTATTCAATATTATGAAAAGAATGCTCTAACAAATAATTCATTCCGTTTTGAATGCTTGCTGTCTCTGTATCATTCACAGTAATAAGTGCATCTAGAGCCCATGCAGTTTGAGAAGGTGTGCTAAAAGACGTGGAAATAAACCGTTTCTCCTTACTGCTTCTACACGATTCTCCCCACCCTCCATCGCGATGTTGAATCATTTCTAACCACCGTACTGCTTTTTCTATTGCTGGATGATTCTTTGGCAAACCATTTGCCCGCAGGCCTGTTACAGCAGCCCATGTGCCATATATGTAACAAACTCCCCATTTTCCATACCAAGAACCATTTTGTTCTTGATTGCGTAGAAGCCATTGCACCCCGCGTTGTAAATCATAACTGTTTATTTCATTCGATGCATGCGTTCCAAAAAATTCAAGTACCCTTCCTGTTATATCTGGTGTAGACGGATCGAGAATTATATCTTCTGCACTATCGAGAGGAATATGCAGAAACATATGCTTATCGACATTCTTCTCAAATGCTCCCCAGCCTCCATCTTTGTTTTGCATTCCAAGAATCCAATGTATTCCTTTATCCCAAGCTCGTTTTACTTTCTTATCTTTCTTCGCCGTAGAAGTAAGTGAACGCAGCGCTGCTGTTGTATCATCACAATCTGGTGCAATGGTATTTGTTTCGGTAAATCCCCATCCACCAGGAGGTAAAGCAGGTGCATGAACATGCCAATCCCCATAAGAAGTATGCTGTTTCTTTAATAAAAAACGATTTGCTCGTTCAATCATCGCATCATCTTCTGACACATTTGCTTCTTGCAAAGCGTAACTTAAAAGAGCAGTATCCCATACTGTTGAAGGTGAGTTTTGTAAATGAGCACCATTCTTTGTATTCCATATGTATGACTGTAACCCTGATACAGATTTCTCAATAATAGGAGAATGTATAGAATGACCGAGGGCAAGGAGGGCGTAAATCATATAAAAAGTAGCGCTTGCATAAGTGTAAAGTGTTCCATTTCCTTCTATTCGTTCTAGCATAAAACGTTCCGCTGCTTTATATCCTTTATGGTGAAGTGTATATGGATACGAAATTAGCTTTTTTCCTTCCGATAAAATTGTTTGCCAAACTGAAGAACGTTTAGAATGAAACCAATTTGTTTTATTTACACCCACTATATGATTCAAATCAGGAATATCAATTTCATCTACTACAAATTTCTTATTCAAACAAATAATCGTAGGCACGAAATGGATACGAGCAGTATTACTCACCTCATACATACTAAACGGGGATTGATCCGGTAGAAAGAAAAAAGGCATAGGAAAATGAAAAAATGGAGGATAATTGCATTGTCCATGCAATGCTAACATAAACTTCGTCATAAAATGAGCATTTGTAATTCCACCTTGTTCGCGAATAAATTGTTCTGCGCGGCGCATAATTCTGTCTTCTTTCTTATATTGCAAAGAAGCTAACAATGCAGCATAAACTTGAATGGTAGCCGAAAGATTCCCATTTGGCTCATCTTCATACAACTTCCATATTCCTTCATTTGTTTGCAAAGAAGTAAGCCTTGCTACAAATGGCTCTATTTCTTTTTCTTTTCTTAACATACGTAACAAGAAAATCATCGTGCAATCCGTAAGCGGGGATCCTTCAAAACAAAAACGCCATGTTCCATCTCTTTGCTGCATCGTACGTAACGCTGTAACTTGTCGCTCCATTTCGTTTTTTACTTTGTCATACAATAGCATATAGATATCCCCCCTTCTTCACTGAATCCATATACGATATTCAAAAACATACGTAAATATGTGTACAACAAAAAGCAAAGTAAGATTCATTCCTTACTTTGCTTACGAACAATAACAAATCGCAACAACAATTCCTAAAAGCGCCCCGATCACGACTTGATATGGTGTATGACCAACAAGTTCATTCAATTTTTTATACTCCGTTTGTCTTCCATGGAAAAAATCATTTAAAATTTTCGCTTGTTTACTGACGGCAAGTCTCACTCCGGATGCATCGTACATGACAATAATCGCAAAAATCATCGCAATAGCAAATATAGAGCTCGTCATTCCTTCTTCAATTCCAATTGCTATTGCTAATGCTGTGACGGTGGAAGAATGAGAACTCGGCATTCCGCCAGAAGCAAAAAACTGTGCAAAATCAAATTCTCTCTTTTTTACTAAAGTGATGATAACTTTTGTAAGTTGCGCTAAAAACCATGCAATGACCGCAGACATTAATGGGTTGTTATGTAAAATTGTTTCCATAATTCACACCTCACCGCTTATAATGGAATATCTTTACTTTCATTATAAAGAAAACGGCATACATAATACTATGCCGTTTTACGAAACTTTTGCAGATTTATTTTTTATAAATTTCGGCTGCTTATTTAACATAAATTTTGTTTTTGCTATTGAAAAAATAACTAACGCAATCCAAATAAAGAAAAATGCTATCATGTGTGCAGTAGTAAAATGTTCATGAAAGACGAAAATTCCTAATACAAGACTAATTGTCGGTGCGATATATTGCAAAAATCCGACCATTGATAACGGAATAAGCTTTGTACCTTTTGCAAAATATAAAAGCGGCAATGCGGTAACAATTCCCGCTCCCGCTAGAAGTAATGTCGATGTAATCGACACTGTCCCAAATGAACTAACCCCTTCGGCACCAAGCATTCCTAAATATACAAGAGCTATCGGTGTTACAAGCATCGTTTCCATTGTCAACCCAATCATTGAATCATAATCCAATAATTTCTTTGATAAACCATATAAACCAAACGTACATGCTAATGAAATGGAAATCCACGGAATCGATCCATAGCGAACGGTTAAAATTGCAACTCCAAATGCCGCTAACCCTACAGCAATGTATTGCCAAAAGTTGAGTTTCTCTTTTAAAACAAGCGTGCCAAGTAAAATACTAACAAGTGGATTAATATAGTAACCTAGACTCGCTTCAATAACATGATTATGATTAACGGCCCATATGTACACAAACCAGTTCCCGCTAATTAATATAGAAGCAATAGTTAATGACATGAATAATTTAGGACGTTTAAAAAGCTCTACAAACTCGTTCGTAAATTGGCCAAAACGTCTGCAAATAAATAAAACGAATAACATAAAAACGAATGCCCAAACAATGCGATGAGCTAAAATTTCTTCTGCCGGAACGTCGTCTATCAATTTCCAATAAAGCGGCAGGATTCCCCACATCATATATGCACTTGTCGCATATATCATCCCTTTTTTTTGCGCTTCCATTTAACTCTCCTCTTTTCTTTTTTCTTCATTATAAAATGTCCTTTTATTACTTTACAATTTTCCGCTACATAAACTCTTTATAATATTCAAAAGAAAAGAGCATGTTTTAAAAAGATTAAATAAAACATGCTCTTCTTGCGTTAAATTGAATGACTCTTATAAAAAGGACTATTCCTTTTTATTACTAATTTATACAAAATAAAAACAAAAATTCCAAAAATAAGGGTTGCAAAGGCTGGTAAAATCTTATCATTTGGCACGTATACGCTCCAAAAAGAATTAAGAAGCGCATGAAAAATGAGACACATAAAAATACTTTTAGTTGCATTATAAATTGTAGTTAGTAATAAGGATACGGCGATTATCGTAATTGTAAAGGATATAAAGTTCCTTTGAGATTGGTTCGTGCCTGGAATGAACCATAAAGGCAGGTGCCAAATAGCCCATATTATGCTCACAATCACCGTACTAAAAAATGCCGAAAACCTTTTCTGAAGGGCAGGTTGTAAGAATCCTCTCCAGCCAATTTCCTCAAGTCCGCCGCCAATGATCATTATCGGAAAACTAAGTAATGCCACGTATAATGGCTTTTGCATCGTTGCTCCATCAAATATCGTTGGCAGATAACAGCTAATAAAAGCTAGAACAATAATCAGAAAATACCATACAAAATGATGTTTAGGATTAACAATATTTTTTATAAAAACCCTAAACTCCTCTTTCGATCCATATTTTTTCTTTAGACTAATTTCAATGATCGCTGGCATGATCCCCCCGAAAACAAACAATATCATTGCTAATGGAGTTCCAAATGTAGTAATGTTCAATTTTATTAAGCTAATTAATATCCCCCAAAGTCCCCACGTAAATATGAGAGTGCATATTAAATATCGTTTAATATCATTATCCATCTACCTGCCCCCTTTGTATTAATTAGAACACAAACTAAGAAGGAATAAAATACCATACGTAAGATTAAACAAACAACTTTTCCCAAGAAACATCTATACTCAATAAACACATTTCTGGAGAATAAAGAATTCCTTAAAGCCTGCTTAACTTCTACATTTAAATGTATCTCCTTCTTGAACTAAGCTAACTGTATCAACAATAAAAAAACTGAAATCCTTTCTGTATTAAGTAAGGATTTCAGTTCATCTTTTTTCAATACGGTCAAACTTTATTTTAAATCCACACATATACCCCCGCAGCTGCAAGTAATGGAATACCAAACACAAACTTATTTTTGTGTGTTTTATGATGAAACATATACATTCCAATCCAAGCTCCCATTCCTCCCCCTGCTGCTGCAATTAAAAACAATGTACTCTCTGGTGTACGCCACTGTTTCTTCTTAGCTTTCCTTTTATCTAGTCCCATCATTATAAAAGCAAAAATATTAATAAAAACAAAATAACTCCATTTCACCATACTATGAAAACCTCTTTCATACACTTTTCAAACTATTCGTCCTACACTCACTAGGTAGTAAACTTCTTACTGACGAGAATTTCAATCTATTATACACTCATTTTGTTTTTAAATTATATAAATACAACTAAAAATTCTTTTTTAAGATGGACGAGACTATCTGGCCGTGCATCGAAACGGTCATAGCCTATTTCTTCTACATGCAAAGTTTAAAACAAAAAGAGTAGGCGACTGCAGATCACGTTGTATTCTGCATAGCAGCGAATTATATGTTGCTAAATCAACATGTATATAGTATACGAAAACATCCATGGTAATAATATTATGAATTACGTATAAACGAGTGAACAGAGATCGTTTAACTATAAGAAAACGAATAGAATAAACTACTTTATAAAACAAATAGAAATCAAAAAATGCCAAAAAAAATTGGCATTTTCTTTGACATAATCTTTTTTCAACAAAGTGAAGGGAATGGAAAAAAGTTTTCCATTCCCTTCTTTCTTTACGCTGTCTCTTCTACCTCCAAAACCGCCTTTTTCTTTGTGAATTTCCGCTTTATCATATCCATAACATAATAAGCAGTCGGTACAATAATTAACGTTAATAGTGTAGATGTTAATAAACCAGAAATAACCACAATGGCAAGAGATCGAGAGATAAGTCCTCCATCAGTAGACAACGCTAGCGGCATGAGTGCTCCAATTGTAGCAAGGGCTGTCATTAAAATCGGACGGAGCCTTGTTACCCCTGCTTCTAATACAGCTTCCTTTATAGTCATTCCTTGCTTTTCATTTTGCATAACGCGATCCATCAACACGATGGCATTCGTCACAACAATTCCAATCAACATGAGGAACCCAACAAGCGCAGGCATACCTAAAGGTTCGTTAGTCATATATAATCCAAGCAAACCACCTGTAAAAAGGAATGGTAGGGAAAATAAGATCGCAAATGGAGCTATTACATTCCCAAATGTCACTAGCATAACCATGAAGACAAGAACAACCGCGATCCCCATAGCAACAATCATATTTTGAAAGCCTTCATTCATAGCTTGCGACTGTCCCTCCGAGCGGTATTTTACTCCTTTTGGTAAATCTAGATCCTTTAAACGTTTGTCTATCTCTGCTTGAACACCAGAAACGTTATCTGTCGTAAATCTTGCGCTTACTTGTACATACTCTTGTTGATTCAAGCGATACAATGCAGTCGGTCCAGGCTCTTCAGAAAGTGTCGCTACATCCGACAACTTTACCTGCTGACCAAGAGGGCTCGTAATCTTTTGACTTGTAATACTTTCAATAGACGTAAGATTATCGCTTTTTAAGCTTACATTCACAGAAGTCGTTTTTCCATCTAATTGTACTGCTGTAATATTTTCACCAGAGATAATTCCTCTTACAAAAGCGGCAACCATCATCGGATTCAGACCTTTTTCTGCTGCTTTTTCTTCATTAATTGCTAGATTAAGTTGCGGTTTTACTGCGGATAAGTTTGTTTTCACATTGGATAAACCTTTTATATCCCTTATCTTCTCTACAATTTTATTACCGGCATTCTCCAGGTCTCTAGCATTCCCCCCATCCACAATAAGAGCAAATTGTCCTCCTCCTGTTATACCGATTGGGGTCAAAGCTGTTTCAATACCCGTCCCCAAATTTTTCATCTTTTCTTTAACGTCTTTTTCAAAAGTTGTTACTTCTTCTTTCGTCATGTTATCCTTCAGGTCAATAGATAAACGAACCCTTTCTCCTGAAACGATTGTTTGATAACTTTTTACACTCACTTGTTTACTAAGAATACTTTCTATATCCTTCGCCACACTGTTAGCTTTATCAAGTGAAGTTCCAACAGGCAAATCTGTTGTTAAATTATATGAGACCGCCTTTTCTTCAGGTAGAAAGTTTTTTGGGATCATCGGCACAAGTAATAAAGATGAAGAAAATACAACGAAAGCCAAAATAAGTGTTATGACCTTTTTCTGCATCGCCCAGCTCAGCATACGTTGATATGTTCTCTGTAACATTGTTTCTTGTGGTTCCTTATGTTCCAAACGCAATAAAAACAATTTAGCAAGAAGTGGTACAACTGTTAATGAAACAAGTAACGAGAATGCAAGTGCCACAATAATTGTAATGCCAAAAGGTGCGAAGAACTTCCCAATAATTCCTGGTACGAACGAAAGCGGACCAAATACCGCCATAGTTGTGATTGTTGAAGATGTAACTGCACCGCCAACTTCCTTAGCAGCCTTAAGAACCATGCTTTCATCACGCTGTTCACTATTTAACGTTCTTCGGTAAATGTTTTCAATCACTACGATAGAATCATCAATTACCCGACCAACTGCCACCGCAATACCTGCCAGCGTCATCATATTCAAACTGTATTGTAAATACTTCATTGTAATCATTGCCGCTAACATAGAAAGTGGAATCGATAATACCGCCACAATCGTAGCTCTCACATTACGCAAAAATACAAATGTTACGATGACAGCAAATAACGTTCCAAGCAACACTTCCTTAAGCATGCTGTTAACCGATTTTTCCACCTGTTTCGAACTATCATACAGCTTAGTCAATTTATATCCATCTGGCAGTTGTAAATCAGATAACTTTTGATTAATTTGCTTTACAACCTCAACCGCGTTCGCTCCTGGCTGTGCTTTAACTGATACAAGAACAGCAGGTGTATCCTTCAATCTTGTATATATCGTTTCTGTCTTACTTCCATACTCCACATTTGCCACATCTGATAGTTTTACTGTTCGTACTTCTGCAGGACCTGGCACCATCATTTCCACATTTTTCACGTCAGTAAGTGATTTCAGTTTGAAGTCTGCTTGAACATTTAACGTTTTTTCATTTAAATTGACCTGCCCCGCTGGAAAAGAAAAGTTGTGTGCTAAAAGTGCCTGCTTCACTACATCATAAGTAATATTTTTTTCTTTCATTTTTTCAGCATCAAGTTTAATAGATAACTGTTTTTCCGTTTCACCGGAAACATCCACCTTACCTATATTTTCAACAGTAGACAAAGCCGTTTTAATTTTTCCGTTCACGTATTGCGAAATATCAGCTTGCTTAGCATTATCTGAAGAAATGGCAAAAGTAAATACTGGCATCGGTGAAGGACTATCTTTTATAATGACAGGTTTCCCTGCCCCATCCGGTAATTTTAGAGACGCAACGGCACTTGTTACATCTTTCTCTGCCTCATCCATTTTCCGATCCATGTCAAATCCTAAAATAGCAACTACGCTATTGCTGTGGGATTCAATATATAAATTATCGAGTTTTTGAATATTAGAGAGTGCAGTTTCTAGCGGTCTCCCTATATCTTCTAACCCTTGATCTGGTGTGGCACCCATATAAGGAACCTGTATGACTATATATGGAATATCAACATTTGGCATCTGCTCCATTTTCATCGTTTTAATAGAGTATATTCCCCCAACAACGATAAAAATCATTGCAAGAAAAACAACACCTACATTTTTTAAGGAAAAGCGAATCCAAGATCCCATCTCCATTCCCCCTGTTCCCTCGTGTTTATTTATCAAACGAAACGCTCTGACTGATATAATCTCATATAAATTGCAGTCTTTTCCCCTGATTTTAAACCATACAAAAAAACAAATTTCTAGCAGGCTTTCTTAATATACGAACCTCATATTTAAGTTTCTATTTTTACTACGACTACCACGAAAATGTACAGATATAGAATATAAACCAATTTGTTTTTAATATTTCTATATTTCTGACTTTTAAAAACAGATTTATTCTCCTTCTTTACTAAATAACTTCCTGTCATTATTAGAAAAGATTATAGCTGTCATACATTTTTTTAATAACTATCGTCAGTTCCCCCCTCTTGTCCTCCTTTTTAAATTGTAAATTTTATCCTGTAAATGTCAACCTAAATATGTACACTTTCGCTTGTTTAAGAATGTACACAATTACTCTTTCTCTTCGCTAAAATGACTCTTAATTCGATATGATT
This sequence comes from Bacillus sp. NPDC077411, assembly GCF_044543425.1. Classification (NCBI taxonomy): domain Bacteria; kingdom Bacillati; phylum Bacillota; class Bacilli; order Caryophanales; family Bacillaceae; genus Bacillus; species Bacillus sp. NPDC077411. The sequence continues at coordinate 218,047 of NZ_JBITWA010000003.1, read as the reverse complement.
GTCCCACAATGCTAACGGCAGTGGCGTGGTGTAATAATTTTGTATCTTGGAAAACTTCATCCCCCACTGATGGTTAGCCCGCCCAATCGGGCTTTTACGGGCAGTAAGACCCCCACCTTTACCATTGAATGAATCATATTTTGCTCACGTACATCAATTTCATAATTCGTTAGGTTTACCAGTGCTTCTACGAATGTATGTAGCAGTAATTTTCTTTCATCAAAAAAACATATAAAAACAAACTAAACCTATTGACTCTGATAATTATTTTGTGATATTATAATAAATTTTACTTATCATCTTATATGTGATAGAATTAAGAAGGTTACCACATATGGAGGTGGATTATTTGTTTCAAATTGGCGATAAAATTGTTTATCCAATGCATGGAGCAGGTGTGATTGAAGGTATAGAAGAAAAAGAAATTCTAGGCGAAAAACAAAAATATTATGTAATAAGAATCCCCATTAGTAATATGGAAATAATGATCCCCATGAAAAAAATGATCCAATCACGCATACGACTAATTGCCGATATCCTCACATTAGAAAATGTACTACTGATTTTTCAATACGGCGAATCAGATAACTCACTCTCATGGAAGCAGAGATATACTCAAAACATGGAAAAAATGAAGAGGGGTGAAATCCAAGAAGGCGCTGAAGTAGTACGTGACTTAATACGCAGAAATAAAGTAAGGGCACTTAATACAAGTGAAAAGCAAATGTTAGACAACGCACAAAAAATTTTAATTAGTGAATTGAGTTTAATTAAAGGAATTACTGAAGATCAGGCAATTGAGTTATTAAATACGAAAGTCGGCTAGGTAAAGAATTTCTTTTAAAACCACTTTGAACTTGATTTTTAATTATTACAAGATACCTAAAACGACAAAATAGCCTAACATCTATTTTGTTTTTTTTTGCTTTATGAATGTAAATATGATATGGTTTAAATTACGATTTGATTATAGGAACATTACCTTCTAAAAAAATTCTTTTTCCTCTAAATGAATTATTCTCACCACTTTTTATTCCCATACTTCTAAGTATACGATGAGGTTCATTTATCCAATCATTGTTTTTGGATATCCCGATTCATACTGGCGCGGTCATCGGAGCCGTAAGGACGAAAGAGAGGTAGGGCTTTCGTTGTTTTGAGGTTTCAAAAACGATAATGAACATTTACTGTTCTTATCTTCCGTTTTAACGTAAAAACGATAACAAATTTAAATATATGCTTATATTTGCTTGGTTTATATAAATAAGAGACACACCTTTAGTAATATTTTAAAGATTGTTTATATGAAAACAACCAGGACAGTACAATGGTTTAATAGTGAAAAAGGATTTGAATGCATGAAAGCATCAAATGGTAGTAATGTTAACAACAATTACATGCAAATAAGTTAACAGCAATCCAAGCTAAAAATGTTGTAAAACTATAAGAAAACGAAAAGAACATGCAGGTTAACCTGCATGTTCTTTATTATTCTTCTACAGTTTCATTTTCTTCTTTAATAATACCGTTATCAATAGATTGAGTATCTTTATTCTCCATACAAACCATTGCGTGATAAATTTCTGCATACAATCCAAACACTTGGTACACACTTCCAAGAAACGGCATAAGAATCCCTCTTTTCAAAATAATACATTCCAAAGTTAAGGATTCCCTATCTCTTCTTAAACATTCGTTTTTGTATCTTCCTCTTCGATTTGTATATTAAGAAGATGTAACCATTTCTTATATGGTGCACTGTTAGGATCTACAAATTCTTTTGCGTATGAGCGATTCCATAGTTGCTTTACAAATAAAGTTGCTTCTTTTTTTGCTGCTGATTCTGCACCAGTCCCGTAATAAGCTTTAAAATACTGTTCAATTTCATCAACAAGTAATCGCAATAACTCATCAGATGTTTCTTCTAACGTTGGATCATATTTCGCTTCCTTATCATACATCAAGATAATATCTAAAACATTATGAACATATTCCTTTCGAAGCCACCTTATATCTTGCGCACCTAATACAAATGAATGTGTATACAAATGTCCTCCATGTTGCAACGCTTTTTCCTTCTCTTCTTCAAAACGAGAAATGATATTTTCATATATAAATGGATTATGAAGCAAGGCACGGTGTAATTTATACCCTTCATTCGTTACATTTTTTCCCATCGATTGAATAAGAGAACTTCGGCCCACTCCGTTATATTGGTAAACGAACTGACCATCTACCGCCGCAAGGCTAATCCAGCGATATATATATGCATATAATAAAGCGCGATTACATTTCTCATAATCTAACTTCGTTTGCGTTGCATTTAAATCTGGCATAAACGCTGGCAAATGCCAATATTTATCGAGATGAGGCGTTAAATTTGATTTACGAATGTTTAATTTATTTACGCGGCGATAATACGCTTGAAAGTAGTCTCCCTTCTCATTCACATAACCATTTACAAGATGTCCGGACGATAACTTCGGAAAATCTTGTAACGATAACCCATAATGTGCGCGATAACATACAATTTCATACGGCGAAAAAGCTTTATCAACAGTTTCTTTTTCTTGAAACATTTCTTGGAGCGCTTCTTCATTTAATTCTTGATGAACAAATGGATGAATACCCCAATATTGTAATTCACGGTGATGCGCAACTTTTGGTATAAATGGACTTGCTAGATGTAATAAATCTTCTACTTTTTCACTGACATACTCTGTCATATTACGCCTTTGAATAGCAGCTTCTTTTCGAAGCGCTTCAATAATATTTAATTCTAGCTTATCTCTGTACCGTTCTTTTAGTTCTTTTTCACAATACGTTAAAATGTGTTTTCGGTAAAAATCTTCTACTTTTTGAGATTGCCCTTCCTCCGTCCCTGCTTCCCTGCAATACTCTCGATATAAACTCATATAAATTTCAGCAGATATCTCTTTTGGCAGCACACCATTGTTTACATGGTGATGAATATCGTTCCATATTTCTTCCTGCATTCGTTCATCTGCTAATACGTATACATTTGTTGGATTCGTTTTCCCTTCAAATTCTTTACTTCGCTTTTGAATATCTAATAATAAATTTTCACGCGTTTCTTGTAAATTATCAAAGAAACGCTCCCAATATTGAATCATTTTATCTACAGCTTGATATAAAGATTGATACACAAGTTCTAGCAACATTTCTTTTCGGTACTCATTTAACTTGTGTACATATTGGGTAGCGATATCTTGAAATTCTTTTCGGAATAAACGCTGTTCATTATGAAATACCTTTCCAATCCATCCTTGCTGCTGTGCAAGTTCAACACGTCGAACGGCTGTTACCGTTCCTTCAATATTACTTACATTAAACTTTTTATCGTAATTTTGAACGAGATTACGCTTTTGCTCATTATTTTCGTGCAAACGATTCATTTTCTCCGTTAACAATTTACGAATTTCATATAACATATACCTTGCAGCAACAGGATGAACGGGATCAGTTTTCTTCAAAAACCATGTATTTAACTGATATGACTGTCCCTCTGAACCACTTGGCGTAAAACGATCTGCTTCAATTATGTCATATACCAATGTTGTTACATGCTCATGTACACGGCTTGGGATTGCATACGCATATAACCGTACCGCATGGTCTACTCGTGCGACTTCTCCTTTCATTTGCTCGGCAATTTTCAACTTTGCAGCCGAAATTTTACACTCACGCTGCAAACGATTTAACTCTTCATCTTTTTGCACCGTACGCTGCACATAACTTTCTACTGACTCGAGAAACAATTTTGCTTTTGATATACCGATTTTTCCACCTTCTGCCCCTTCACGTGCTTCATAGTACATTTGTTTATAAAATACATGTGCTTGTTCTGGACGAGTCGCTAAATGTTCTAAATCCTCTAAGAAACTTTTCCCTCGCTCTGGTTTTTCACGTTGCATGCCGCGGCGAACATCTTGCTCATACCGACTTTTCTTCTCTAAAAAGAGTCGATCTAAATGAAGCCATGATTCATCTAGCCCTTGTACCGCCCATCTCAAAGCACAATAACGAAGAACATTTTCATATGGATAAATAAGTTTCGCGACTCCCGCCCCGCAATAACGGGCTTTACCATTTGAATCAGCAAGTTGCTGAATTTGATTATCTTCCTGCGCAAAATGACTCGTTGACATTGGACTAAATAGTTGTAAATAAATCGTATTTGTCATTTGTTCCATATAGTCAGACAAGCTATTTAAATGATGTCCATGTAAATTTTCATAATCATATAAAAAGCAATAATTATATGGTAAGTGATGTTGCATAATTGTATGATTTGTACGACCATCTTCATCCACTTGATCAGGCCTGTATTCTAACTCAATTGTAACGCCCCCGCGGCGTGATAATTCTCCTGTAGATCCTAATGTAATAGCATGCAATTCTTTTAATGATGCATAGCCGTTTGCTTGCACTGCTTCAAATTCTTTCCCGCTTATTGTGCGCGTCTTTACGAGAGCGTCAGGAAGCAAGAAAGCGCCGCGAATTAAAATGTTGTGATGTTGTAACTTTTTCCGAAGCATTTCTCGTAAATAAAGAGCGATTTGCAAAAACATCCCTGAACCTGTACCGCCAGCTAATGATGTAATAATAATAACTCGTACACCGTACTCTGTTTTATCACTAGTGACCGGAAAAATTTTCTCAATTTCCTGCCAAAACGATGTTAATTTATCCTCCTTCATTGCCGCGCGAAGTGCTAAGCGAGAAATAACTCGAAGCTGACCTGCACCTTCTGTTAATGGTTTATCTAGTATAGTTGGATCAATCGGAAACCAGTCTGGGATTGTTGGATCTTCTGCTATATATTCGCGCGGTGTTTTACTAGAACTCGTTTGCGTCACAAATTTACGAATATGCTGAAAATGACTTAACGTATTAATATCTGTATCAAAGACGTGCATCGCTACTTTTTTGCGCCGTTCTAGTGGAAGCTTTCGATAAATATCATGCGTAATCGTGCTGCCAATTCCTCCGAGTCCAATTAAAATTGTCGGCACTTGAAAATCCATGTGAACCACCTTCCTATTTATTCACATTCATACTTATATAACTCTTTTCCATATCCACGATCAATGACAACCATTTCGTTCGGATATAACGTTTTATGTTCACGTCCTGCTTCTTCATCTGTTAAAAACATACCATCGATCACCATACCTGGTACTTGAGAATCTTTCGTCACAAATATAGATTTTGAACCTTTTTTTGCAATAAACGTAACGGACTGCACGGTTTTCCGCTCTGCTCGAAATGGAATACCAAAATAATGATTCCACCATTTTGTCCGCAGCGGTTCTGGTTCAGATTTGTATAACCAATCTTCCGCAATAGATTGATCCCACTCATAATATATAAGCGCCTTCCTATGAAAACGCGGACGAACCACCCATCCAACAATAAGAGTTGCAATTATGAGTAAGATGATACTAAACGGTAAAACGAGCCCGAAAATGATCGCATAACGCTCGAAAAAAGGGACATCGATAATCGAAAGTGAAATTTGTTTACTCACTTTTTGTAATTGTGAATCTCGTAATGTGATGGTAGCTTCTACGGTGCCGGTATCTGTAAAATTAAATGTGTTGGAGTAATAAGGACGAGGATAGACGTACAGTTGATTTCTATGTTGCTTTATCTCATAGTTGATAGATTTATGAAATGTAACAGTAGCTGTTTTCAGTAATTCCTTTACTTCTGCTTCTGACATTGCTTCATCATTCAATAGCGGCTGTATGATAAATGGTTCACTATGCTTTAAATTTGTTACTTTTTCTGTATAATTCGTTGTCACAACTTGTAATGATAGTTTTGGTTTTGGAACAGATTGAATATAAAATTCTTTCGTTTGGCGATAAAATCCTTTTATATTCATGTGTACATTTCCGCGTACCGATTCTTTTCCTATCTTTGTTTCATAGTAAAAGGCTTTCCGCTCTCCACTCCATTTCATCGCATACATTTGACCATTTATTTCTATTTGTGCGGAAAAATATGAAGTATTTACTGGTACATTTGTCGGTTTTGCTTCTATAATTGCTGTTTGACCTTCATAGAATTGTTCGGTTTTCTTTTTCTGCTCTTTTTCATAAGTGGAAATCGTATAATCTAATGCTGGTTCGACAAGCACTTTCATATTTTCCTTTGAAACTACTTGATCAATTTCTACTATATATGCACCGGGTTCGATTACATCATTATTTTTAGACATAATATGTGTAATGCCACCATATAGCCCCATTCCTGCCGGTGCTTGAATCAAAAATTTTGATTGTAACTGGAGTGACCCTTTTATATTTTGAATACGATATGGCACTTTCTGAGAAGATTGATTAACAAGTGTAATTCGTTTTAATGGAAATGGTGTAGTAATTTCCATTTTATTCCCTACTATATTTGTTTTCACCGCTTCTTCTACTGCTGAAAATGGATCACGATTCGCTACCAATGCAGCCGCTTGATTAACACTGTGAATAACACCATCTTCTCCGCTTGTAGGTAGCACGCTTCCATTCGTTTGTTGTTTCCAAATCTCTTTAAAGCTGTTCATTTGTATTTGTTCTTGCGTTCCTAAATTTTCTTCCATTGTAATTAATACCGCATGTAAAGAAACTTTTTTTGCTTCCATTTCTTTTTTAAACTTACTTAGCGTTTCTGAAATTCGCTTTTTCGCACTATCATCTTGCTTTTCTAACTCATTAAAAGCACCATCCGTTAGAACAATAAGCCAAAATTCTCGATTGGCATTTACCTGAGCTTCCCTCTTCATCGATTGAATTGCCGTTTCTACCGATTGAAAAGGGGTATTAACTTGCTCATTCCATGTTTGAATCTTGTCAATCTCTCCTTGTCGCTTACTATTCTCTAAAGAAACAGGTATCTCCCCTGCTGGATGACTCATTGGCACATAAGAAAACGTATCCTTTTCATCTAGCAATGCAATCAAACTTTGCAGGGCATAATTGGCATATTTCCATCGATCGTTATTACGCATACTTCCAGAATCATCATACACAAGTGAAACGACACGCTGCCTTCCCTCTTCTCCTTTCGCTAAATTAGAAAAAGGGTTCATACATACAAATAGCAAAAACAAAATAGTTGTGGCTATGATTCGAGTGTACATGTTGAAGCTTCGCCACCTTTGTAGACAAATTCCTATGTTTAAACTTATGAGAAGAAATACAAGATATGACTTGTATTTCAAAAAACAAATGTAGTTATAATATTATTATGTCAACTGATTGTAAAGAAAAAGAGGTAAATGTCTTATTTTTGATTTCTATTTCTAAATATTTTGCTGTGTTTTCAAATCCTTATTTTCTTTTTATTATAACAACAATAAGAGTGCCCTCTATAAGCACTCTTATTGTTTCACATATACTTCTACAACCGGATTTTCTTTTCGGTCGGCATGAAGACGAATATTACTTTCTTTCGTATCATAAATAGTCGCTAGCAGTAATACTGTTAATAGGTTAGGAATTTTGCTATCTGTTCCAAATTTTCGTTCAAGTGCTTCCTTATACTCAAACGCAAGATCTCCCTGTACATATGTATACACTTCAAATCCATCCTTTAAATCACAAACAATACTATCAATAATATCGGCTCCAACTTGACGCACCATTTCTTTTCGCAGTGCATCTATTAATTCCTCCCACGACATTTCATACGTTTGAAACGTATCTGAACGATTCATTTTTTTCTCTCCTTTTCGTTTCATCTAACAGGCAACAGTTTTTTCATTACTAACATCATTCTTTCCCTATCCTTCCCATTTTTCATCACAATTATGAAGGAATAGACAAACGTACAAGCCACTGTTGTTCCTATATCATATAGTAATATCGGAAAGAGAAAGGGGAAAAATTATATGTGTTCTCATCAACATTATTACACATGTCGACGATATCACGGACGAGTCGTACGTGTTGAAGACCATGACGGCAATATTCATATTGGGAAAATTGTCGATGTAACGAATAAATCAGTATGGATTGAACCCGTTCATCAAAAACGATTTGACTACGGATTTGGCTATTCTGACTGTGGGTGTGATGTTTGCGGCGGTTTAGGCGAATGTGATAATTGCGGGTTTGGATGTGGCGGATTTGGTGCTGTTGAACTTGGTTTTGGATTCATTTTTGGCATTACATTAGCTGCTTTATTTTTCATTTAAAAAAGCCAACATGTGTTGGCTTCTTCATTTTTGGCACATAAAAATTCGATGTCCTAATCTATGCTTATATTGCTGTAAAATTTGTTCATGCGAGATCCACGCCTCATACAAATCTTGTGAAATAAAATCTGATATATCCCACTCTGGTTGTTCTATGTGTGCAGAAATCGTCTCTGCAATAGTTCCGCCTCCAAGCACACGCACTGTTGTAAATTGTGCTTCTTGAAAGAGTGCTATCCATTCCTGCTCTGTTAATAGTTGTTCCATTCCATATAAAGCTATAATCTGTTCTTCCTCATGTACTGATAGGTGTTGCTCAGTTACCACTTCACTAACAAGAAGTACCCCGCCGCGTTGTAAGACACGATAACATTCATCTATCGCTTTCCTTTTATTCGTAAAAGCAAGAACAGATTCTCCTAATACAATATGAAACACTTCATCGTGAAACGTTAGTGCCTCTATACTTCCTTTTATGAGTTCAATATTTACTCCATCTTTATTCCATCTCTTTCTTGCTTTTTGAACCATCATTTCATTCATTTCAACTGCACTTACCACCGAGCCATATTGTTTCACAATATAAGAGGCTGTCCTGCCCGTTCCGCACCCAATTTCCAATAACTTTGTATACGGCCCTAATGAAAACTGCGCTAATAACTGCTTTGTTACTGTAAAACCTCCTGGATGTGCACTGCCAACACCAAATGCGGCAAGGAAATCTAAATAAGAACATTGTTTCATAAATATCTCCTTCTATCTTATACTTGGCAATGAAATTAAACAAAATAATAAAAAATAAATCGATGAAAGTTTTGTTTTATTGTAGTACTGCATATGTATTCATCACGCTTCAAAATGTGCACAAAGAAAAAAGGTTACGAAATTATTGTTTCGAAATCATCAATGACACTACCTAGAAGGAATACAACCATTTATACATAAAAAAGTGATAGCTTCCTCATTTTCATCGAGAAAGCTATCACTTTTTAAACTATTAGGACTTTTTAGCAGACTGCTGTATTGTATCCTCTTTGTGGCTGACTTTTATTTCTTATTGTCTTTTTCAGTAACATATGCCCATTTATAGCTGAAATCGCCGCCAAAAGTGTGAGAAGCGATGTCATGTACGTACGGACGCACTAAGAAAGAATTACCACGTTGATATAACGGTGCAATTGCTGCATCTTTAAGTAAGATTTTCTCCGCTTTTCCAAGCTGTTCCCAACGAGTTTTCACATCAGTTAATAATTCTTTTTTACCTTTTTTCACGATTTCATCATACTCTTTATTTGAGTAACCCACTTGGTTATGAGAGTTTGTTGTTTCAAACATATCGATGAATGTCATTGGATCTGGATAGTCTGGTCCCCAACCACCATAAGCAACATCATAATCTTGATCTGTTTCTAACTTTAACTTTTGTTTAAACGGTTGGTTTTTCAAGTTAACTTTTAAACCTGGCAAGTTTTTCTCTAATTGTGCTTTTAAGTACTCACCGACTTTCTTCGCATTATCAGTATCATAGTTTAAAAGTTCAAGTGTAATTTCGTCTTTACCTAATTCTTTCTTTGCTTCTCCCCAAAGCTTTTTCGCTTCTTTTGCATCATATGCTACATCTTTAATAGAACCGCCGAATGTATCACGGAAATCTTTTTTATCTGGACCAGTTGTGAGCTCTGCTGGCACAAAGAAGTCCGCTGGCTTAGAACCGTCATTTAAAATAACGTTTGCTAATCCCTTTTTATCAACGCCTTTTGCAATTGCTTGACGAAGCTTCGTATTTTTCAGTGGTGTATCCTGACCGCCACGTTTTTGATTTAGGCGTAAGAAGAATGTTGACGGATCTAACTCTGTGTTGAACTCATCTTTGTTTCCTTTATATTTATCAACATATTCCGCAGCTAACACAACACGGTCAGCTTGGCCACTCTCATATAAGTTAACACGAGTAGATAGCTCTTTAACTACACTAACATTAATTTCTTCTAGCTTCACAGTTTTCTTATCCCAATATTGATCATTTTTCTTATATTTCCAACCTTGCTCATGCTTCCATTCAGCTAAAGAGAATGGCCCATTGTATACTAAGCTGTCAGCTTCTAAGGCATATTTATCGCCTTTTTCTTTTACAACTTTCTCATTTAATGGATAGAATGAAACGAATGATGTTAAGTGAATAAAATATGGAATTGGATTTTCTAACTCTACCTCTAATGTATAATCATCAATCGCTTTTGCTCCTAGCGAGTCAGCCGGTGCTTTTCCTTCATTAATTGCCTTTGCATTTTTCACATCATACATAATGAATGCATATTCAGCAGCCGTTTTTGGATCTAACAGACGTTGCCATGCAAAAACGAAATCCTTTGCTGTTACAGGATCACCGTTGGACCATTTTGCATCTTTACGAAGTGTGAATGTATATTTTTTTCCATCGTCGCTCTTTTTATGTGATTCTGCAACACCTGGAGTTGGCTTATTATCTTTATCAAGGCGGTATAAACCTTCCATTACGTTGTTTAACACAATAAGCGAAACTGCATCTGTCGATTTAGAAGAATCCATAGACGGAATTTCTTGATTTTCTAATAAATTTAATACTTGCTTGTCTGCTAACTTACCCTCTGTTTTTTTGTCTCCATTTTTCGGTTCTGTGCTTGATTTTTTGTCCCCTGCCCCGGAACATGCTGTTAGTGCCACGCTCATCGCTAGTACTGGCGCTACTACAGCTGTAATTTTTTTCATCTTTTTCATTTTGTACCCTCCCTAATTTTCATGTACGATACTACCTATGAGAAAGTTTTTGATAACTTTCTATTTCTATTCAGTTATCAGAAAATTTCTATTAATTAATATTCTACTATTTTTTTTTGTTTTGTAAAGTAATATTATTAAAAAAATCAAAAAATTATTTTATTACAGTAATATTTATAATCATTCTATGAAATAATAAAGTGAAACTTCCATTTCGTGTCGTACTGCATATGTATTCATCACGCTTCAAAATATGCACAGCGAAAAGAGGATACGATATCGCATCCTCCTCTTTTCAAATAATTATTTACCTTCTTTTTCAGTGATATATGCCCATTTGTAGCTGTATTGGCTACCAACGTTATGCTTATAAATATTGTGTACAGTAGGACGTTGTAAGAATGATCTTCCGTTTTGGAACATCGGTACGAGTGCTACTTCATCCTCAAGTAGGATTTTTTCAGCTTTCCCCATTTCTTCCCAACGTTTTTTCGGATCTGTTAGCCATTCACCTTGAGATTTCTTAATAATCTCATCATATTTCGCATTTGAATAGCTCATTTCGTTTTGTGGATTTCCCGTTTGGAACATATCTAAGAATGTCATTGGATCCGCATAATCTGGGGTCCAGCCCGCATAAGACAGATCATAATCTTGCGCTGTTTCTAATTTTAATTTTTGCTTAAACGGCTGAAGTTTTATATTAATTTTTAAACCTGGTAAGTTTTTCTCAAGCTGTTCTTTTAAGTACTCACCAATTTTCTTTGCATTATCTGTATCATAGTTTAAGAACTCAACTGTTACTTCTTCTTTACCTAATTCTTTTTTCGCTTCTTCCCAAACCTTTTTCGCTTTCTTTACATCAGTTTTGATGCCAGTAGATTTAAATGTTTCATGGTAATCTTTTCCATCTGGGCCTGCAGCAAATTTTTCTGCAATCAGGGAATCTACTGGTTTAGAACCATCATTTAATATTACATTTGCTAATGCTTTTTTATCAAATGCCATTGCAATTGCTTCACGAACTTTCTTATTCTTAAATACTGTATCTTGACCGTTACGTTTTTGGTTTAAACGTAAGAAGAACGTTGACGGTTCTAGCTGCGTTCCAAATTCATCTTTATTTGCTTTATATTTATCAACGTATTCAGCTGTTAAAAGAGCACGATCAAGTTGGCCGCTTTCATACAAGTTCACACGAGTAGATTGTTCTTTTACAACACTCCAATTAATTTCATCCAACTTAACTGTCGCTTTATCCCAATACTGATCATTCTTCTGTAATTTCCAGCCTTGTTCATGCTTCCATTCTGTCATTTTAAATGGTCCATTATAAACCATCTTATCAGCTTCCAAACCGTATTTATCTCCATGTTCTTTTACAACTTTCTCATTTAGCGGTAAGAAAGACGTAAATGCTGTTAAGCCAAGGAAATATGGAACAGGATTATCTAATTCTACTTCTAATGTGTAATCATCTACTGGTTTTACACCTAAAGAGTCAACTGGCAATTTTCCTTCGTTAATCGCTTTTCCATTTTTCAAATCATATGCAATAAATGCATATTCAGCCGCTGTTTTCGGATCTAGAAGACGCTGCCATGCAAAGACAAAGTCTTTTGCTGTTACAGGGTCTCCATTTGACCATTTTGCATCTTTACGAAGTTTAAATGTATATTTTTTACCATCATCGCTCTTTTTATAAGATTCTGCAATTCCTGGAATAGGCTTATTATCTTTATCAAGACGATATAAACCTTCCATCGTATTCCCTAAGATAAGTGAAGAAACAGTATCTGTTGATTTTGAAACATCCATTGAAGGAATTTCTTGTGCCTCTACTAAGTTTAGCACTTGTTTTGCCGCTAACTTACCCTCTGTTTTTTTGTCTCCATTTTTCGGCTCTGTACTTGATTTTTTGTCCCCTGCCCCAGAACATGCTGCTAGCGCCACACTCATCGCTAACACTGGCGCTACTACAGCTGTGATTTTTTTCATCTTTTTCATTTTGTACCCTCCCTAATTTTTATGTACAATACTCATTATTATGAATTTTCTGGTAATTTTACACCTCTATATTTATCAGAAAATTATATTAATTAATATTCTGCTGTTTTTTCTATTTCGTGAAGTTATATTATTGGAAATTATGAAAATTATTTTATTACAGTAATATTTATAATCATTCTATGAAATAAACTATAAAAAAAGTCCCCCTCACTATATGGATGCTATAACTCTTTTATTTATTACTACTTCGTTAAACTCATATAAAACAATTATTTGGGTAACATTGTATTCTTATACACATCGTCTTTTTGGCCTTCTCCTTTGTTCCTCTCATAACGCTGAAAGAACTTTCTCATATTTTATCTGACAAACTCATTTTTACTACTCACAACAATAGCAACTTCTTATTCTTTTTTTCACTTTATAAATCCATTTTAATTTTTTTGACATATAAGTCGCCGCTATGCAGAATACAACATGACCTGTATTCGCATATGGTAGGAAAAGGCACTGACCGCTTCTATGCACAGCCAGATGCTCTCGTCCTCCCCTAAATAGAAAGGTTTTTTATGTCGTTTGTTCCACTTGAATATATCATTTTAAATGAGTATTCTCAGAAACAAGCATTCCTATTTTGAAAATATAGCAGTTATTACAAGAATAACAGATCAAAAAACAACCTTATCTCAGTTGAATAGTGAAATAAGGTTGTTTGTATTTTTTATCCTGTTTACATAACATCTTTATAAAGGTAAATCTCTTCTCTTAAACAGCATAACAGCCATTGCAAAAAGAATACAAGATGCTGCAAGTAAACCAATGCTTGGTGGCCATATGTTATAAGTTCCATCCACAATTTCTTGTGGGCGATATAGGTTAAATATAGATAGATTTCTCATCCATTCCAATTTCTCACTCAATTTCCCTAGCATATCTAATCCATAAAATAATACTGTTATACCTGTAGAAATACTTAACGCTTTCTTTTCATCATTCAGTAAGCAAGAAAAGAAAAATGAATAGGCACAAATAACAAGAAATACAAGTCCGCCAAGAAAATTGAGTTTTAAAAATAGCACTTTATCAAGGGATACTTTTTCAATTAACCATTCTGCCCCAACTAAACCGCCAAGATAAGTAACCATGACGATTGTAAATAGTCCAATGATTAAGACAGATGCTTGTGTCAAAATTACCTTTGTGCGCGAAACAGATGTAGATAATAAATAAGCCATTGATCCTCTATCAACTAGATGAGCAACAAGTTGTGTTGATGCTAAAATACTATATACCATTAAGAGCAAAACAAAGATTAAACCATAATATTCTCCAGCTAAAAAGTCATTCAATTGTTCAATCCCTTTTTCGAACCCTACTGCTTTTAAAACCCCTTTAGGCATCGCTTTCATTATTTCATCTATTCCCTTTACAGATGAAAACGATGGAAAGATCCAAATGAGTAACCATAAATAAAGAACGGAACCAACTGCATAGTTCAAAATCATTTTCGCATTTGCTTTTAAACTAGCAACAAATAACGCTTTACTCATAATCGATTTTCTCCTTCCGCATCATAATAATGCATAAAGATATTTTCTAAATCCATTGTTCTCACCTGAAAACCAATTACATTATGCTGCGCCAATGTTTGAAGAAGTTCATTATAATTTCCCTGTACAATAATAGAAGCTGTATTCCCTTGCACATTCTGAATTTGCAACGCCGTTTTCTTTAATGATTGCAATTCTTCGTGCGAAGATACTGTCACATCAATAACCTGCCGTTGTTTCGCTCGCAAATCATAAATATTTTCAACCGTTAGTAATCGTCCTTCTTTAATAATCCCCACTCGATCGCATGTTCGCTCAATTTCTGTGAAAATATGGGAAGACATAAAAATGGTTTTCCCTTTTTGTTTTTCTTCTAATATAAGATCTACAAATAACTGCTGCATGAGCGGATCTAAACCTGAAGTCGGTTCATCTAAAATGAGTACCTCAGGATCATGCATAAATGCTGCTACAATCCCTACCTTTTGCTTCATTCCTTTAGACATTTTTCGAATAGGTGTTTTCACATCAAACTGAAAGCGTTCAATTAATTCATCACGGCGGCCATTATTTTTCATCCCACGCATTCCTTGCATAAGTTGTAAAAATTCCAGTCCGTTCATTCCTTCTATAAAAGAAATCTCTCCTGGTAAATAACCAACACTTCTTTGAATTTTTGCTGCTTCTTTCCAACAATCGAGTCCAAAAATCGTCGCTGTTCCAGAAGTAGGTTGTATAAAGCCCATTAAATTGCGAATTGTTGTTGATTTTCCAGCTCCATTTGGTCCCAAATAACCAAATACTTCCCCTTCTTTTACTTGAAATGAAACATCGAATAAACCTTTTCCGTTTGAAAATTGTTTCATTACATTTTGAACAATTAACATAAAATCACCCCTTTTTGAAATATTTAATATATCATATTTCAAAATTATTATACTCCTCCATCACAAAGTAATCAATATTTTTTGAAGTTTAATAAAGACTATATTTCAAAATTGTTGTTTCTATTCGTATTATCTTGTATATTTAAGTGGAGGTGATTGAATATGAACGGTTTCGAAAAGGTGAAAAAAAAGAAAAAACAAGCCATTAAAGCCGCTGCCTTAGAGTTATTTTCTAAATATGGGTATAAAGATGTAAAAATAGAAGATATTGCAAAACAAGCAAAGGTTTCGCAAGTTACAATTTATAATCATTTTGGGAGTAAAGATGCTTTATTTCGCGAACTCATTCAAGAGTTTACAATTCAAGAGGTCCATTATTATGAAGAGTTGCTAACGAGCGACTTATCTTTTCAAGAAAAAATGCATCGTATTATGACTCGAAAATTACAAAGTATAAACCGTTTACATCCTGAAATGATTGAACAAGCAATGCAAACGGATGAAGAATTGCGTAATTTTCTATTTACATATCAAAATGAAAAAGCGCTTCCCCTTTTTCTTCGCTTTATTGAAGAAGCGCAACAGAAAAAAGAAATTAATCCAAATCTTTCAAAAGATATGATTTTGTTATATATCAATGCGTTTTCTAAGGTAAGTGATCAATTCGTTACACACATAGTCGGTCAAAATCGTGAACAGCAAACAAAAGAAATCCTCACGATGTTTTTCTATGGACTTTCTAATCCAAACTAAAAACCCGGCAGATGCCGGGTTTTTTTTCATTATTTACTTATCTCCCCTTCTTGCGTTCCTGGATATTTCGCACCTTCATACTTATAAATGTAAACTTTGGCAAATTTGTTATCACCTTTATCATCGAAAGCTACTTTCGTAATAACTCCATCGTATTCTTTTATAGCCCGAACCGCATCGCGTACTTGTTCACGTGTTGGATACTTACCATCATTTTTCTTAATAGCATCTTTAATTCCTTGTAAAATAACGCCAGCTGAATCATATCCATATGCAGAGTATGCTTCCACATCTTTTTTAAACTTCTCCTTATATTCTGTTACAAATGTTTTCCCTTTCTCTGTTACTGTTGGTGCTGTCGCTACTGTTGTATAATACGTATCTTTTAATCCGTCTTTTGCAACTTCTGCCATTGTTGGAGAATCAATACCGTCACCGCCCATAATTGGCGCTGTAACTCCTTTTTCACGTGCTTGTTTTACTAAAACGGATCCTTCTGAATACATACCACCAAAATACACAAGGTCTGGCTTTTTCGCGACAACTTGGTTTAACACACCACTAAAATCTTTCTCACCAACTGTAATCCCTTCATAGCCGACAATTTTTGCGCCTAGCTTTTCTGCTTCTTTTTTAAATGCGTCGGCTAACCCTGTACCATATGCGGTTTTATCTTGAATTACAAAAATATTTTTGGCCTTTACTGTTTCAAGCGCATATTTCGCCGCTGCTGGACCTTGGAAATCATCTCTTGCAACAAGGCGTGCAACAGTTTTTAATCCACGTTCTGTTAATTCAACTGCCGTACTTGATGGTGATACCATAACAAGATTTGCTTTCTCATATGTTTCAGAAGCAGCAATAGATACACCTGACATTAAATGTCCGACAACGCCTAATACCTCTTTATCAGCCGCGACAGACTGAGCATTAGCAACCCCTTTTTTCGGGTCACCTTGATCATCTTGCGGCACAAATTGCAATTCAAAACCTAGTTTTTTAAACTCTTCTTTTTGTTTATCTACTGCAATTTGCGTTCCAAGCTTAATGGATTCTCCAAACGCAGCTGATCCACCAGAAAGAGGAGATTCAGAAGCAATTTTAATTACTTTATTTGTCCTTGCTTCATTTTTCGTAGTAGCTGAATTATCATTTCCTTTACTCGTACATCCTGTCATCATTCCCGCTAATAAAACACCCGA
This sequence comes from Bacillus sp. NPDC077411, assembly GCF_044543425.1. Taxonomy (NCBI): domain Bacteria; kingdom Bacillati; phylum Bacillota; class Bacilli; order Caryophanales; family Bacillaceae; genus Bacillus; species Bacillus sp. NPDC077411. Next base: position 200,670 of record NZ_JBITWA010000003.1, on the reverse strand, counting down.
TAACAAAAGCGATATCTTTTTCTTCACCGTACTCCCCCTAAATTCGTAATATTTTTAATATTTAAAATATTAATCTATACATAAGGGTTGCACAATAAAAATCGTTAGCGTTTTCTCGTAAAATTCTGACATGATTTGCTAACATACAAAAAGAGTCAGCGTATACACTGACTCTACCATTTTACTATCATTCCTTGCTGACTACTTTGTAAACAAGCTGTAATAACACGAATCACATTTAGAGCTTCCTCAGCTGTAACAGGTGGCATTGCTCGTTTCATTATCGCGTTTCGGACACCTTTATAATAATTCTCATAACACCCTATTTCTGTTGGAATATGAATTTCTTGTTCCTCTGTAGAAAGAACAGTATACATATGCATAGCATCTTCTCCATATCCTTCATCACCAGGTTTCTTTCCTGCCTTTAGCTGTTCTTCTTGAGAATCCATTCCATATTTAACAATCGATCCTTTTTCACCATGAATGCTAAAATGTGGCCCTGCATATTTAACGTGACTACCGCTATGAAGAATAACACGCATTTCTTCATAATGAAGAATAATATGAAAATAATCATCTATTTGCGACCCTGGACGTTGATTGACAACATCTGCATAAACAGCTTCCGGCATCCCAAATAAATGTAACGCTTGATCAATGAGATGTGAACCTAAATCAAACAGTATTCCTGATCCTGGCAATTTATGCTCTCGCCAACGATCACGAACATGCGGACGAAATCTATCAAAATGAGCTTCATACGTATAAATTTTACCAATTTTATTATCTTGTAATAGTTTTTGAATCGTCCTGAAATCGTTATCAAAGCGGCGGTTATGATATACACTTAACACAACGCCATGCTGCTTCGCTAACACAATCAACTCTTCCCCTTCTTCAACAGTAACAACAAAAGGTTTTTCAACGACAACATGTTTACCATGAAGAATTGCTTTTTTTGCATATTCAAAGTGCGTTGTATTAGGAGATGTAATAATGATAAGATCTATGTTCTCATGCATAATAAGCTCATCAATTGTTGTCACAACTTCTACATGTGGAAATGATGCTTTTACTTTCTCCTCTTGTGAAGAAACAATCGCACGAATTTCGTAGTCTTCAATTGTTTGTAGCAGTGGAATATGAAAGGTTGTACTAGAAAAGCCGTAACCTACAATACCAACACCGATTTTGTTCATAAAATACCTCCAAATTATGTATGGAATATGATGAACTTTCATTATATCAACTTATCCTTTTTCTACATAATGTTTTGCATTTTATAATGGCAACATATATAAATACAAATTAAAAAATCGACATAACAATCCTCTTTCGTTTTAGGCGGGCGAGAGCATCTGGCCATGCATAGAAGCGGGCAGGGCCTTTTTCTGCCACATGCAAGGTTTACAACAAAAGGAGAAAGCAAGTAGCGGTCATGCTGTATTCTGCATAGCAGCAAATTATATGTCGAAAAATTAAAATGGATTTATATAGATTAACATACAAAAAAGCCACCCTGCCTAGGGTAGCTCTCATATTATGCTAAATACGCTTCTTTCACAAATTCATTATGCATCAATGATTTTCCTTCTCCTACCATTTTAATTTCCCCTGTCTGAATCACATATCCACGATGTGCAATTTGCAACGCTTGATACGCATTTTGTTCAACAAGTAGAATCGTCATCCCTTCTTTATTAAGATCTGAAATAATTTCAAAGATTTGCTCAACAATAATTGGTGCAAGTCCCATTGAAGGTTCATCTAACATAAGTAAATGAGGCTGACTCATGAGCGCACGTCCAATTGCAAGCATTTGCTGTTCACCGCCACTCATCGTACCGCCCTTTTGTTCTAGCCGTTCTTTCAATTTCGGAAAATAGTGACAGGTTCGCTCCATCCGTTCCTTCACTATTCTTTTATCCTTTACTGAAAATGCTCCCATCTCCAAATTCTCTTTTACTGTGAGGCGTGAAAAAATACGTCTTCCCTCTGGTACATGAGCAATCCCCGATAAAGCAGTTACGTGCGGAGATTGTTTCGTAATTTGTTTACCCTCAAACGAAATTTCTCCTGATTTCGGTATAACAAGACCACTAATCGTCTTTAATGTCGTTGATTTTCCAGCCCCGTTGCATCCAATAAGCGTTACAATTTCGCCTTTTCCGACAGAAATATTAATACCTTTTAACGCGTGAATACCACCATAATACGCATTGATATTTGTAAGCTCTAACAAAATACTCCCCTCCTTTTTATTTTTTTCGAACAATGTTGTATCATTTTTTTACTTTATTTCGCATTACTTCTCTAACACTGCGCTTTTCCCTAAATACGCTTCAATAACTTTAGGATTGTTACGAATATCTTCCGGTCTTCCTTCTGCAATTTTTTCACCGTGATCTAATACAATGATATGCTCAGAAATCTCCATGACAAGTTTCATATCATGTTCAATTAATACAATTGTTATGTCTAGCTCTTCGCGCATTCGATAAATAAGAGCTGTTAATTCCTTCGTTTCTTTTGGATTCATTCCGGCTGCTGGCTCATCCAATAATAATACTTGCGGTTTCGCCGCGAGCGCTCTAGCAATTTCAAGGCGACGCTGTGCCCCGTACGATAAATTTTGCGCTTCTTCATTTAATAAGTGAGCTAAACCAACATATTCTAGAAGCCCATATGCTTTTTGCTGCGCTCGTTCTTCTTCTCTCTTTACCCCTGGAAAATGTAACAAAATCCCCAAAAGATTACTTTTTAAATGATTGTGAAGTCCTACCATTACATTTTCAAGTACCGTCATATTGTTAAAAAGACGAATATTTTGAAACGTACGAGCAATGCCATTCTTTGAAATATCATGCGGCTTCAAACCAGTTATCTTTTCTTCTCCAAGCAGAATGTCACCTTCATCTGGCTTATATACACCTGTTACCATATTAAAAAACGTCGTTTTTCCTGCTCCGTTCGGTCCAATTACAGCTGTAATGGATCCTTTTTTTACTTTCATGTCAACACTTTTTACTGCAACGAGTCCATCAAACCGCTTTGTAATATTTTGAACTGTTAAAATCGCCATATTCTTCCCCCTAGGCTTCAAATACTTTCTCTTTTTGTGTTTGTGACTCGATTTGTTTTATCCTATCTTTTTTCAACTGCTCTTCATTAAATTTTCGATTTTTCGCAGGTATGAGTCCTTGTGGTCGATACAAGGCAAATAAAATTAGAATTCCTCCAAAGATGAAACGTTGCATTTTAGCTGGAGAAAGTGCATCTGGGATCGTAACCGTTCCACTTAAGTTTAATTGGTTTAGCCAGTTTGTTAATTCAGTAAGTACTTGTAAATTTAAAATTGTCATAACAGCTGCTCCTAAAATAACCCCGGGCACACTCCCCATACCACCAAGCAATACCATAACAAGAATGGTAATTGACTCTAGTAATGTAAAACTTGTTGGATCGACAAAAGTTTGTTTTGCAGCAAAGACAACGCCCATCATTCCAGAAAATGAAGCACCAATTGCAAACGCTAGCAGCTTTGTTTTCACAAGCGGAATTCCCATCGCTTGGGCTGCAATTTCATTTTCACGAACTGCCTTCCAAGAACGGCCTATTTTCGAAAACTCTAGTCGTTTTACAATAAAAATTACGAGTAATAAAATACCGAGTACAATGTAATACACTTGACTCGATTGCAAAAATGTAAACCCAAATAAGGAAGGTGGTTTTACAGAAGATAAGCCCATTGCACCGTTCGTAATATTAACCGGTTTATCTAGATTATTAAAAATAATACGGATAATCTCCCCAAATCCAAGTGTCACAATCGCTAAGTAATCACCTTTCACACGCAACACCGGGATGCCAAGCAAAACTCCAAATACCGCTGCAATCAAACCACCTAGTAAAATAAACATCCAAAAGTTTTCTCCTGACAATGGGTAGTGACCAAATGGCATAAAGTTATTTGCTTGAGCTGTTGCAAAAATACCGTATGTGTAAGCTCCTATTGCAAAAAAAGCGACAAATCCTAAATCTAGCAATCCTGCAAACCCAACAACGATATTTAACCCTAGCGCCATTGCTATATAAATTCCAACTAATGTCGCCACTTCCATATAAGATTGGTAAGCAGGACCACCGCTTGCTGTGAATGGGAGTAATACAACTAACACAAATAACCCTACCAACCATTTCCATTTACTGTGTAAATTTGTATAATACAATAATAAAAGAGACAATAATAATAGTAGAAATGCCGTTACTGACTTTTGTGCAAAATATAAACTTGCAGCAGTTATCCCCATATAAAGGACTAATAGTATAAGTTGCATCTTCGTGTTTTTCCTTATCATTTCTAACCATTTTTTCATTATCATCACCTACACTTTCTCGGCAACTGCTTTGCCGAAAATGCCTTCTGGTTTAAAAATTAAAACGAGAATTAAAATTCCAAAGGCAAAAACATCCTTATATTCAGCTCCCAATATTCCAGAAGATAAAATGGATAAATTTGCAGCGGCGAACATTTCTAATAGTCCAAGCAATATACCGCCAACCATCGCACCTCGAATATTACCAATCCCCCCCAAAACAGCTGCCGTAAAAGCTTTTAATCCTAAAATAAAGCCAATGTACGGATCTATTGTTCCATATTGCACAGCAAACAGTACGCCTGTTGCTCCGCCAAGTGCGGAACCGATAAAAAACGTAAGAGAAATCACCTTATTCACATTTACTGACATTAATGAAGCAGTATCACGATCTTGTGCAACAGCACGCATCGCCATACCCCACTTTGTTTTATTGATGAAGAAGTCTAAAGAGAACATCATAATAACCGCAAGAACGAGTAGAATAAGTGAAGATGTTTTAAGCTTAGCGTTATTAAAAGAAGAGATGATTGCTGAAGCCTGTACCGTAATTTGATCATTGAATAAAGTAGGACCTGTTATAATGTAATTTCCTTTTTTTAATTCAGCGATAAAGCGAACGATATCTTGCAGTAGAAAAGAAACACCAATTGCTGTGATTAACGTAATAAGTTTCGGTGCTTTCCGAAGCGGTCGATACGCAACCCTTTCAATGCCCATCCCAAGAAAACCTGTTATAAGAGATGTTGCAACTAAAACAAGTAACAATGCTAGCAAAGCTGGCATAGCTGGCATTAGGCCAAACCCCATAAAAACAAGGAAAATTGTTGTACCAATAAAAGCACCCGTCATAAAAATTTCTCCATGAGCAAAATTGATAAGTTCTAATATTCCATATACCATCGTATATCCTAATGCGATAACCGCATACACTGCACCAAGTGTTAATCCGTCAATTAGCACTTGAGGAAGTGTATGCATTATTTCTCCGAACATAGAAATTCCTCCCCTTTATTTTTCTCTAAAAAAGGTACGGAACATAAGCACCGTACCCCTATCACCTTACTTTTTCTCTACTTCTCCTTCTTGTCTTCCTGGATATTTTTGCTCTGCAAATTTATAAATATATACTTTTGCAAATTTATTATCACCCTTGCTATCAAAACCTACGTTTGTTACCGCTCCTCCAAAATTATTTGTTTTCCGAACAGTGTCACGCACTTGTTCCCTTGTTGGCATTTTATTGTTATTTGCTTTAATCGCATCTTTCACTCCTTGCAGTAGTACACCCGCAGCGTCATATCCATAAGCCGAATATCCTTCTACCGCTTTATTAAATTTGCTCTTATAATCACCTGCAAACTTCTTTCCTTTTTCCGTTGTTTTCGGATCAGCAGCGATAGAAGTGTAATACGTATTCTCGATAGAATTACCTGCAATTTCTACCATCGTTGCTGAATCCATGCCATCACCGCCCATAAACGGAATCGTAAGACCTTTTTCACGCGCTTGCTTTACTAGCAGTCCACCTTCTGCATATAGACCACCAAAATAAATTAAATCCGGTTTTTTCGCGAGTACTTTATTTAACACACCATTAAAATCTTTCTCCCCGACCGTAATAGATTCATAACCTGCAATTGTTCCACCTAATTTTTCAACTTCTGTTTTAAACGCTTTAGCTAAACCTGTTCCATAAGCTGTTTTATCATCAATAATAAAAACGCTTTTTGCCTTCAGTGTTTTCAATGCAAACTCTGCCCCGGCAGGACCTTGAAAATCATCTCTTGTGCATATACGATTTACTACTTTTAAATTACGATCCGTTACTTCAACAGCAGTATTTGTAGGTGATACCATAACAACATTGTTTTTTTCATACACTTCAGAAGATGGAATTGCAACTCCTGAATTCATATGTCCAACGACACCGAGTATTTCTTTATCAGCACCAATAATCTGCGCGTTCGCAACACCTTTTTTCGGATCAGCTTGATCATCATATGGCACAAGCTTTAATTCATACCCTAATTTTTTAAACTCTTCTTTTTGTTCTTCTATTTTCAATTGTGCACCAAGTTTAATTGCTTCTCCTTGTGTTGCAGAACCACCAGAGAGCGGTGATTGCGTCGCAATTTTTATGACCTTTCCACCACCACCTCCCGTACTTGCTGTATCGGCATTACCATTTGTTTTACCACTGCATCCTGTTAATAAACCAAACATACACACTGCCGAAAGAACAAAAGAAAGATTCTTCTGTTTTATCACCCATATACCCCCATCTTATTTTTTCTGAACATTTAAAATATTTAGTTAAATAATAATGGAAGTGTCTTATTTATACAACTACTATTCCTCAGACAAATTTAGACAAAAACGCCCGACTCATATAATGAATCGGGCGTTTTCTTATTGTTCTTTTTTCTGCGGCCACGTTTCCACAACAAGACCAACATCGCTTACATCTATTAATAAACTTCCGTTACTATAACGATCTTTATTCCGAAGTGTTTGCGGATTAATTTCTTCTATCATTTGTTTTTCTGTCCGCATACAAACTATTTCATCATCTCGAACGACTTCCACACCGACAATACGATATGGATTCTTTTTCAATTCTTTAAAGATAACAAGACCTCGTTTTGCTCTTGTCGATTTTTCAATTTCTGCTGCTTTTAATCGTTTTACTGCGCCTCGTTGTGTAACAAGAACGAGCTGATCTTTCTCATGATTTATAGGAAGACTGCATACAACATAGTCATCTTCTTTCACATTCATTCCTTTTACACCAGCTGCCCGTACACCAACTGGACTCACTTCTTCTTCATTGAAAACAAGTGCATATGCACCGTGCGTAGCAAGAAGAATATCTTGCGTTCCATCTGTAACAAAAACATCGACGACTTCATCATCTTTCTTTACATTAACCGCAACAAATGCACGTGAATAACGCTGCACTTTATATTGATTCAATTCGGTTTTCTTAATCATGCCATTTCTAGTAACAAACGTAATAAATCGCTTCTCTTCCTCAAAATTTGGAACAACAGTTGCAAAGACGAGCGTTTCATCACGGTCAAGCGAGACAATATTCGCAACGTGCTGTCCTAAGTCTTTCCAACGAATATCTGGCATTTCGTAAACTGGAAGATAAATATAATTCCCTTTGTTTGTAAATAAGAGAATTGTTTCCGTCGTATTCGTATCAAAGCGATCTAATAATAAATCGCCTTCTTTCATACCAAAATCTTTTCCATTGGAAGCATTATGAGAACGCCAACTTGTGCGCTTTACATACCCTTCCTTCGTTACTGTCACAATCACATCTTCTTGTGGAATCATGACTTCAACGTCAATTTTAATCTCTTCAATTTCTTCTTCAATAACAGAACGGCGATCGTTACTATACGTTTTCTTAACCCTCTTCAAATCTGTTTTAATGACCTGAAGGAGCTTCTTCTCACTTTGTAGAATGGCTTGCAATTCTGTAATTTTTTTCTGTAATTCATCAGCTTCTTTTTCCAGAGCTGTAATATCTGTATTTGTTAAACGGTACAATTGAAGCGACACAATTGCTTCTGCTTGTACTTCTGTAAATGAGAATTTTGCAATTAAGTTATCTTTCGCATCACGCTTATCTTTTGAAGCACGAATTGTCGCAATGACTTCATCTAAAATAGAGAGAGCTTTCATTAAACCTTCAACAACGTGTTGACGTGTCTCTGCTTTTCTTAATTCGTACTGTGAGCGTCGTGTTACGACTTCCTTCTGATGTCCAATATAAGAATCTAAAATTTTAGGAAGTGTCATCAAGGTTGGACGGCGATTATAAATCGCTACCATATTGAAATTGTATGGTATTTGTAGTTCTGTATTTTTATATAAATAATTTAAAATACCTTCTGCATTTGCATCTTTTTTCAATTCAATGACAATTCGAAGACCTGTACGATCTGTTTCATCACGTACTTCAGCAATTCCATCCAATTTCTTATCTAAACGAAGTTCATCCATCTTCTTGACAAGATTTGCTTTATTTACTTCATAAGGAATTTCTGTAATAACAATTTGCTGTTTTCCACCGCGAATTGTTTCCACTTCTGCTTTTCCGCGAATGATGATTTTTCCTTTTCCTGTTTCATATGCCTTCTTAATACCATCAAGGCCTTGAATAATTCCGCCTGTTGGAAAATCTGGCCCTTTGATGACTGTTAATAAATCATCAACATTACAGTTTGGTTTATCAATGCGCAGCATCGTCGCATCAATAACTTCTCCAAGATGATGCGGTGGAATTTCAGTTGCATAACCAGCTGAAATTCCCGTAGATCCGTTCACTAAAAGGTTGGGAAACATAGCTGGTAATACAACTGGCTCTTCACTTGTATCATCAAAGTTTGAAACAAATTCCACTGTTTCTTTATCAATATCACGCAATAACTCAGAAGCAATCGGTGATAAACGAGCCTCTGTATAACGCATTGCTGCTGCCGGATCACCGTCAACACTACCATTATTTCCATGCATTTCAACTAATACGTTTCGTACTTTCCAATCTTGGCTTAAACGTACCATTGCTTCATACACGGAAGAATCACCGTGGGGATGATAATTACCAATTACGTTACCAACTGTTTTTGCAGATTTACGAAATGGTTTATCGTGCACGTTTCCTTCCACATACATGGAATATAAAATACGGCGTTGTACTGGTTTTAAACCGTCGCGCGCATCTGGAAGCGCACGATCTTGAATAATATATTTGCTATAACGTGCAAAGCGGTCGCCGAGCACATCTTCAAGCGGGAGGTCATGAAACTTCTCTGCCTGCATGTTATTCCACCTCCGTTGCCATAATCATTTCATTTTCTAGAATATTACCTTCTTCTTGCATACCAAACTGAACATTGCGTTCAATCCATTTGCGGCGGGGCTCTACTTTATCCCCCATCAATGTTGTCACGCGGCGTTCTGCTCTTGCAGCATCATCAATTTTCACGCGGATTAATGTGCGCGTCTCTGGATTCATCGTTGTTTCCCATAATTGATCTGCATTCATTTCACCAAGACCTTTATAACGCTGAATTGTATAACCTTTACCAACCTTCTTTATAACGCCATCTAACTCTTCATCTGACCAAGCATATTCAATGACTTCTTTCTTTCCTGTTCCTTTACTTACTTTATATAAAGGAGGAAGTGCAATGAATACTTTCCCAGCTTCAATAAGTGGTTTCATATAACGATAGAAGAATGTTAATAGCAGCACTTGAATGTGTGCTCCATCTGTATCAGCATCGGTCATAATAACAATTTTATCATAATTGATATCTTCAACTGAAAATTCTGATCCAACACCGCCGCCAATCGCATAAATAATCGTATTAATCTCTTCATTTTTGAAAATATCCGCTAGTTTTGCTTTCTCTGTATTAATTACTTTACCGCGAAGTGGCAGAACAGCTTGGAAACGACGATCACGACCTTGCTTTGCAGAACCACCTGCAGAATCGCCCTCTACTAAATATAGCTCGTTCTTTTGCGGATTACGTGATTGTGCTGGTGTCAGCTTACCACTTAATGTGCCTTCTGAACGTTTTTTCTTCTTACCGCTTCGTGCTTCTTCACGCGCCTTTCGTGCTGCCTCGCGTGCTTGCGCTGCTTTGATTGCTTTTTTCACAAGAAGCGTTGCCACATCTGGATTTTCTTCTAAAAAATATGCTAAGTGCTCTGATACAACAGCATCAACTGCTGAACGGCCTTCACTTGTTCCAAGTTTTCCTTTCGTTTGCCCTTCAAATTGAAGCAATTCTTCTGGAACACGAATAGAAACAATTGCAGCTAATCCTTCACGAATATCTGTTCCTTCTAAATTTTTATCTTTTTCTTTTAACAAAGAAACTTTACGTGCATATTCGTTAAAGACACGAGTCATCGCTGTTTTAAACCCGGCTTCGTGCGTACCGCCATCTTTCGTACGCACATTATTCACAAAGGAAAGAATGTTTTCAGAATACCCATCATTAAATTGAAAAGCTAATTCTGCTTCTATTCCGTTTTGCTCTCCAGTAAAATATACAACTGGGTGTAAAGAGTCTTTCTCTTCATTTAAATATGAAACAAACGCTTCAATTCCCGTTTCATAATGAAAAACATCTTCCAAATCGTTACGTTTGTCCTGAAGTACAATTTTCATACCTTTTAATAAAAATGCTGATTCACGTAATCTTTCACATAACGTTTCATAGTTATAATTCGTTGTGCTAAAAATTGTTCGATCTGGTTTAAAATGAATTGTTGTTCCGGCATCTTTCGCTTTTCCAATTTTCTCAAGCGTTGTAACTGGAACACCTCCATTTTCAAAGCGTTGTTCATATACGTAACCATCTCGTTTAATTGTAACAATAAGCCATTCAGACAGTGCATTTACAACTGAGGCACCAACACCATGCAAGCCACCGCTCGTTTTATAACCGCCTTGCCCAAATTTACCCCCAGCATGAAGTACAGTTAAAATAACTTCTGGTGTTGGCTTTCCAAGCTTATGCATTCCTGTCGGCATACCGCGCCCTTTATCTACTACACTTATACTATTATCTTTATGTATGATCACTTTAATTTCATCGCCAAATCCCGCTAATGCTTCATCAACGGAGTTATCTACGATCTCATATACTAAATGATGTAATCCACGGCTATCCGTACTCCCGATATACATACCCGGGCGTTTCCGAACGGCTTCAAGCCCCTCTAGCACTTGAATTGCATCTTCATCATATTGAAACTGACGCTTAGCCAAACTCCTTGCCCCTTCCTATCTAAAAATCAGAACATATGTTCTTTATTATAGAATAACGCCTTTCCCTTACTTTTGGCAAGTCACGTTATGTCTTTTATATACTATTTTCATAAGAAAAATCCTTGTTTGTCACAAGGATTCCTCTACGCTACTATTTCAGAAAAGTAATCGTTTGTCAACGAAACATGGATATGTATTCCAAAACAACTACATACTCCACCATTTTATAATCAACAAAATGATAATTATCCAAAATGGAGTGACAAGCAGCAATCCCCACAAACAACCTTTAAAAAACTTCATGATGAACACCTCGTTCATCTGCTTTTCCCTATTATTATGAATAGGAATTCAATACACTTCACAAATAAACCTTATCTTGTCATTGCATGTTCAACTTTAATGCAGCGATCCATAATGACAGTATAGCCTTTTTCTTTCAAAAAATGATATGTTTCTTCGTCTTGTAAGCCTAATTGTGCCCAAAATGTGCGCGCTTCAATCTGCACAAACTCTTTTGCAACATCCATTAAAAATTCAGAACGACGAAATACATTGACGATATCAACACGTTCTTTTATTTCCGTTAGCGATTTAACCGCCTTTTCTCCCAATACAGTATCTACCGTTGGGTTAACAGGAATAATTCGGTATCCTGCATCTTGCATCGCTTTTGACACCATATAAGAAGTACGTTCTGGATTATCGGATAATCCGACAACTGCAATCGTCTTACTATTTTTTAAAATCTCTCCAATTTCCGTACGAGTTGGATTTTCAATTGTCATATGTAATCCCTCCTGTTCATTTAGTATAGCCGATAAAGAAAGTCTCTTTCAACATGAAAGAGACTTTCTTTATTAATTCTTATTAGCATTATCAGCTAATGTAACTGTTTTCTTTATTTTCTCACCATTTCGGTACGCTGTTACTTCGATTTTATCGCCAACTTTTTTCTTCTCATATAAGTATTTACGGAATTGTACTGCATTTTCTATTTTTTGATCATCAAAGCCAACAACAATATCATATTTTTGCAATCCTGCTTTTTCTGCTGGTGATGCTGGATCAACCTGTGCTAACAGAACTCCACCTGTTACATCTTTCGGTAATTTTAATTGACTTAATGCATAGCTTGGAATTTCCTCAAGACCCCTTACTCCAACACCCATTACAGGTCGTTTTACTTCACCAAATTTTTCAAGGGAATCAATAACTGGTTTTGCCACATTGATTGGAATCGCAAAGCCAATTCCTTCTACTTCTTGCTGTGCAATTTTACTAGAGTTAATACCGATTACTTCACCATTTTGATTAAATAGTGCACCGCCGCTATTCCCTGGGTTAATCGCTGCATCCGTTTGAATTACTTGCGCTTGCCAATCAGGACGTTTGTCCCCGTTAATATCAACTGGAATTTCACGGTCTTTACTACTGATAATCCCTTCTGTTACACTTCCATCGAAGCCAAGCGGATTACCAATCGCAATTGCAGATTCTCCCGCACGGATTTTATCTGAATTTCCTAAAGTTGCAACTTTATTAATATTTTTCCCATCAATCTCAACGACAGCTAGATCTAACCATGGATCTTTCCCTACTAACTTCGCTTCAACCTTTGTTCCATTGCTTAACTTTACTTCTAATTTATTCGCACCATCTACAACGTGGTTATTCGTTACAATCAGTGCTTTATTTCCAACTTTTTTATAAATCACACCTGATCCTGATCCAGCCTCAGATTCTTGCCCTTGTGGATCAGCGGAAAATGGATCTACACTTTTTTGAAAGTTAATTACACCGACAACTACTTCTTTTGCTCCTTCAATCATACCAGGAAGGTCCGTTTCACCTTTTGTTTTATTCACAACTGGAACCGCTGTTCCCTCTATTTTAGATTGTGAAACGACACTGTTATTTGTCCAAGGCATATATGGAGCTGCAACGCTGATTGTAACAGCACCGATCACAGCACCAACAACCCCTGTGAAAAAATATCCTTTTTTACTGCGTGATTTTCCAATTTCCGTACGAGTTTCATTCGTTTCTGTTTGATCATAGTATCCCATAATTTCCTTATCCCCTCTCTGCTGAAATCGTATTTTTAGTATAAACACGATGTGTGTCCTTTCTGTGAACTCATCGTGAAATCCAAACAAAAAAATACTACCATATTCATTGTAGACACATATACAAAAAAGTGTACATGCAATGAATATAAAGTTGCTTAAATGGGAACCGATATTTTACTCTTCGAATTTATATCCTACACGGATAACTGTACTAATATGTGTTGCCTTATCGCCTAACTTATTACGAAGTTTTTTAATATGTGTGTCTACTGTACGATCATCTCCGAAATAATCATATCCCCAAAGTTGATCTAATAAATGCTGGCGAGATAATACAATTCCTTTATTCTCCATCAAATAAACAAGTAGCTCAAATTCCTTATGTGTTAATATTACTTCTTCTCCATCTACCATTACCGTACGCGACAAACGATTCACATCGATACCAGCAAGCGAGAGCATGTTTTCTTCCGCTTGGCCTACTGCACCGTCTGCACGTTTTAGCAATGTCTTGGCACGAGCAACTAAAATCTTCGGACTAAACGGTTTTGTTACATATTCATCTGCTCCTAATTCAAAACCAAGTAAAGTATCATCTTCATCTGAACGAGCTGTCAGCATAATGATTGGTACAGCTGATTCTTTTCTTACACGTCTACATACAGACCAACCGTCAATTTCTGGTAGCATTATATCTAATATAATTAAATCCACAGTGTGGTCTGCAAACAGTTCTAATGCTTGCTTGCCATCTTCCGCTTCGATCACTTCAAAGCCTTCATTACGAAAATAATCACTAACAATTTCTCGTAATCTTCTTTCATCTTCAACAAGTAAAACTGTTTTATTCAATCCTATCCCGTCCTTTTACTCTTTCAATCGAATAATACGTTGATTCGAGCTCCCACGAAACGGCAGGGTGAGATCTCGCATCTCTAGCTCAAATCTTCCATCTACTAGCACATCAGCATAGTGCAACAACTCTATCATATCATTATTTTGTGAATTCTGTATCTCTTCAAACGTATAACCTGTGTAAATCCATAAATTTTTTTGTAAATCTTTCACGTTTTTTGCTAACTCTTTTATTTCACTGGCTTGAAAAAAGGGATCCCCACCTGAAAATGTTACATCTGTAAGGGGATTTTTTTCAATCTCTTTTATTATTTCCTCTTTTGTCATCTCAGTTCCATTACCAATATTCCAAGACTGTGGATTATGACAGCCAAAACAACGATGCGGACAGCCTGCAAAAAATACGACTGTCCGCAATCCTTCTCCATCTACCACACTATCATGAATGATGTTCATTACTCTCATGAATGTTTCACCCGTTCCTTTTCTTCACTACGCTTCGCACTGTTCCACTTTGACATATCTCCTACAAGGTATCCTGTGATGCGGCGAATTCTTTCAAAATCATGTTCATTTTCATTCCCACAGCTTGGACATTCATTACTAATTATCCCGTGATAACTGCAACATTTACAGCGATCAACCGGGTGATTAATAGATCCATATCCTACGCCATACTGGGCCATTGCCTTCACAATTTGCTGTAATGCTTTTTGATTATGAATAGCCGCTCCGTCCAATTCAATATACGTAATATGACCACCATTACAAAGCGCGTGAAACGGTCCTTCTAAACGAATTTTATCAATTGCTTGAATAGGATAATAAACAGGAATATGGAATGAATTTGTATAATAATTATGATCTGTTACACCTGTAACTGTTCCAAATTCAGCTCGATCTTTTTTGACAAATTTCCCAGATAATCCTTCTGCCGGAGTTGCAATTAATGAGAAATTCAATTGATGTTCCTCTGTTGCTTGATCCATTTTCTTTCTCATATATTCGATAATTTCATAACCAAGCTTCCATGATTCTACGTCTTCTCCATGATGTTTTCCTGTTAAAGCAACTAAACATTCCGCAAGGCCAATAAAACCTATACTTAATGTACCTTGTTTTAAAATTTCAGCAACAGCATCCTCAGGTTGCAGTTTTTCACCGCCGCGCCATACTCCTTGAGAATATAAAAATTGAAAATCTCTTGCTTTTTTCGTTGCTTGATAGGAAAGTCTTTCTAACAATTGATCAATACCTAGATCAAGATAATAATTTAAAGCTTCAAAAAACGCTTCTTTTGATCCACTAATACATGCTAATTTCACTAAGTTAATAGAGGTAAACGATAAATTCCCTCTTCCAATCGCAGTTTCTTCCCCATGAATATTAGACATTACACGCGTACGACAACCCATATAACACACTTCACTTTCAGGACGCCCATCATAATACGCCGCATTAAATGGTGCATCTAAAAATGAGAAATTAGGGAATAATCGTTTCGCTGTCGTTTCTATTGCTAATTCAAACAAATCATAATTTGGATCTTTCTCTTCAAAATTTACTCCCTTTTTCAACTTGAAGATTTGAATCGGAAAAATTGGTGTTTCTCCTTTTCCTAATCCAGCTTGAGTCGCTCGTAATAATTGTTTAATTAGTAATCTTCCTTCTTTTGATGTATCTGTTCCGTAATTAATTGAAATAAACGGAACTTGCCCCCCGCCTCTGCTATGCATGCTATTCGAATTATGAATAAACGCCTCACATGCTTGATACGTATCATTTTCTGTTTCTTTCCACGCAAACTCTTCTATTTGCTCAGCTGTTAACGGATATGTTGCTAAACGTTTTTTATTCCGTTCAAACGTTTTTCTCACATATGGCGCCAAATCCACATCGAACAGCGCAAATGATTGTCCGCCATGCTGCATATTTTGATTTGCTTGAAAAATAATAGAAGAAAGCGCCAATGCACTTTTAATATCTTGCGGCTGTCGCATATGCCCGTGACCTGTATGAAACCCGTTTTGAAGCATCTGCGCTAACGGTATTTGCGAACAAGTTGTCGTACCTGTTGCATAAAAGTCTAAATCATGTGGATATAAAATATTTTGATCAATTGCTTGTTTCACTGGCTCAGAAAGTAATTGTTCTATCGCATAATATCTTGCACTCTCAGAAGCAAATTTCCCCATCATTCCCATTGGAGATCGACCATCAACATTCGCATTTTCTTGCATTAAATCTTGTTCATTTGCATGAACAATTTTCGCAAAAATCCCCTTTAGATTCTCATCATATTCACTGTTTTTTTTCATTTCTTGATTCATTCCTTAACCCCCAACAACATCTAGTTCATTTACCATCAAAATGATACAACATATAGTAAGAGTAAATCTGTGATAAATGTAACATTCTTGTGAAAGTTTTTTTAAGATCTATTGAATCTTTTTTCTCATATTTCCAAATCGAAATTTCATCTTACAAAAAATAAATGTGATCTTTACAAATGTGTGGTACAATATACGGGAAAAACTCTTTTTACCCTTTATCAACACATTTGAATAAAGGAGACTGAACTTATGCTTACATATCTTTTATTTATCGTTGCCTATTTACTTGGCTCGATTCCATCTGCACTTGTTGTTGGAAAAATTGGTTATGGAATCGATATTCGGGAACACGGCAGCGGAAATTTAGGAGGAACGAATACATTTCGTACGCTAGGGAAAAAAGCAGGTTTTATTGTTACAATTGCTGATATTTTAAAGGGGACATTGGCTACAGCGCTACCGATCATTTTCGGATTAAATATCCATCCCTTATGGTTTGGATTAGCTGCGGTACTAGGGCATGTATACCCAATCTTCGCGAAGTTCCGCGGCGGAAAAGCAGTTGCTACTTCTGCTGGTGTACTATTATGCTACGCACCACTTACCTTTTTAATATTAGCTGTGATCTTTTTCACCCTACTATTTACAACGAGATACGTTTCACTTTCTTCTATGATAACAGCTATCGCCGCTGTTATTGCATCAATTATAAACGGGGATAAAATCTTCATTGTTGCCATGTGTTTATTAGCTGGTATGGTTATTTATAGACACCGTGCAAATATTGGACGAATTATAAATAAAACAGAACCAAAAGCAAAATTAACAAAAAAACAAAAATAAGATTGTGACCCACATAACGCAAAAAGGAAACGCAAAGCATATAAATGGCGTCTTTTTGCGTTATTTTTTATACTAAAAGAAAAAGCGATTATGTTGGAGGAATACTAAATGAACATTTCAGTATCAAAAGAAGCACTAAACTGGTATAAAAACGAGCTTGGTTTACAAACAGGCGATACTCTTCGCTTTTTCGTACAATATGGTGGATGTAGTACTGTTCAAAAAGGTCTTTCATTAGGAATTCGTAAAGATGATCCAGCTACTCCTGTTGTACAATTTCAAGAAGATGGTATTACTTTCTTTATTGAAGGCGATGATGAATGGTTCTTTGATGGGCATGATTTGTCTGTTACATTTAACGCTGATGACGAGTTCCCGCAATTTCATTATGTAAAATAAAAAACGTGGCCTACGCCACGTTTTTTATTGCTTTTTAATTTTCTCGTATGCCTCATACCATTCTGGGTACAATTTTTTAAATGACACCGGACGAAAGCCCTCTTTTTTGGCACAAATATTTGTTGTAAATGCTGTAATACAACGCTCACCGTTTCCATTATAAATTTCATAGCCATATACAACACGTAGTGGGCTCACAGACTCCACCCATGTTTTCACAATAGCCTTTTCTCCGTAACGCATTGCTTTTCGGTATGTAATTTGCAAATCAAGTACAGGAGATATAATCCCATCATTCTCCATTTCAACATACGAAAACCCTAAATCTTGAATTAATTTCGTACGGCCAAGTTCTAACCATACTAAATAATTTGCGTGGTACACGACACCCATTTGATCTGTCTCTGCATAACGGATCTCAATCTCCTGTTCTGCTATAAACATCATTTTAACTCCTTCTCGCTTGCATTTCTTTCTACACCTTTAATCATAATACAGAGAATCTGAAAATAAAATAGAAGCGGCGGATCTTTTTCCTTAAAGGAGTGAGCATATGCTACAAATCATAACTGTACGAAGCGGCGATAACGTGTATAAATTAGCTAAGCAGTACGGAACAACAGCTGAAACAATTGTGAAAGACAATGGGTTAAATCCAGCTGAAACACTCGTCGTCGGGCAAGCATTAATTGTGAATACACAGGGAAATACCTACTATGTACAACCTGGCGATAGCTTATATAAAATAGCCTTAACCTACAACGTACCTCTTGCCAGCCTAGCAAAAGTGAATCATTTATCATTAAAATCTCCACTCCAAGTCGGACAGCAACTATATGTACCAAAAGGAACAAAAAAAATTATTGAATCCATTGCCTATTTACAACCATCTACAATTCCAATTAAAGAAAGCTTAATTGCTTCCACCAAAGCGATCAATTCATATTTAACCTATTTGGCCTACTTTAGCTTTGAAGCAAAACGTGATGGAACACTGAAAGAACCTACCCAAACATCTGAAATCGTCTCAATTGCAAAACAAGGGCAGACGATTCCAATGCTTGTTATTACAAATCTTGAAAATGGGAGTTTTAGCTCTGAATTAGCAAGCATTATTTTACGCAATGAAACCATTCAAAATACGTTTATTACAAACATTTTACAAACCGCTCAAAAATACGGAATGCGTGATGTCCACTTCGATTTTGAGAACTTTGCACCGGCAGACCGCGAAGCATATAATCAATTTTTACGCAAAGTAAAAACACGTCTACCAAAAGGATATACACTTAGTACAACTGTCGTCCCAAAAACAAGTTCAACTCAAAAAGGTCCAGCTGCAGCTCATGATTATAAAGCACAAGGTGAAATTGTCGATTTCATTGTCATTATGACATACGACTGGGGATGGCAAGGTGGACCGCCTCTTGCAGTATCTCCAATTGGTCCTGTAAAACAAGTTATTCAATATGCAAAATCACAAATGCCGCCGCGGAAAATTATGATGGGGCAAAACTTATACGGATTTGATTGGATTGTTCCGTTTAAACCAGGAAATCCTCCTGCAAAAGCAGTTAGTTCTATTGCTGCCGTTGCGCTTGCCCGAAAACACAATGTCCCAATTCAATACGATTTCACTTCTCAAGCTCCTCATTTCAATTATTACGATGCAAATGGAGTAAAACATGAAGTATGGTTTGAAGATGCTAGGTCTGTTCAAAGTAAGTTTAATTTAATAAAGGAACAAGGAATTCGCGGTATCAGTTATTGGAAAATCGGCTTACCTTTCCCACAAAATTGGCGTCTCCTTACTGAAAACTTTTCTATTACAAAAAAAGGCTGACAATTGTCAGCCTTCTCTTACTGATTGCGATATGCAGCTTCCTCTTTAATCTCTTTTCGCATTCCTTCGATACTTTCCATACGGCGCTCATTTTTCGCTTCAATTGCCTCGCGGTCTTTCTCATTTGAAAACTCCGCAGCTTCCCTTGCTTCATTCATATTTTCAATTGTGTTATATACCGCCTCTTGCAATTTCTCAACGTTATCACTGCGATCATCTGGGTTTGGACTTGTTTTATATTGTTCTGGCATCCTGTCTTCCTCCTTTATTGAAAATACATACAACATTAGTTTGTAAAAAAATCCTTTAATTATGTATGCAAAAAAGGGGGAGAATGATTCCATTCTCCCTCTTTCTAACCGTTATCAACAATCGGTTGTTTCCCTGATTTATCTTGCATTTGTTTTCCTTTATTACCGCCTGCTGTTCTTGATTGCATCCCAATCTGATTTGGTGCAAAATCTTGTGGTTTTTTCTTTGGATTACCCATCATATCGCCTCCTTACAACTAGTATCATTCTAGTTGCAAGAATTATTCAGCCTGTTTAAAAATACGTATTTCATATCGTTTTTCTAATTTTTCTTCAATCCGTTCAATCGCATCCCGATCACTAAGTAGTTGCCGTTTATTTTCTTTCACAAGCTCTTCAAACGATTTTCGCCGAGTTCTTCTCATACTGTTCACCCTCACTTTCGTATTACTAGTATGAACAGCAAAAAAACGCTCTAATCAGATTTGTGAGAAAATTTTATTTTCCGGACATATAATTCAACTAACTTCACTTTAAGAATGCTGCAATATTTGATTTACTTCCTCATACGCTTCAAGAATCACACTTTCAAAAGCAACTATATCTTCAGGTCCATCAATCATCATTCTTGTAAGACCCCATTCACTTTTCGTAGCAGCTTCACATATAACGTTCGGATACAATGCTACTATTTCATCTTGTCCTTTATTTGTTAATACATATTTTTTTCTGCCCTTTAGCTTAATTCTTGCAAATGAATACATTGTTTTAATGTCCAAATAATTCCCGACACTGGCGGAACGAATGGCTGTTGTATCTTTATTATGCTTTTCCAATATTTCTTTTACAATCTCATATGCTCTTTCTTCTTCCTTTGTTATACCTTTCTTTTTTTCTTCTCCAACCTTTATCTCTACACACTTTTGATATACAGCTGCACAAGTGAAACAATCATCTAATGCATTATGAGAGGCTACCTCAATTTGTAACAATCGTTTGAGAGTTTCCAATTTATGGTTTGGTGTATGTTTTATATATCGTTTTGCTAAACTAAGTGTATCAATCACGACATTTTTCGGTGTACCAAGTCTTAATCGTTCCATATTACTCTTTAAAAATCTCATATCAAAAGAAGCATTATGAGCAATAATTGTGTCTTCTCTAAGAAATGAAACGAACTCTGGTAAAATAATATCAATTGTCGGCGCAGCTGCAACATCAAAATTTCGAATCCCCGTCAACATCGTAATGCGACTTGGAATCATTTTCTCTGGGTTCACATACGAAACAAATTGATCTGTACATATATGATTTCGATATCGAATCGCAGCCATTTGAATAATGCTATCTTGATAAGGATTGAACCCAGTTGTTTCAAAATCAATTACAACATAATCTCCTGTAAATGTTTCCATAACCTTCTCCTCAGCTTTTTATTTATATTATAACTTAATATAAGAAACTCAATTATATATTTTTCTCCATCTAAGTCGCTGCTATGCAGAATACAATATGACCGCTACTGACTTACTCCTTTTGTTTTAAACCTTGCGTGTGGTAAAAAAAGGCCCTGACCGCTTCTATACACGGCCAGATGCTCTCGCCCATCTAAAAAGAAAGGAGCTTTTATGTCACTTTTTAACTCCCTTATATATAGCTTTTAAATAGAAATAGGAATGGTACACATCCCATTCCTACTCTCATCTTTTACTTTAAATTCGCAACTCTTTTCTCCATTTCCTTCACCGTCATCGGTCCAATAAATTTATCCTGGATAACACCTTTTGTATCAACAAAATATGACGTTGGAATTGTAATAACTTTATAAGTAGTTGTTACCTTTATATCTGTATCAAGAAGAACCGGGAAGGTAATCCCTTTCGCTTCTGCAAATTTTCGAACCTTCTCTTTCCCTTCAGTTCCCTCTGACACTGTATAATTTACCGCTAATATTTCTACATCCTTCTGATATTTACTATAAAACTCCTGCATATCTGGCATTTCTTGCTGACATGGACCGCACCATGTTGCCCAAAAGTTCACAATAACCTTCTTACCCTTTAAATCAGAAAGCTTTACCTTAGTACCATCGAGCTTGGACAATTCAAAATCAGGTGCTATTTTTCCAATTTCAATGCCATTTTGCGCAATTACTTCTTTTTCATCCTCTGTACTTTGCTTTTGATTATCTGCTACTTCTACTTTCTCTTTCCCAAACTGCTCATATATTGCATAACCAGCTAAACCTAATAACACAACAACAATTGCTATTTTCCTCCACATATACACCATTCCTTATGTTTTATCTTTGTCTCCTAGATTCTCAAAAAAGAAAGTTTTACTTTATTTTAGCTTATACGGAGAAAGATGGAAATATTCTCTTTGGGAAGAAAAGCATATTCTCTTGAAAATGCAGGAATTTTCTGTCAGTGAATTGTATATTAAAAGTATAATATTTCCTACAAAATTCATAAAATGAAAAGAGGCTTTCTAATGAAAAAGTGTCCAACTTGTAATGCTACATTTAGTAATAGACAGTTATTTCTAAGAAATAATTATCATAAGCTCGTTTGCAAGAACTGTAAGGAAGAACTAATCATTTCAAAATTCTCCTTATTCATGTATTCTTTTTTTTCTATTCTCATATGGGCTTTTATTTTAGAAATCTCATTTCCTTTTGAAATAAAAGTAACTATCACGATATTGTATTTTGTTCTTTTTAGTTTTATTTTGCAGCCTCTTGTTTGTTCGTATAAAGTAAGGCAATATTAAAGGAGTGGTTACCATTTCAGAGATTACACAAATATTAATTACTTGGGCTGGGTTCTTTGTCCTTATATTTCTCTTAATAAGAAGTGTAAGAGTTATACAGCGTCGTAATTGGCAAGCATTTATAACAAAACATTTCGGAAAAGATTTCATCATTTCTTTGAATATATGGATTATCTTACTGTGGATTTTTTATACAAACCTTCCAGGACAATTTACTTACATACTAGACTTCTACTCCAGAGACTCCATTCTCTTTATAGCCATGGAATCATTATTAATCGGTATGATTTGCGGAGCGGCTATTTACTTCTTCACTAAAAATAAATACGGCAGTATTTTCTTAAGTGTCCCATTTAGTGCATTATATCTTTTTCTTATATATCGTTACTCATTTCATCTATTCTTAATAGTAATTGAATTGAGTATGCAGTACCTTTTCATTAATTGGATAGAAAAGAAATACAAATAAAAATTACTATTTACGTCTATGAAAAAGAGAGCAAGTACTGCTCTCTTTTTCATAGATGTAAATCTAAAATAAACAATACAAGCAACGACTCAATTACAGCCTTCCGTTTTGAAACATGCAATTGCATTACAAGAAAATTAAATATGGCAATATCATTTTCATTACAAAGAGTGAATGGAAGCTGTCATTTTACTTAAAGCGAGGTCATCTTGTAAATGAGCATAATGTCCGCCATCTAATTCTTGAACAACAATACTAGCCCGCTTTTTCTTAATATGCATAATCTTTCTCTTAATTTTATTTTGTAATTTCATAGGCTGCTGATACCAATTTCCATAAAACAATATGCTCGGAACTTGTATTATAGAAACATAGCTCACTCATAACCAATTAATGACCCATATACGATAAAATAAGTTTTCCAATCCATATAAAAACAATTAGCCAAATACAAATGATAAAAAATGCTGTTATCCAATTCTTAGGTTTATTTATAAGCAATTTCTTTTCCATTTTCCTTTTACAATTCTCTAATACTTCTTTAGGGATAAGCTTTAACGCCAAGTACACACCTAAAGGAACAAGAATAAGATCGTCAAGATACCCTAAGATTGGAATGAAATCTGGAATTAGGTCAATAGGACTGAAAGCATAAGCAACAACAAGCATTGTAAATAACTTAGCATACCAAGGGACCCTTTCATCTCGATATGCTAAATACAGCACAAGAAGTTGTTTCTTTAAATCCCTAGCCCATTTTTTCATTTTCTGTATAATTGATAAACCTTTTTCCGTTTGTACCCGTTTATTTTGACTCAAAACAGATCCCCTTCATTTTCTTGTAATTTTATATTCACTATTAAAGATTACCCTCTTTCTTTCAATCCATTTTCAAAATCGAATAAACTAAAGCATCATTAGATTGGTTTTCTTGATAAATATAACCTCTTAACAATCCTTCTTCCTGAAACCCTAATTTTAATAACAAATGAGAAGATGCCGTATTTTCAGGATATGTAATTGCTCCAATCCGAAATAGATCAAGCTCTTGAAACCCATATGCTAACACTTCTTTTACCGCTTCAGATGCATACCCTTTTCTCCAAAAGGCTGGGTGAATATCGTAACCTATTTCAGATCGTTTACTCCAAAGTTGCAAATTATTAAATCCTACTGTACCAACAAAATCACCTGTTTCCTTTGCAACGATTCCCCAACGAATCGCACGTTTTTCTTGAAAATTTTTCGCAAAAGAATTAATCATTTGAATAGCTTGCTCTACCTTATTAAAAGGATTCATCCCATAGTAACGTGTTACCTCTTCAAGTGAAAAAATATCATATATATTTTGGCTATTGGTTTGGTTTATCTCTATTAAACGTAGACGTTCTGTTTCTAGGATTGGGAACATGATAAAGACTCTTCCTTTCAAATTGTTTTTATGAAATTAGCGTTACAAACGTATAATTAAACAATGTTTTAGACTATAGAAGAAAGAATTAAACTATTAAAAATTGATGTAGACAGAAAAGATTTTCCTTATACGAAAACACCTTTTTCTTTCCTAACTTGTGCGCTTTGAATTGAAACATTATTGTATTAATCTTCCTACTACTTCTTCTAATGCCATTCCTCTTGAACCTTTTATCAAAACCGCATCTTCTGAATTACATACAGACAGAATTTCTATAATAGCTTCGTCTTTTGTAAGAAATGCTTTCACTTTACCTTTTTTATATTTAAGTTTTGCTTCTTGTGCAATCATTTTGGCACGTTCTCCAATTGTAAAAATGTAATCTATTGTATTTGGATTTAATATTTGACCAATGTTCCGGTGATACTTTTCTTCTTCTTGCCCTAACTCCAACATGTCACCTAACACAATAATTTTCTGTTTGTATCCTACGAGTTGTTCAAATGTTTCGATTGCTGCTTTAACGGAAGAAGGACTAGCATTCCACGCATCATTAATAATCGTAATTCCTGATTTTGCTTTTAACATTTCAAATCGCATTTCTGTTATTTCTACTTGTTTTAATCCTTGCTTCATTCTCTGTTGATTTAAATTGAAGTGTTGACCAATTTTTATAGCAACTATAGCGTTGTAAACATTATGTTTTCCATGAAGAGGTATAAAATAAATTGATTCATCGTTTAATGTAAAATCTATCCCTTCTGAATGTTCCTTAATGGACACAGGATATACATCATTTAAAGAAGATTCACCAAATTTGATACATTTAATTTGATTAGCGTTAGGCAATGTTTGAACTTTTTTATTTAAAAGAGGTTCATCCCCATTGTAAATAAGTAAACTTTGTTCCTTTAAGTTCGTCACTATTTCTAGCTTTGCATCTGCTATTGCTTCCCTTGAACCCAATGTTAATATGTGCGATTGCCCAATCATTGTGATGACAGCTACATTTGGTTCAGCAATTTCTGATAAACGTTGAATTTGCCCGTGTTCACTCATCCCCATTTCTAATACTGTTATTTCACAATCCTCTTCAATCTCTAGGATTGTTAACGGTAAACCAATTTGACTATTCAAATTTCCTTTTGTTTTATGAACCTTGTAAGTTGTGCTGAGTACAGAGTTAATTAAATCTTTTGTTGTTGTCTTTCCGTTACTTCCTGTAACACCAATTACATTGACAGACAGTTGATTTCTGTAAGAACGTGCTAAGTGTTGCAAAGCTATCAACGTATCATCTACAAAAATTAATGGAATACCTTTAGGTGGGTTTGGCTGAGATTTCTCCCACAGAGAAGCAACAGCACCTTGCTGTATAGCCTCTTCCACATAATCATGACCGTTCTTTAACCTAACAATTGGGATAAATAAATTGCCAGGGCTTATCACTTTTGAATTAATAGAAACACCTGCAATAAGATGACTATGATACTCCGTCTGTAAACCTTCTCCGATTACCATTTGTTCTATTTCGAGCAATCTTCTTTGAATCAAAATAGTCACTCTCCATTTATAATTATTCCTACTATCTCGTCTACTCATTTATTTCATTAAACTAAACAAATAAGAATAAAGAAATCTAATTAGATTAAAGATGCTCAGTCTGAAATATTTTTTAATGAAACAACAAACTTTAGAATCATAGCTGTCTGAATTGTAAATAATACATAAAATCATATATTTCAAAATTATATCTTTGAGTTATTGCTGTATATGCAATGCCATCAGAACATTATCTGCATATCGTCCATCCTCAAATTTAATTTGCCGTTTCTCTCTTCCTTCTTCTTTAAAACCGATTTTTTCATATACTTTTATCGCTCTTTCGTTTGTTGAGAAAACACCTAAACAAATTTTTTCTATGCCTTCTTGTGTTTTTGACCAGTCTATTAATTGTAAAAGCAATTTTGTTCCTACACCTTGATTACGATAGTCTTCTAAAATCCCCATTCCAAATAAGCCAGTATGATTTAAGCGCTTCATTGAGTTTCTTGTAAACACTAAAAACCCAACAATCCGTTCACCGTCTTCTGCAACAAATGTTACACCGCCCTGCTGACTATTTGTAATTGTTTTCTCTCTCTGCGTTTCAACATCAACATGAAATTCTTCGTTTGTAGGAATAAAAAACTCATTTTGAGAAATAATGCTCTTTCGAATACATAAAATTTCCGCTGCATCACTTTCTGTCGCCTCTCTTATATACAACATAAAACACCCCTTGTATGTAGTACATTAGCAATACTAATTTATAACTGAAACTTTTCCTGAATGAATTTAGCAACCTCTTCTGCCCTTAAACTTTTTGAACTATATTCACTACATTCAACAATTCTTCTAAATCCTCAATAACATGTTCATCCGTAAAAGGCTGTCCCCAAAATGTATCCTTCTTCCATATTGCATGCATCCCCACATTCCTGGCTCCTATTACATCATTCTCTGGATGATCGCCTATGTATACACTTTCTTCAGGACTAACACCTAATCTTTCTAAAGCTCTTAAGAAGATTTCAGCTTCTGGCTTTTTTATCCCCTCTTGTTCGGACACTAATATAGTATCCATATACTTCTCAATCCCAAGAGCACGAATATTCAGTAATTGAAATTCGGTAAATCCATTTGTAATCATACCTAATAATAGTCCGCTATTTTTAAGCTCTTGTAAAACGTATTCCATATGAGGAAAAGGTGTACAGTGATGTTGAAAGTTGTTTATATAATCCTCTAATAATTGCCCCCAAGTTAAATTGGAAATAGCATATTCTCTAAGCAATTGCTCATATACTTTATCCTTCCAAACATAACCCTTATTATCTAATTCAATGAACCTAGTTACATATTGCTCTTCGGGTATATGCTTAAATTCATTGATATACCTTTTATATTGGTCTCTAATAAAGAGTTTAAGAGAATGATCTCTGTCTAATAGCGTTCCATCTAAATCGAAAATAATAGCTTTAATCATACATTTTCCCCTTCTATCAAAATTTTTGCGATTATTTGAAGTTATATACTTTCCTACTATATAAATACAGACAGAAAAACCCCTTTCTTTTTAGGAGAGGACGAGAGCATCTGGTCGTGCATAGAAGCGGTCAGGGCCTTTTCCTTCCACATGCGAGGTTTAAAACAAAGGGAGCAAGCAAGTGCAGGTCATGCTGTATTCTACATAGCAGCGACCTATATGTCGGAAAATTAAAATATATTTATATGGTAAGCTTCACATTTTCTTTTGGTATCCATCCTTCTTCTAGAGTTAGAACTCTTTGACACCAAATCCAACCGTTAAGTTCTTTTAACCCTACTAGATGTTCACCTTCATCAACATTCAACTCTTTTGCAGTATAATCTTCCTTCGCAATACCTTCTGTTCCTTTCCATTGGATAAGTTGCGCTGGAACCCAACCTGAACTGTTTTTATCTACTGTTGTACAAAAGTACCAATTATCCCAATGCTCCGGCCCTTTATATTTTCCCCCAATAATAAATGACTGTCCCTGAACTAAGCTAATAGGATTCGGATAATTCGTCCTATGACTTTTTATAACTACATAATTCACTACGAATCCCTTCTTTCTTATCTACACTTTATTAGTAATCCTATAAATTCACCTATTTCCTGTAAATTCGACAAAAAGTCTAGTGAATCCTTTTGTATAAAAAGCAAAATGTACACACTTCAAAAATCATTCTTGCACTTTCACTAACATGCTCCCAATTGTATCCGCTCCATTTTTTAAGGTTACTTTTACATTTCCCGATTCTTTAAACGCGTAAGAAGACATCTCATAAATTTCTTTAATTTTAAACTGCTTATTCACGTTTTGTTTCATTGTATCCGTAAGCAAAGACATTTGCGGCTCCCAAACTTCCACTTTTCCAGATGGATAAGTGATAACCATTTGAACATCCGCTAAGCGAATCTCTTCCCAAAGTGTTATATGCATGTGCGTTTCTTTTCCTTTTCTAATCAATTCATCAGAATAATATCCTAACTCTCCAATATTTCCAAAGACAGTATATTTCTCATTTTTTACCGTAATATCAATATAGGGAAGTTTATATGTCATTTTATGATATATACCCAAAGCAGTACAAAGAACACCAATAACTGTAAATCCTAAAAGAAACTTTTTCAGTTGTTTTCCTTGAAAACTTACCATCATAGCTGAGTTTGGAGCAATTTTTTCTGCTAATAAAAAAATAAGAACTACAATTAAAACTCCACTCCCGATCAAAATATACATACGATTCCCATCACTTTCCTTTCCATAAAAAAATAAAGAAACTTACTCATTTGCAACGATTAAACGTTACTTACAAGAACTTTCTGTGAACTACCCTCCACGTTTAGAAGTGGGAGATGAATTTCGGATAGAAGTTAAAATAATATATATGCGGGAGTTTAAAAAATTAAAAGAGAACCAACTGTTTATTTGGAGATATTTTTCAAACATATAAAAATGGAGCTGTAGTACATGCAGCCCCATTTTTCATACATCACTCTCGTCAGTATCTACTTATATACTTTTAAAATGTTTCTAATACGATCTTTCCAATCGTACTTCCTGTTTCAATCATCGCATGCGCTTTTCTAATATTAGCCGCATGAATTGGCGATAACGTCTTGTTTAAAGTCGTCTTAAGCACTTTTTGATCCAACAACTCACTAACTTGATTTAACAAAAGGTGCTGGTTAATCATATCTTCAGTCTGGTACATAGATTTTGTAAACATGAATTCCCAAACAAATGTAGCACTTTTACTTTTTAATAACCCTAACTCTAACGGTTTCTCATTTTCTACAATAGAACAAATCTTTCCTTGTGGTTTGATTACTTCCGCCATGCTGTTCCAATGTTGATCTGTATTATTTAAGCAGAAAATATAATCAACTTCATCTATTTCAATTTGCGATAATTGTTCTTTAAATGATTCATGGTGATTGATAACATAATCGGCGCCAAAACTTTCCACCCATTCTCTCGTTTCCTTTCGAGAGGCAGTTGTAATAACGTTAAGACCAGCCCATTTTGCCAATTGGATAGCAATAGAACCTACACCACCTGCACCGCCGATGATTAAAATATTTTTCTGTTTATTCTTTTCCTTATTATTAATGTCAATTGCTAAACGTTCAAACAAGCCTTCCCACGCTGTAATCGCAGTTAAAGGAATAGCAGCTGATTGTGCATGAGTCAAATTTTTCGGTTTCGCTCCAACAATTCTCTCATTCACTAGATGATACTCACTATATGTACCTGGTCTAATAATACTTCCTGCATAGAAAACTTCATCACCTGGTTGAAACAAAGTACACTCTTCTCCAACTTCTACAACAACGCCGCTAGCATCCCATCCGAGTATTTTGTACGCTTCTTCTTTCTTATCTTTTGGTGCTCGAACTTTTACATCAACAGGATTAACCGAAATAGCATAGATTTTCACAAGTAAATCTTTTCCCTTCGGTGTCGGACGTGGTAATTCAATATCGATTAGACTGTTCTCATTTTCGATAGGCAAATATTCCAATAAACCAACTGCTTTCATATTCATTTCCTCCGCTTAATAAAAATTGTGCTTCTCTTTAAATTATAGATTGCAAAATCAAATTATGTAAGAAGGCACATTTATGTCACATAGTATCACTAATGTTACTATTAGTATTACTATATATTGCCACCTTTATAAGGAATAAAAAAGCAGTTTTAGTGTCCGTATGTAAAGCTATGATCACTGAACTATTCCACCGTTGTACCTCAATTCATATATACTCATTCCATAGCTGAATTGCACGCTAAGGAATGCAAAGCCTTAACGTGACAGTATTTTCAAAGGATATATCCATGTTCAGAAAGATAAAAACCAACGATTAATTGAACATTAAACTATTTACACACTTTATAAACGTGAATATAGTTAGAAAACGTTGAATTTGTTAAGTTTTATCCTTTATTTATAAGTAGAGATTTCTGTACAAATATCTCTTAGCGTACAATAGAAGAGTTAATTTGTGTCCAAATTGCGCTTAAACGTACAATTTTCCCGAAATGGTATTATAACCCATACCCATCAACTTAAGAAAACAGATTAAACCCCAAAACAAAAAATGAGTCCGATGCCTCCGCATCGGACTCATTTCTCTAAGTTATTCTCCCATTTTTTCTGCAACAGCGAGATTACGTAAGTAATCTAATAAAGGGCGCACTTCCTGTGGAGCTGTTACATCCGTAAATGAGAAGGACTTTTCCTTTTCACCATCTTCTATCCTAAGCTCGTAAGAAAAAGCATCCGCTCCTTGGATAGTAGCAATCTCCCCTTCACTTAATCTGAGGTTGAAAAGATTAGATTGCTTAATTAAATCTAGTAATTTTTCAGCTTTTTCCTTTGGTAATTCACCCGTATCTGCCTGAAAGGTTAGGTCAAAGTTAGCAATTCCTCCTATACAGCTAAATTGGATGTACATGTTAATTATTGAGCCTCCAATTCATGATAAAGAACCCCATTAATAAGGTAGTCCAACAGTTTTAAAAGCAGATTCTACAGATTTGGCTGCTGTTTTAGGAACTTCTCCACTATCAACAAGTTTTTGTGCTGCTTTGATAACAATTTGTACAAATTGATTGAAATTTGCAGTTGCAAATAAGCTTTGAATTGCAGTATACCATATCAAGGCTGCTTTATCTGTTCCAATTTCCATGGATACAAGATAAAACACCTTATTTGGTATGCCACTATTAATATGGACACCGTGGTGATCACGATCTCCTTGATAATAGTTTTTCATATGATCAGGTTGCATATCCTTACCCATTAGTTTGTTGTCAAATGCAGTACCAGGTGCTTTCATTGAACGAAGGGCTTGTCCTTTTAGCGTTGGCCCCATTATATCAGCACCAATTAGCCAGTCTGCATCTTGTGCTGTTTGCTTTAAATACGCTTGTTTAATTGCAATACCAAATACATCCGAAATATGTTCATTCAAAGCTCCAGACTGGCCTTCATACTCTAACCCGTTAGTGAACTGAGTAATACCATGTGTAAGTTCGTGCCCAATGACATCGAGTGAATTTGCAAAACTGGTAAAAATAATTCCATCGCCATCACCAAACACCATTTCATCACCGTCCCAATAGGCGTTTTGGAAATTATGCCCATAGTGAACGTTCAGAATGAGATCCAAACCGTTGTCGTCGATAGAATTACGGTGGAACACATTCTTGAAATAGTCACGCACAATTCCAGCATAATCATACGCATGGTTAACCACAGTATCTCCACCTGATCGGTCTCCTTCTTTCCTAACCTCATTAACCCGAAGTTCTGTCCCTCCTTTACAATCGTATACATGGCGAGCAGATTCACCTCGTGGTCCTGCTCCTGCATCAGTTAAAGCAACAACACCATTAATATCATATTCCTTCAAGATTCTGCGTTTTCGAATGCGGTGACTTTTTGCTAAACTGATTCGCGCGGCTTCTACTTCGTTTTGAGCTAAATTCTCCAAAATATAGTTAGGTACAATAAAACATTGGCAATTTTTATGCGAACAACGTTTTGTATGCAAATTTAACACCCCTTCATGATAGTCATAAATAACTTCTCAATTATTCTGTGCTTATTGCATGAGGTTTAAACATTCTATTGAATGAATTCATTAGGGATGTAGATATATAATGCTAGTCTAAAAAGTGGACACGACAAACTGGGGTTTTTAGCATAATAAACTTACTAAAAAGAAAGAGATGTCCATAATGGCAAAAACATACGATAACGAGTTTAAACTATATGCAGTAAATTTAGTGGTAGAAAAAGGAAGAAAAGGAGCGGAAGTAGTTCGGGAATTAGTATTATTTAACAATAGTGATTGGTTAGAAAATCATTTATGCTAGTATAGGAGAAAATAACATTTCTCCGGAAATAAACCTGTAGAGGTGTATATAATATGATGTCTTTTCTATCTGAATTTGTAATATGGTATCCAATTTGTATGTCTATTATTTGGATGATGGGTGCTATTATATTTTATATTTGTATAGAATCTAAGCAAATACTATCTCGAGATGAAACACCGTTTGTTTCAATTTTAATACCTTGTTACAATGAAGAACATACAATTCGAGAAACGATAGATCATGTAATGAAACAAAAATATCCCCATTATGAAGTTATTGTGATAAATGATGGAAGTACAGATCAAACCGTTTCTATTGTGAAACAACTCATTGATAAATATCCGAACTTGCGCTGTATCAATGTGAAAAAAAATTTCGGAAAAGCCAATGCATTACATGCCGGATTATTAGCTTCTAAAGGAGATTTTTTAGTTTGTATAGACGCAGATGCGATATTAGATGTACATGCGTTACAATATATGATTCCACATTTTTCAACTGCTAATCAAGGAGACAATATAGGTGCAGTAACTGGAAATCCAAGAGTTAGAAATCGGAATAACTTATTAAGTAAAATCCAAATATCCGAATTTTCAAGTATAGTAGGCATGATTAAAAGAACACAAAGTATATATGGAAGTATAATGACAGTTTCGGGTGTCGTTGTTGCTTTTCGAAAACAAGCATTATTAGATTGTCAATTATGGGATCGAGATATTTTAACGGAAGATATTGCGGTGACATGGAAATTACAGAAAAAAGGTTGGCAAATTAAATATGAACCCCGCGCTATTTGTTGGATGTTAGTTCCTGAAACCCTATATGGATTGTGGAAACAAAGAGTTCGATGGGCACAAGGCGGTTTAGAAGTTTTAATCAAACATAGGGATATCTTTTTAAATTGGAAATATAAAAGTTTATATATCATTTATATAGAACAACTTGTAAGTATTGTATGGTCAATCGTATGGTTTCTCATGAGTGTCACTCTTTTCATAAACATTTCTTTTACATTTGATTTTTTGAAATTATTTACAGTATCATCAGGGATATTATCGATGATATGCGTTTTTCAATTTTTCATTGCGATCATGATAGATAAAAAATATGATGTGAATTTAATAAGAGAATATTTATGGGCTGCTTGGTATCCCATATGTTATTGGTATATTAATGTTTTTGTGATTTTAATGGCTATTATGAAAGTTTTAACAAAGCAGAAAGGAAAATTTGCAGTATGGGAAAGTCCAGACAGAGGTCTACAACAAACGAAATAATTGTATATGATTTGAATTTAACAAAAATGAAATTTTTACAATATAGCATATCCTTCTCTTTATGGTTGTATATTATAATGTTTGGTATTTTTATTATCATGATTTGTCTCAAATGGAATATGGAGTATACGGAATTCTTATTATTTTTATTGAATACAAACCCATCACATATTCGAATAATGATGTTTATTATTTTGGCATGGGGTATTCTCTCATTTTTTTTCATATTTCTGTGGAATACGTATAGATCTTATAATTTTCAATCAAAAACAAAAAGACAGGTTTGGAATATGGAACAACATGCATATATGACATCTCGTTTTTTTAATTTGACGAAAGAAGAGAATATATATTTCCAAACGGAAACATATATAGAAATAGAATACCCATTGGATGCCTAACATATACTGCATGTTTCATGAAGTTGTATGGACCCAATTTTGTATCGCTTTCCAAGAAACATCATCAATTAATACTCTTTGAATAAAAAAAGGGAAACTATGTTGATTAACGATTCCTGGTGATAAAGTGAAAAGTAAATCATATTGCTCAGATAATAATATGTTATCTGTCTGTGGTGTCCCATATCCATATGGATATGCAAAATATTTAGGTTCATACCCGAAATGATCATAAAAAACTTGTTTTGCTCGTTTGGAATCTGTAATAAATTTAGATATATTTTCACTTTTTAAAAAAGGTGGTTTCTCATCTTTTTCAATGTAATGTAACTGATGAGTATGTGTCCCCACTGTTACTAGATTTGATCTTGTCATTTCAAAAATTTGATCCCAGTTAATCATGGTTAATCCATTAAAATTTGGATTTCCTACTTCTCCTGTAATAATGAAAATTGTAAAAGGGATTTGTTGTTTTTTTAAAAAGGGATATGCATAACGATAAACGCTCTGATCAATGTCATCAAATGTAATCATCGCACATTTGGGAGGCATTTTTTTTTGTTGATCTATGTAATCATATAATTCTTTTGGTGTGATAAATTGAAATTGATGTTTTTGTAAAAATGCAATTTGCTTCATAAAATCATCTTTAAAAACAGAATACGTTGTTAATTCTGAGTTTCCACTTACTTTCGCAAGATATTTGATGATGGCATTACCGGGACGAATTCGGTGGTAATTTAATATGATACACCCCTTTCCAGAAAGTTTTTTAACTTGTGTCAAGGGGTGTTCTTTTTCTCTTGTCATATAAGCATAAGTATATGTATATAAAATGATAAGCAGAAACATGCTAATCAATAGTTTTCTTTTCACACTATCCCTCATTTTATGTTGTGTATACAGTATGTTTAATATTTCCTTATGTCCAGGTATTTATGACAGCGAATAAAGCAAATGTAATTACTTGACATGGAGCCTCTGTATACAAGATGTTCCATTTGCAGGTTATCTAGCCTATCATGCACGCCTCTTCGTGTAAAACAGGTGCTTCGAACTGGAAAAAAGCGCTCAGCCTTATCAAACAGTAAAGTGTCCAATCTTATTTAGTGGTTACATTTGATATCGTTATCTGTCTCTTCTAATTGTTTCTGTATATGATTCTTACCCCATTCACACATACAATCAAGTACAGGCGTTAAAGATTTTCCATACTCACTTAAAGAGTATTCTACTTTAGGAGGTACTTGATTATAAACTGTACGATTAATGATCCCATCTGCTTCTAATTCCCTTAATTGTTGGGTAAGCATCTTTTGTGTAATACTAGGCATCGCACGTTTAATCTCACTAGTCCTCTTTTTTCCATTTAATAAAATACATAATAATACTACTTTCCATTTACCACCTACAACATCAAGAGTTGCCTCTATAGGAAAATTGTATTTTTTCATAAAATATCCCCCTTTACTTGTCAGAAAAAGAACCCTTACTTTCTTCACTAACTTTTTAACTTATACTAGAGCTACAATAGTTCTAAATCTAAAGCTTGCGAAAAAATGAATAAGTACTTCCTTTCCCCTTCTATAGGCACTTAAAAGTATCTATAGAACTTAAAAGTACCTATAGCACTTTTAAGTGCGTACTTTAAAGATTAATATATATACTACATAATATCAATATGATCAAAATATGAGATGTTATTGATATCATGTAGTATTATTTTTTTGAAAGGGGAAATATTTATGAAAACACTTGTAGTCATTGCGCATCCAAATATTGAAGAATCACGAGTGAATAAACGTTGGTTAGAGGAAATAAAAAAATACCCAGAAGACTTTACTGTACACGAAATATATAAACGTTACCCAAATTGGAACTTTGATCTTGAATATGAGCAAAATCTCTTATTAGAACATGATCGTTATATTTTCCAATTTCCATTTTACTGGTATAGCTCACCACCACTATTAAAAAAATGGTTTGACGATATTTTAACATATGGTTTTGCATACGGATCTAAAGGAGATAAGCTTCAAGGAAAAGAGTTCGGTTTAGCAATCTCCGCAGGCGTAATAGAGAAGGAATATCAAGCAGGTGAGGCAAATGAATATACATTAAGCGAATTATTAAAGCCTTATCAAGCTACATGCCTCTATACTGGTATGAAGTTCTTACCAACATTTGCTGTATATGGTGCTGAACACAATTTGACAGATGAAAAATTGGAAGAAAGCGCCAAAAATTACATGCTTCACACGAAAGAAATATCTAATAATTAAAAATATTAATCATTTAACATCCTTTTAATTTTTAAGAATACTTCAGAGTTCCAAGTATAGGAACTCTTTTTTTGATCCAATATCAGTATAGATGGGATTAGGAACAAAACAATTTTTCCGAGGAAAGAAAACAAGAAAAAATTAATTGTTAGTTTAAAAGAAGGTTTAATCAAAACATTAATTAGGCTTATATTTTGCAACAAACAAAAAGAAACATAAACCCCTTCCACTTCCTAGAATAAGTTATTTCAGTTCATCTTTTTTATAAACGGTTCAACTTTTTTCAAAACAGTACGACTTTCTTACAAACGGTGCATCTTTGCTTCAAACCGATAGTTGGGTCAAATACCCTTCTTAAACTCTCATTTTACGCCAAAACAAAAGAATCCATTTTGAAAAAAAATTGATCAAAATGGATTCCCATGTTAGAAATTTGAATTGAGTTTTTATAAAAAAGATTAATCAAAACTCATGAACATGTCTATTACAAAAGTTTAATTACCCGTAATAGAATTAACCTATTCTTCAAACCAAAATAGAACTTCAATAGGTGCTTGCAAAAGTAATGACTTTATTGTAGAGATCTACTCAAATATAAAATACCAGTATATCGCTATTTCGTCACTCAGCTGATTGATGCCTTTGTAGACATATTTGTCAAAGCCACCAATAAAGAAACCATAGCGTTCATAAAACTTACATGCACCTACATTGTTATTTTGTGTCTCTAACATAATACCAGCCATTCGGTTATCTTGAGCCCAATCTTTGACCTTATCCATAAGTAGGCGGCCGATACCATGTCGCCGATATTTTTGATCTACTTTGATGTCTTCGATGTAAGCAAACTCATTCCAGTTTCGCCTTACTATGACCAGGCCGACAATATCATTTCCTTCAATCGCCAAGAATATCTCTTTATCTGGATGATCAATGTATTTTTGCAAGTCAAGTAGATTATCTGGATCCTCTGAATACTGTTTTTCATAAGGAAGGACTTTCTTCACCGTATACTGGATGGAATGCTCCGTTGCTGTTAAAAAAAGAACCGAATCTACTGTGAATCGATCATTGATGATGACAGAATAATCCAAGTCTTCTCCTGTGAATTTTTTAATAGTTACGCCCATTTTTTCATTCTCCTCATTATCTGATTCCAAATACCATTCATTAAGCGATGTGCAACAGGAACATTGATTTGATTTGATTTCATTTCATTTAACAATTTGCCTGTTCGTTGAACATAAGACTCCTACATACCTACACAGTATTTTTGATCAAATGCTATTTAAAATCTACAGTTACAAAAGAATCTGGGCTTGAGGAGCTTAAAGACTTATTGATCTAAATCTAAACTTCTTTCGTTATATCATACTTTAACAATTGTCGATGGTCATAAAATTTTTCAAAAATAACACCCATTAAATAGAAAAATAATAAACCAAAACAAATGTGAATGAGTGTAAATTTAACTCCAAATGAAGCAAATTCATATACAATAACCGGTAATTTTGCAGTTGTCCAAACTCCTAAAAAAAATACAATGTACCGTATGCTTGCTCCTTTTTTTAATAAAAGTGCCGCAATTGGAAAAGCCACGTAAAGGGGGCCAGCTGCAATTCCTCCTAATAATAGGGAAAATAAGATGCCATAAATGCCAGATTTTTCCCCCATATATCTAATTAGCGTTTCTTTCTCCACCCATTTGTCAAGCAAACCTACGAATACTAAGACAGGAGGGAGTAGAAGCAACATATCTAAAATGCTTTTTCCTGTTAATTGAAATGCCTTCCATCCCACCGTTTGGTTTATAAGAGTTAGGATAATGAGACCAGATAGTAAAATAAAAAAGAAACGATACTTTCTTAATTCATTCATACCATCACCACCCAAATAATATATGAAAATATGAGAGACATTACCATTGCAGATGCATTGCGAGAATAAGCAAAACTTCGTCCAAATATTTTTTGTTCCATAGGTAAAGTTGTGATTCCTACTGACATTAATGTAGACATTAATGCAGCTACTTGAGGAAGACCGGCACCATTTTGGACTAATGTATGTCCGAGAGGAAATACAACAAAGCTTGGAAGTAGTGCAACAGAGCCAATTATTGTCGAATAAACAATACCTATCAATCCAGATTTTTCTCCAATGATTGAAGAAATGAGTGATGGCGTTAATATAGATAGTGATAATCCAACGAAAAGCATAATTGATAACATGTCAGGTATAATATTACGAAACATTTTCCATGACTTTAATAGAGCATCTTTTGTTTTATTTCGATCCTTTATAAAAGAAATACTGATAAGAATAATAGCGATAGCGTAAAGGATAACACCATTAATCATGATCAGACTCCTTCCATTCTTTATATTTGTTTAAGAAAAATGATAAATTCTTAATTTTTTCTTCAATATCTATTTGAAAATCTTCTAATTTTCTTTTTCCAACTGTAGTAATTTTGTACATCTTTATCGGCTTATCTTGATCAGTTGTATCCAAATAAGACTCAACAGCACCTTCTTTCTCTAATTTTTTTAGTGTGCGATATATGATGGCACTATCAATTGGATTGATGGGAAGCTCTTCTTCACATTTCTGCAGAAGTTTCCCTCCATAGCAATCTCCCTCTGTTAAAAACAGCAAAAGGAATGCACCTGTATGTCTCCCTGTATGTTTCATAAAATATACAACCTCCTAATTTAAATGTAAAAAAACTTTTTCGTTAACATAACATTAAAATCATTACTGTTATTAACATTATACTGTCAGTAACAGTAATATGTTACTGACAGTATAATGTTAATATAATCTCATGTCAATTCTAAAATATACAAACATGTTTTTTTATCTTTGTGATAACATGAATTCAATTGCAAATATTATCGAAGAATTGATAAAGTCAACAGAAATGAATGCGATGTCTTCTAGGGGGCTTGCCGCATGCCCATCAAGCTAACATTTTAAAGTGACCCCATAACGAAAATTTCATCTTTTCATAGGTGTCCATGGGAATTTGGCTCATTTTTTTCGTTTTGGGGAACAACCAATTTCTTAACTTGATAGCGATGCGGCTAAACCCCTAAATAGTAAAAAGGCTTGATTTCTTGTGAAGGAATCAAGCCTTTTTTATATATTATTCAATCGCAACGATAAATGAATGATTAATAATAGGGAAGTTTTACATAATTTTCGTTATCGGGAGTCAACATATTTAGGAACCTACTAAAAATTGCCCCTAGTTAATCGTTTCTGAAATCGTATAATTATGGAAGTTATTTGATGATTTGTTCTTTAACTCAAGTCCTTTAGCAATATGAACAATTTCTTTAATAACGGAACCAACTTCTTCGTTGTCTTTAATTACAAATAGATGGTCTGCTTCACCTTCTATTGGATCTACTACATCTTCATTAAGAGATTCAGCTTGTTGTCGAATAAGAACTTCCTCAAAATTTGAATAGGCTCCTCTAAATATGTTCGTACTACGTTCGCTTTGAGTAACTCTGGCTTGGAGTACATTATCTGGAATATCAAAATTAACAAGAATACGAACAAACTGATTTTTGGTAAATAAATTTTCAAGTAAGTTTAATCGACTTTTTTGACTTCGATTTGAATTACAAACAATAAGATGTAAATCAGTATTTTTTATGGCGTAATCAACTATTAATCGAGAGATAGAGTGTTTAAGAGTATTAGGTCCTTGTTTCGGCTGCAATTTTTCATAAAAAGTATTTATAAATTCTGCGTGGTTGTCTTGGTCCATAACAAAGGAGTTAAATAACTCTTTTTCTAGTGCTTTTGCAAATGTAGTTTTCCCACTATGAGTTTTACCTACTGTCATAATCACTAATCTTTTCACAACTTTAACCTCCGTTGAAATTTGCTTCTTTGGATATTTAATTTTATCAAATTAAATATCCAAAGAAGCAATAAATATCATATTCATGTAAGGTTAACATAACCCCACTTATCGGTAGTATCCAAAAAACTCAGAGTTCTCATATGACTCTAAGCTTTACTTTTATATGAAGTTTATTTAAATTAAAGCCTCGTTAGTGAATTAGTAATTTTCAGCGGAAATATTTAATACTCTGAGAAAATAAAAAATAAAAAGCAAAAATTACTAAACCTAAATCAATTAATGCTAACTTCTTATTTCCTTCTTTTAAACTTATAGTAAAACCATAAATACTTCTAACCATCCAAAAAGCTATCAAAAATAACCCACCAAAGTGGTCATTTGTATAATTTTCATCAAAAAACATTTGGAATGCACCTAAGAGTAATAAAATAAGTACGATATTAGTTCCAACCCTTAAAGCCCTATTTGATTTATTATTTTTCAATTTATCATCCCCAACTCAAAACTCTCTCTTAAACTATCCTGCTTTTTAGCAACCAATTCTAGTTCTTCAGACATAATCTTAATTTAAACTATGTTCTCCCTCCCCATATAACATTAAAAATTATACCATTATTATTGGATTTATTTTCCTAAATTTTTAGAGATAAAGGGAAATAATTAATCAAATTTCAAAAGATTATTTCCAAAACTCATACCATTTCTTCTCTTTACCTGCTGCAATCATCTTCTTAACTTCCTGAACTTCCCTTATTGTTTGCATGAGCATCTCATCACGGCCCTGGTTCTTTACTATGTCTTCGCTAGTATTCGTCGCTATAAGTGCCTGGGATTCCTGTATCGTTTGTATAGCGCTCAATAACTCTGATTTTCTTTGTATAAATCGCTGGTCTTGCTCAGTTAATCGTTCAGTTAATTCCTGGAGCAACTCATTTTGTTTTTCAATGATTTCAATCATCGTCTGTAGCGTTGAAATCCGGTTCTTCATAGCGCT
This sequence comes from Bacillus sp. NPDC077411, assembly GCF_044543425.1. Lineage (NCBI taxonomy): Bacteria > Bacillati > Bacillota > Bacilli > Caryophanales > Bacillaceae > Bacillus > Bacillus sp. NPDC077411. The sequence goes on along the minus strand of NZ_JBITWA010000003.1, from coordinate 159,449 downwards.
CAACTTCATGTCGATCCAATGGCAACACTTCAACACCTTGATGCCATAATACAATTTGCTTTGTGGCATTTTCTAGTGTCATATCTGTGTCGTTCTTTAGGTTTATAACCTTACGAAATACCATTACATCACTTTCTCTATATTTCCTATGCCCACGCTCGTTTTTTATGAAAGTGTAGCCCTCTTTTTCTAACACGTCTGCATACTTACGTAATGTAAATAATTGGATACCTAATTGCTTCGCCACGTCACTAGGACTATAAAACGTCTTCATAGCGTTTCACCTTAAAAATATATTCGCTATAGCAATACCCTTTTTCCTAGTAATTCACGTATCACTTGTTTTCATTTATACAAAATTTTGTACTAATACTGGACATTCATAAACCTGAAAAACCCCTAGTATCTCTACAATGTATAAAATCATGCATAGTATGATAGAAAAAGAAAACGCACAAATCCAATGTTAGAAAAGGTTTGTGCGTTTTTCTTGCTTCTCATAATGTTGCGTTATGCAAACTTCACATGTATAACATATACACCTTTCTTTCCTAATAAAATAAAAACCTATTAATTGTATAGATGAAAATAAACACTATTTTTTCCCATGTATGTATAAAAAGCGAGCTAATATTAGCTCGTTTTTTATTTCTATCATCAACCAATGCTTGTCTAGAAAAAGTAGTAATATTAGATTCTTTTATGGAATCATTCACTACATATTCAGCAGTAAATAAAATAATAGTTACGGCGGGCAGTCCATAATGTTAATAGCTAAGATAATCGCTGCTCCGAAAGCAGTAGCGGTAACCGTTACTAGCCCAGGTCCATTAGTAGCTGTGAAAGTAGCCGTAAAATTGCCAGATAGATCTGTAAGAGCAGGATTAGGAGCTATAGTACCAAGAGCAGGATTATTTATTGTAAAGGAAACTGATGTACCTGGTGGAGGAGGACTTCCATTCACCAACACTTGACCAGTAAGAATCCCGGTATTAGACCCTGTTCCAAGAGAACATATCGAGCCTGGACCAACCAAGGTAATAGTTGTCTGACAGTTATTAATAGTGATAGTGACGGTATTGCTGCTTGCTCCCAAAGCAGTAGCGATAACAGCTGCCATTCCAGGTCCATCAGTAGATGTGAAAATCGCAGTAAAGTTGCCAGATGCATCTGTAAGAGCAGGATTAGGAGCTATGGTACCAAGAGCAGATACTATAAAGGAAACCGGTGTACCTGCTGGAGGGGGACTTCCATTCACCAATACTTGACCAGTAAGAGTCGAGGTATTAGGCCCTGTTCCAAAAGCGCATATCGTAGTTGGATCAGCATTCAAGGTAACAGTTACTGTAGACGGAGGAGGAGGAACAGTTGCTAATAGATCCAGAACATTTTCGAATTTGAACTCAAGCAGCATTTCCTTTTTGATGACGTCACGAAGGGTTCCTTGCACACGCTTGTTAATATCAAGAAGATTGGATATCGTAACCGTCGGAGGAACGAGGGTTCTTCCTCCCGGTAATGTTCCGAGAACAAATTGAATCTCCTCTGCTTTAGCATTGATAATGTGAGACAAAGCTAATTCTTCTAGGGCAATAGAGCTTAAAAGCAACGGAATCGTCTGTGCAGTAGTAATAGAAATAGTGGGTGTGATATTAGGGATGTTTGGAAAAGACAAGATTATTCACCCCCTTTATCGTTAGATTGTAATAAAAGAAATAAGAGAGTAGAAGCTTGTACAACTATTGTTCTATATATTTTATTCAAAAAAATATTTGAAAGACTGCATACTTGTCCATGTGTAGAAGTAGATTTTTAGCTAAAAAAACCCTTTTTTATTTAATTTATGACGCACCCACAATCTTAGTGGGAACGCATATTATCAATCCAATAGTCCTCTAGTTGTTTATAAAAAACATTGCTAAATTCATTCTGAGACATTTTTTACTTTTCTATTAACGAGAATTATGTAAAAAAGCTAGCATGAATCTAGCTTTTTTTTAATCCCGGGTGTCTTAATCTCTTTATTTATCATACTTCGAATGTATACTTTTGCTGGTGATTTTGCTAAAAATAGCTAAAGTTGATAAGGCTAATGAAATCAATATTTTGAATGTAAACTAATATTCAAAAGTTTACATTTATCTTGTTTTACTAGTTCATTTGATGATGATTTGTTTAGGAATTTTCACAGTTATCTTTCTTGGTTATCATAATATGTTTTATCTGCGTATTTTTTATCATTTCCTTTTAGGTAGGCTAAGATTACTTTTGGATTTTTAAGTAAAGACCAGTCTCCATATTTATCAAATCTTCTGCATGAAGTTATCATTCCATTTTTAATTGTACCGAATTTCTTATTATTTTGCTTTCCCCATTCTTTTAACCGTTTAGCGAAATCTGCATCCTCTGCCATAAGCATGTTTTCATTAAAGCCTTTGATTGCCATAAAGTCTTTTCTATAGCACCAAAAAATCCCTACAGATATAGCTCCATACTTAAAAAATAAAGGGATTATTATTAAAATTGCGGAAAGGAATATTCCTAAAGATATTCTTTCAAACTTCCCAGTTACCCCACCGCCAATGTATTTACCTGAAGCTAAATATTTATCTACATTAGACAACATAGACTCTGTCATTTGGGTATCAGCGTCTATAGTAATGATTATTTCTCCACTAGCTATTTGGGCCCCTGCATTTCGGATTTTGGATAAGTTTTTATCGTTATTTTTTAATGTAATACAGTTATAAGATTTTGCTATTTCCTCTGTTTTATCTGTACAACGATTTAAAACAACTATGACTTCAGTTTGATCTTTATATGCCTCTGATGCCTTTGCAATTGAATCCAAACATTTTCTAATGTACTTTTCTTCATTGTGTGCAGGGATTATAATAGAAAACTTCACATCTTTTTTAAAATTGACTCCTGAAGATTCGTTTGTTTCAGTCATAATATTCCCCCTTATTTTATAAAGTAAATATCCATTATACATAACATATATTAACATCTATTAACGTTTATTAACATTTATTAGGTTGTATTATAGAAACTGAAGGTAAACTATTATTTAACAGTTTACCTTGGAGTATTTAAAAAATAACATAAATTGTAGTGGATTAGTGTATCTCAATGATTCTACATGGAATGTATCTAAGCTGAACACAAAAGAAACCCTTCTAATTCGTTTAGAGGGATTTCTTTTGTTTATAATAAATCAATCTTATTCCCCCTTTTCGGGGATTTGGGCAAAATTACCCTATATTAATATTTTCTTAGTTATTTTAATCCTAACTTTGCACATAATCGATACAAAAAGTATAGTCCATGTAACTGTTCTTGATTACGTTTATTTAAATGCTGTTGGCACTCCTCGACAATGCTTTTTGCCCCTTCAATATTGTATTCCTCCAAATTTCTAATAGATTTTTTTAATTGAACAATTTCGTGTGAATACACAGCGTTTTGCGTAAGCTTCATTAACAAAATTTTAATAAACTGATATGAATTAAAGTAGCGATAATTATTTTCACCTCTCTTTGAATTAACATATCTCTCTTTTTCCCAATATCGTATAGTAGAAGTAGAAATTTTTGTTTTATTTGCTACCTCTCCAATCGTCATTAGGTTATTTTCTATCGATTGAGAATCAACGATATTGTTTAAGTCTTTTATTATTCTAGTAGCTAACTCTTTTTCTTGATAGGTGACTGCTTGTATCTCGTTGATTATCCAGAGTGCAGAATTCAGATTTTTTTGTTGCAGTTTTTTTAATACAGCTGTTGTTATCTCCATTCCAAACCCGGGTGACATGGCTACTATACATTCAAAATATGCTAAATGTTCCTCCGTATAGATTCGATATCCTGTACCCAACCTTTCTGTGGTTGGGATAATCCCCCTTGTTTCGTAACTTCTTAAAGTGCTAGTACCTAAATTTAACCTTTTCGCAATATCAATAGGCCTTATATTATTCTTCATTCTTTTTCATCCCTATCAACTTTAAATTTATTATAAAGTTTATCGTTTAATCCCCTCTAAAATAAGTATATACAATTGAAAACTTTATAATTGGCTTTAATGTTATAAGATTAAGAAGTAAGTAACAAAAAATGATGGAGGGATTTAAGTGTCAAAATTAAACATTCAACCCGAAATGTCAATTGAAGAGTTAGGACAAAAAGTATCTGGTTATCTAAAGGACCATTGGGAAGAAGTTCTTGCAAATACCATTGAGGAACTCCAAAAATTATTTCCTGAGTATGAAGATGCCACGTATGGTATGTACTTAGATAAACTACTTCCCCCAGCATGGAAAGAGCTTGAGAAAGCAGGTTTTCAGTCTGCTGAAAAAACAAAAGAAGATGACTTTATTATTGCTGGGTGCTTAAATTTTAGAAATTCTATTGAAAAAGCAAAATGGGGAACGCCTGATCATGAAAAGCGTATCTTTTGGATTGTCATTGAAAACCGAAATAAACAATTAATTGGTACTTTTCTTTTTGAATTATCTCATTCTCATGTGAATTTCAACCTCCCTTCAGCTCCAAAACTAATGACTTTTACAAGTACTGAAAGAAATGAAATTACCAAAAAAATTCTAAGCCTAAACGAAAATTCTTGATTAATGTAACAAGAGGCTGTCTAAAAAGGGCTTGCCCCATCCAACAAGCAACAATATATGGAACTACCTACTATTTAAATTCCTATAGTTAAAATAAAGTAACTAAAGCATTATGAGAAATGGGGAGGATTGAAAATGGGAGATCAAATGTCTCCCTCCCCCTTTTAATTATTTTTAAAAAGTGCATTTACCATTTTTGCAACTGTATTGATAAGCTTTTCCCTCATTATTCATACGGTATACGTAATGAGATTCTTTATCTTTCTTAAAATCTACGAAAGCTTCTGCACCATTTTTATCATCATCTACATCAATAAATTGAATGTATCGTATAGAATAATCTTTTTTCTCACTCAATCCTCTTTCTTTTAAGTTTTCATGAATGCCATCTACTAATTGGTCGAAAAGCGACCAATTTAAATTAAGATTTTCAAATGATTCAGTGTGTTTCCCTAAAATACTATTGTCTTGTATTATTTTTTTATTTTCATCGTAATTATAAAAGTATGTAACATATGGTTCATTTTTAAACACTACCTTTGAAAGTGTCTGCCATTTGTATGGACAACTGATTGCCATTCTACTCTGTTCTTCTGTCATGTTTCAAATTCGGCAATTACTTCTTATGAAAAAGAAACAAGAACTGAGTGAGTATAAGGCCATATATGATGAAAGATTATTTTCTTCTTCTTTTCCAAGCTATACAGAAAGACACCCAAGAGCTATCAAAGGTTCTACTTCGCCTATTCAACCTCCTACAGCAAAACGGACGAAAATCTCATAGGTATGAGAAGAAAACAGTCTTTGATATATTAGGTGTCGTTTACAATTGTACCATGTCTGATAATCAAGCGGCTTAAATCAAAAAAATGATCGTTATTTATTCATACTTAAATAATTCCGTACTTTCTAAGAGCAAAGTCGATTCCATCTTCACTTGACTCTTTCGTGACGAAATCTGCAACTGCTTTTAATTCTTCATTCCCATTTCCCATAGCAATCCCAAATCCTACTAATTCCAACATGTCTATATCATTTCCACCATCCCCAAACGCAATAGCCTCTGATTTATCAATGCTAAAATACTGTAAGACACTTTTAATTGCTAAGGATTTGGATACTTCTTCTTGTAAAACATTTAAAACAAAAGGATGCCATCTGCTAAATGTTAAATGTGGGAACTTATGAATGTATTTCTCTACTGTTTCATCAGTAGCATATAAACACATCAAATAGACCTCTTGATTATAAATATGTTTATCTATAGTTGGATAAGCATTCAATGACAACGTTTCATTCAATGCTTTTAGTATTTCTTTATCTTCTACACCATTCATACTAAAATCTTCTGTAAAAAATGAGAGCCCATTATTCTCCATATTTGCAAATTCAACCACTTCTCGAATGATATTTTTATCCATTGGTACTTTATGAAGAACCTCTTGATTGTGTTTCACATAAGCTCCATTTGCTGTAATGAACGTATCTACTCCTAATTTCCTTATTTCATCGCACATCGATAACGGTCTTCCAGTTGCTGCAACCACCCTTAATCCTTTATTTTTCAGTAATTTTATAGCTTCTTTCGTATTATCTGAAATACTACCATTTTCATGATGTGTAAGGGTTCCATCAACATCAAAAAATACAATTTTATAATCCATAAAATAACTCCTTTACAAATCAATACATAAATCAGAAGATAAGTACCTAAAAGTAAAAAACAACAATTTCGCTCATCATCGCTAATATTATATAATTTGATAAAAAATAGCTCCAAGTGTTCCTGCAGAACAAATAATAATTCCCACATTTCGAATACTCACAATTTGATTACTACTCCCACTCAAGCATGTAAATAACCCCGTTAAAGCAAACAAACTCCAGTACATAACAGTTGGAATCGGAATAAGTTTCTCCATATCGATACCCATTCCTAAGAAAACAAAAGGCATAATGATAAATGAACAACAAACAATTCCTGATATGATAACGAGTAATTTGCGATACTTAGCCCCTGCTATAATTAAAAAGATTCCTCCAATAATTCCACATAATATAAGTATTGGCATAAAGAAAATCCAAAGTAAAATTTGCATATATAAAGTCTCTCCATATCATACATTTTATTTTTTGGCTGTGCTAAGCGTAAACCTACATCTAAATTGTACCAAAAAAGTATTTCTTAGGATATGATTTAGATGTAACAATATTTCAAACTATTTATATATCAATGTGAACAGAGGAGGAGTTATATGATTCGCGAAGCTGAATCAAAGGACAGTAATGCAATTGAAAATCTCTATAAAATATTAGCACCGCACAGTAAAAACATTAAGGTTTTGCCAGAAAGAATTGAACAAATTAGGAATGATGCCAATAACTTTTTGTTTGTTTATGAGGAGCATGGCAAGGTGAAGGGAAGTATATTTATGACTTTTTGCCTTGACCCTGGATATCAATTTCGACCATATACTGTTGTAGAATATGTGATTGTAAATGAAGAATTTCGAGGGAATGGAATAGGTGAAAAATTATTGAAACATGTAGAACAGCTATCAATTGCAAGAGAATCTACAAGAATTATTTTATTAAGTAGCGCAACTAGAGTAGAAGCACATAAATTCTTCACGAAAAATGGCTATAATGGAACCATAAGCAAGGGATTCAAAAAATACATACCTATTCAGTCAACTCCCTAGGTAATTATTTGTCTAAGGGTATTTTCTTTTTAACTAACGGGGCAGGTTCGTTCAAAAAGCAGTAATCTCTTTTTATTAATTGTCAGTAGATATTTTTACAAATAATGTAACCCATATTTATTTCAACTGTGTTAAAGTGAAAAGGTAATAATTTACTTTCGACAAATAAACACATTAAGAAGAAAGGGGTCATATGAAAAATATAAAAAAATTAATAAAATGTATCGGAGTAATTATTATCATATTACTAATCATAGCACTTTTTTTCCCTACATGGACTTCGCATATAAAAGGTGATAACAGTATAAGTACATTAGAACAAGTAGAGATAAATGGAAGTAATCATGAAATTATGATACGTGGCAAAAATAAGGATAATCCAGTTATTATTTTTGTACATGGAGGACCTGGATGTCCGGAAATACCGTATGCCGATAAGTACCAAGACTTATTGGAAAACAATTTTACGGTTGTTAATTACGACCAAAGAGCAAGTGGAAAATCCTATCATTTTTTTGAGGATTATTCTAATCTTTCATCAAACTTACTCGTAGAGGACTTATTAGCTATGACGGATTATATATCAGAACGTCTTGGCAAAGAAAAGGTAATACTAATTGGTCATTCTTATGGTACATATATTGGAATGCAAGCTGCCTATAAAGCTCCTGAAAAATATGAAGCATATGTTGGTATTGGACAGATGAGTGATACAGTAGAAAACGAGATTGACAGTTTGAATTACTCTATTAATCAGGCTCAAAATGATGGCAATACGGATGATGTTTTATATTTACAAGGGTTAACTGAAAAAATCAAAAATGGCGATACGTTTACTCCACGAAATTATGTTATGAAATATGGTGGGAGTTCAAGACTTATTGATAATCCCGATGGTAATAACATCAGTATGTTATTTAGTAGTGAGTATAATTTATTAGATGTAATCCGTTATAACTATGGGTTAGCCTATTCACAAAAGATTTTGTTAAAGGAAGTATTGAAAAATCCATTACCTACTTTAGTAACAAAACTTAAATTACCGTGCTATTTTATCATGGGTAAATATGACTATATGACTTCATCTAATGCAGCAAAAAAATATTTTGATATGATTGAAGCCAATAAAAAAGAATTTATTGCTTTTGAGAAATCAGCTCATTATCCACAATTTGAAGAGAAGGAAAAATTTTATGAATGGATGTGCGATACATTTATCCCGCATTAACGGGCAGTAAGACCCCCCACCTCAATATTCAGAGAGAATCGAAGAAGATAGGTGGGGGATAAATTCAAGATAAAGTCATCCCTTCAAAGGTTTCTTGTTCATCTATTGAATATAATTAGAATTTTCAGTACAATAAATATACATATATGGTATTTTATAGGAGGGTGTCAATGAGAAACTTCATTGTAATGTTCTTTTCTATTCTGCTTTCAAATCTCATTTCCAAATTCATATATTCTTATATCGGCCTGAATTACAACGTATTTCAGGATAAATTCGACATTTTATTATTCACAATTGATTTCGGGATTTATATCATCATTTTTCTATCAATATACTCTCTTTTACGTAGATTGACAGATAAAGAAAAACATTGAATTGCTCTACTCCTTTTCTTATTTTATCCAAAGAATTTTGTAGTCTTCAAATTAACAAATGATGAGGTGAAATAAAAATGAAAACATGTCCCAAATGCCATAGCGAAATAAAGAAAAGAACCCTCTTTTTATGAAACAACACTCATAAGCTTGTTTGCCCAAACTGCGATACAACATTACATGCAACAAAAAAATCTTTTCTGATCTATGTTCTATTTCATTTACTAACTTGTTTATTAATTTTTATAAGCCCAATGACGAATACATTCCTTATCCTTGCCATATGGATCTTAATTTCAACTTTGATAATTCAACCGGTTGCTTTTTTCTATGAGGAAACATAACATCCTTTTTCACACACGTTTATTATTTTTCATTTTAAAAAAAGTGCTCGATTCACGAATAAGCACAAGACAATTATCAAATAAATTCAATGAAATTATTCGCTATTTTATATCCGTGTCCGTCTCCATCATCATGACTAAGGTAGAACTATTGGAGCATCATTACTATGATTCAAATCAAACGCTAAGTAATCTCCATTTCCCACTTCACAAAAAGCTAACTTGTTATGCCAAACCACATCATATTCATCTTCTAGATTTGAAAAAGCCTCAACATTATTTTAAATCAATAATAGCATTAAGAAATAGAACTAAATTCTTATATAATCCCTTATTAATAAATCAGATGAAACAGGCTTTAAGCCAATTTCTCGTAACCAAACAGACAACTGTCCAATGTGATGAATTTCATGAGTAATGATATGACGAATAATTCTTTCATAAGTAAATGAAAATAAATTACCACTCTTACTTCTCATAGGAATCAAGAGCATACTACTCTAAAAAGCTCTCTGTCACTGGTCTGGTTATATTAGAAAAAATCCCCACATCACTTAGGCTAGAAATCGTAATTATATCCTTAATTAAATTTAAAAATCATATATATTTATAAGTATGAATAAGAAGAGGGATTTACTTTTCATTAGAAAAGCGAATCCCTCTTCTTTTATCTTTAAACTTTAAATAAAAATGAAACATGCTCACGCTGCACTGCGATAATTTTCTTGTTTTTCTTTTTGCTGACTAGGTGGTCGAATTAAAATAGCGATAATAAATGACACGACACACAATGCGCCAATCACCATAAAGGTTGGTTTAAATCCGCCTAGAATTGCACCGATAAAGGAACCTGCGAGTGCTCCAAAACCAAAGCCTTGATACACGATACCGTAGTTTTTACTATGATTTTTTAGACCGAAGAAATCACCAACAATGGCTGGAAAAATCGTGATATTTCCACCAAAACAAAAAGCTACGCTTGCTACACATGCGAAATAGATACCATAATTTAAATCCACAAAACTGAGAACAAAAACAGACATAGCTATAACGACAAACGTTGTGGAAATAATTTTTAAACGGCCAATTTTATCTGACAACGGTCCCAAGATGATTCGGCCAACCGTATTAAAGATCGCAACCATAGCGACAGCATTAGCTGCTGTTGCTGCGCTAAGCCCTACAAGTTTAACACCGATATCTTTTACCATACCAATTAAGTATAAGCCACTCATACATGATGTAAAAAACATAATAAATAACAGATACACTTCTTTTGTGCGTAGCATTTCTCTTATTGTAAAGTCATGACTTTTTGTTTCATGAACTGTATCTTGTTCAGCCGCTTTATGGATAAAACAAGCGCCTATCACTATCATAACTGCGACAATTAAGCCCCAATATAAAAACGCTTGTGATACACCAACTGAAGCAATGAACTTTGCGTTAATGTATTTAAAAATTAGGCTACCCGCGCCATATGCAGAGACAGATATACCAGAAATTAAACCTTTACGCTCTGGAAACCACTTTATTAAATTGGATAGTGAAGTGATATAAGCTGTACCATCTGCGTAACCTACAACAACGCCTGCTAGTACATAAAGCATTGGTAATGAGGAAACTTGCGAACTAAGCATCAACCCAATTCCTAAGGCTAATCCAGCTATCATAATGAGTTTACGAAGTCCCCATTTCTCTTGTAATTTACCCGCAAACAAAGTTGAAAATGCTAAAGAAAAGCTAGTGATTGAGAAAGTTATCGCAACAGCGTTAAGACTCCAGCCGTATTTACTCACTAAAGGCTGATTGAATAAGCTCCATGTATATATCGTTCCAAGTCCCATTTGGACAATGACTGTACCGAGGACAACAAGCCATGGATTAACAGATGAACGTTTCATATCATCCTTCCACCTCTTTCGATTTGATACCGTTATTGTATAGGATGTAAACGATTGTGTAGGTGCTTACAACACAGGGCGTCAAATATATGAAATCAGTTACAGAAAAAGAAGGATGAAATGCAAAAAGCTGCTTGTTAAATACAAAGCAGCTTCTTTAATTCTTTTGCATATGTTCGGCTTACAGGCACTTTTGAATCCTCTTTCATAATTAAATTATACGTAGAGTTAAACCACGGCTGAATTTCAGAAATATGGTTTACATTTACGATAAAACTGCGATGCACACGCAGAAAATTCACTTGTGGCAATTTTTTTTCTAATATGGCAAGCGTATCGTTCGTCACATACGTATCACAAATCGTTTTCACAATTACTTTTCCGTCTAACAATCCAGCATATACGATATCTTCTATATTCACTAATACAATCGATTCATCAATCAGCAGCGCTAATTTTTTCATTCTGCTAGATCCATCTGACGCATGTATTTCTTGTTTCTCTTCCATTTCATGTTGCTTTCGTTTTTTAAATTTCTTAATCGTTTGGACAATGCGCTCTTCGTCAAACGGCTTTAAAATATAATCTAAAGCATCTACTTCAAATGCCTGAATGGCATATTGATCATAGGCCGTTGCAAATACAATAGCAGGCGGCTTTTTCATCTTCTTTAGTATATTAGCAATTTCAAATCCATTATCATCCGACAGCTGAATATCTAAAAAAACAAGATCTGGTTTACTTTCTATCAACTTCTCTAACGCTTCTTCTACACTGTCTGCCTCATCAATAATATCGACTTCTTTCGTTCGATATAATAAATATTTTAATTCGTCACGCGCCAACATTTCATCATCAACTACTAATATTCTCAATATCGCTTCCTCCTTTTCTTTGAATTGGAATCATAAAGGACATCTCCGTCCCTGCTTCTAGCTCACTAACAATATGAAGTGTTGTATCTTTTCCAAACAAGCCCATTAACCGTTCATTAATATTATATAATGCTGTTCCCGTTCCTTTTTTTGACGATACAATTGCTTTTCCTAACCGCTCTAATCGTTCTGGTTCAATCCCTTGACCGTTATCTTTTACTTTGAAATGTACGCTGTTTTGCTTGGCATAAACATGAATTTCAACTTGACATATAGGCTGTTTTTGAGAAAATGCATGACGAAGAGCATTTTCTACTAATAATTGCAGCACAAACGGTGGAAGCAAAATATTATGCAATTCATCTTCAATATACATTTTCACTTCATATTTATTCGGAAATCTTGCTTGTTCTAACGACAAAAACGCATGCACATGATTTAATTCTTGTTCCAATGGAATAAGAAGCTGCCTTGCACCTTGTAAATTGCAGCGAAAATATACGCTTAGCTGTAACAATAATCTCCTTGCTTTCTCTACATCTGTACGACATAAAGCAGAGACTGTATTAATCGCATTAAAAAGAAAATGAGGGTTAATTTGTGCTTGCAGCGCCTTTATTTCCGCATCTTGCAACAATTTACTTTGCAGTTCTGCTTCTCCAAGCTCAAGCTGCGTTGAAAAGATTTTCGCTAATCCTTCTGCCAGCTCCTCCTCTACGGGGCTTAATGAATTGGGATTTTTAAAATAAAGCTTTAACGTACCGATGGTCTTTCCACGTGATGTGAGCGGAATCACGATTGCAGCTTGTAATAAACACCCTCCATGCTGACAATTAATCTCTTCACGCGACTTTGCTTTCATAATCTCCCCGACCTTTAACACCTCTTTTGACAATTCAGTAATTAAGCTATGGGAAGGAATATGATGATCAGATCCTAATCCAACATGTGCTAATATTTTTTCTGTATCTGTTAAAGAAACTGCATCTGTTCCTGTAAAGTGATGGATAATTTGCGCCACCTGCGTACATGATTCTTCCGTTAATCCTTGGCGAAAATACGGAAGTGTTTTATCAGCAATGCGCAATACTTTATGCGTTTGTAATGCCTTCGCATGTTCTTCTTGTCGTAACATGGACTGAATCATTGACAATAGAATAAAACTTCCGAAACCATTTACGATAATCATTGGAATTGCAATTGTTTTCACAATGCTCCAGCCGTCATCGATTATAAAAAGAATCATAAGCATTTCCAGCGATACCATACAGATGCTAAGCACCGAAGAAAACTTAGGGGTCACAACGCGATTTCGTTTTTGATATAAATAGCCAATATAACCTGTCACAATCCCAGCTAAAATTGAAGAGGCTGCACAGCTCAATGCAGTCGTTCCCCCTAGCATATAACGATGAATGCCAGCTATAAATCCTACTCCTATTCCAACAATTGGACCTCCAAGTAACCCGCTAATCCCAATTCCCATAATACGCGTATTCGCAATCGTACTAGAAGAAGAGACACCCCGCAGCCAGTTATCATTCAAAATCGTATTACCAGAAATCTCAATCCCTGTGTAGTTGCTTACAATTGTAAATAATGAAAATATGCCAATTAACATAAAGCTACCTTTATAACCATCTTGCTTATGCAGCAGCCAACGGAACGCCTTAATATGTGAAAGTGAATATCCTAAAATAACGATTAAACCAACTCGTTCAATCATCATCAATAATAAATCTCCCATTTTATGTCCATCCTTCATGTATTTTCATTCAATATATTACATCATTATGTCTATACCGTAAACGTCAATAAAATCCAAGTTACACCATAAAGATTGATTTTAGAGTTACTTTTTGTTCACTTCATTTTTCACAGCGGATTACCACTTTAATTAACAGGCTAATAAACATGTTAATAGTTACAAAAAATACGGGTTTTTGATAACGAATCTTATTATTTTATAACAATTTACCTTGCACTCTATGACAGAAACCTTGTGACTATGCTTTATACAAAGTGACAAATTTGTAAGAATACAAGCTTAATTTGTAAGACAGATACATGTCTTCTTTAACCATATTCTTCTAAAATATTTAAATATCCGTTCCATTTTTATAGTCCTTCACGCCCGTCTCTCGTTTATGTTGTATACAAAAGACATATGATCTAGTACACCAACAATGTATAAGGAGGAATTAAAGTACATGAAGACATTTACGTGGCAATGCAAACGATTTACTTTTATGTAGCCAGCAACAGCTATATGAAAAGCATAAATTTAATCAAGGAGAATCGGTAATGAAACCAGCAGTAAGACTTTGTATGTTAATGATTGCTATAATTCTGGCGGTTAGTGGCTTCATACCCAAAATAGCTAACGCTGAATCAAGTGAAAAAATTCAAAAGATCGAACAGTTTGTTGAAGAGCAAAGAAGCATTAGTAAAATTCCAGGGATATCGTTAGTTATTGTAGAGAAAGGGAAAACGGTTTATCAAAAAGGCTTCGGGTACGCTGATGTAAAGGCGAAAACACCTGTGACCTCTAATACGTTATTTGAAATCGGATCTACAACGAAAGCATTTACAGGTCTAGCCATTTTACAATTAGAAAAAGAAGGGCTGTTAAAACAATCAGATGATGTCCGGAAGTATATCCCATGGTTAGAGTTAAAATATAATGGAGAACCGCAGACGATTACTTTGAATCAGCTGCTTCATCATACCAGCGGGATAGCTTCTAATTCTATAACACAAATTCCTGAAAGTAATGCAGATAACGCCCTTGAGTTAACCGTAAGAAAATTACTGAATCAGCAATTAAACCGAAAGCCAGGTAGCTCTTTTGAATATGCGACAATCAATTATGATATACTGGGACTTGTTATCGAGAGCGTAACGAAGCAACCCTACGATATATATATGAAAAAACAGATATTAGAGCCGATCGGTATGAAAGACTCGTTCGTTGGGTTGCATCAAGTTCAGTCCACTGAAATGGCTTCTGGTTATAAAAGAGGATTTATGAAAGAGCAGTATTACACGCCGCCTATTTATCGTGGGAACATACCAGCGGGATATCTTATCAGCAATACGAATGATATAGCGAAATGGATGAAACTACAATTAGGAAACGATCCGAGCAATACAATCGACAAGCAGCTCATTCAAGAATCGCATATCCCTGATCAGTCAGTGGAGCCTTTCGATAAGGATACCTACTATGCCAGCGGATGGGCAGTTATTAAAAAAAACGAAAAACAATATATTTTCCATGCCGGAGAGAATCCAACATTCACCTCATATTTCATCATGCAGCCCGATGAACAATTAGGGGTAGCAATTCTGTCCAATATGAATACGAACTTTACAACAGCCATAGGTGAAGGCGTGATGGATCTATGGGAGGGAAACAATGTTACTAATCATCATTCCGATAACTATCAAAAGTTGGATAGATTCGTGACTATCCTATGTATTGTAGTCGGCTGTTTGGGTTTATTTTTTATCCTACTATCGCTAAGAATAATACGGAAGCTCGTTAGAAAACAACGAGTTAGGACATCATTAAACGCAAAGAGGATCTTGTTATTATCCATTCATACGTTGATTGTAGCTGCAATCTTGACGCTTACAATCATGTTTCCGAAAATTTTACTTGGAGGATGGTCTTGGGCATTTATTAAAGTATGGGCTCCAACGACGATTCCAGTGTTTACTTATAGTGTTATAACAGTAAGTATCATTTATTATTTGTTTGGATTATTGCTTGTTTTCACCAAGAACATGAAATTAAAGACGAAATAGATTTCACCTAAACAACTTCAGCAATAATGAAGTAAGTAGAATACAAGGTTATCCAAAACATCATTTTTTATTGATATTTTGGATAACCGCTTAAATATTTTCGTTTAAACGGCTAAGCTTATCAGGATTCGCCACCATGTAAATGGAATTGATTTTCCCTTCTTTAAACTCAAATGAAATTACGTAAGCTAGGTAACCGTTAATCATAACAACAATTCCTGGTCCACCGTTAACCTTTTTAAATTTGAACAAAGCACCTTCAGGTAACCTTTTAATTACATTCAAGAATAGGTGTGAAATTCGATCCGCAGTATAAATGGGTTTAAGTGCAGTTGTAACTTTCCCACCACCATCTGCATAAAAGATTGCGTCTTTCTGCATCATTTGAATCATTTCTGAAATTTCACCGTTTTGCAATGCCGCAGTGAACCTTTCTACATAGTTACTAAATTGCTGATAATCTTGTTGGTAAACATTCGGTTCATATACAAGGCCTTTCTTTGCTCTATGAAATATTTGCCGACAGTTTGTGCTGCTTTTATCCACCATAGAGGCAATCTCATCATATTCGTATTGAAAGACTTCTCGTAAAAGAAACACCGCTCTTTCAACTTCAGATAACTGTTGCAACAACATTATATAGGCGGTGGATAAAGATTCCTTCATAAAATATGAATTAGCCGGATCATCAAGGTAATCTTCCACAATCGGTTCAGGAAGCCATGTGCCCACATAAGTTTCTCTCTTGTGGGCAGCAGACCTTAAGTGATCAATACAACAATTGGTCGTAATTTTACACAAATAGGCTTTTACGCTTGTAATGGACTTAGAATCTTTAAGTTTTGCAAAAGTAACGAATGATTCATGAACAATATCTTCTGCATCCATCACACTTCCTAGCATTCGATATGCCAGAGAAAAAAGCAGTGGCTTGTAATCTTGATAAATTTGTTCTAATTCCATCTTCTTTTTCTCTTGATTCATACTAACACCCAATCTTTTTTCAATATGTGTAATGCTGCACGTTTCGCGCTTGCAACAGCTGCATCGACCAATAATTCCTCGTCTCCTGCCCAATCTCCTGCTATATAAAGGCCCTTTATTTCTGGAACTGCTGGACCTGGTTTTTCCGTTCTACCGGTATGAGGAAAATTATGCACAACGGTTATTTTAGGTAAATATTGCTGTTCGACCACTTCTTTTTGCCAGCCTGGATGAAGCAAATCCATTGTATGTTCTAATTGTTGTTTATCTGTTCGAGAATCTATCGAAATTCTATTCAAATCATGATATTTAACCAAGGAAACTACGGATGTTCCGTCATTACTCAGCTTCGCGGCCCTGGATTGATTTGTAAAGGCGACTGGTTGGTCAAGCCCCAGCACAAATTGATGATTTATATTAGGTAACGTTTTTAATCCTAAATCGTAGCAAGATGCGGTTACAGGAATTGCTTCCTCCTTCCAACGATACAGGGAGGTTTTTTCAACATGGGGCACAAGACGACATGCTTCGTTAGGAGATGTTGCAATAATCACACTTTCTACATCAAACGATTCTCCATTCGTACAACTCACTCGTTCAACTTGGCCATTGTGGTCAATACTATTCACATTCATAGATTCAAGAAGTTTAACACCAAAACTAACAGCTTTAGACCTTAATTCGGTTACAATAGATTCCCAACCATGGTCGACATAGAGAACACCTTCTTTTATCCCCCTCTGGATCTG
This sequence comes from Bacillus sp. NPDC077411, assembly GCF_044543425.1. Classification (NCBI taxonomy): domain Bacteria; kingdom Bacillati; phylum Bacillota; class Bacilli; order Caryophanales; family Bacillaceae; genus Bacillus; species Bacillus sp. NPDC077411. The sequence continues at coordinate 141,852 of NZ_JBITWA010000003.1, read as the reverse complement.
CCTTACAACTGGGTGAGCTAGCTGTATACTTGGAGCATATGTTAGAGTGGTTAATCTACATAATGCATAAAAGAAGTGGCGCACCATTGGATCAATGATTTCCCTTTCTGCCCAAGCTTGCACGCTTTCATTTGAAACCGAATTCACATCCATTTTACTGAGATGAAACATAAGCTTTGCAAGACGGACCTTCCCTAAACCATTAAGAAATTGCTTCGAAAATAAGGAACGTAAACCCATCGGTACTTGATAAACCTCATTTTTCCAAATAACATGTGCACCCGTAGACGGTTCATTTCCCTTGATTGTAATCCCGAGTTCATCAAATATCTTCATTGCTTCACCGCCTTTATAAAGGGCATGTGCACCTAGGTTCATGAGAACGCCATTTTTATTAATGGTCATCGACCGTCCTCCGTATCGGTCTGATTTTTCAAGCACCACTACCTTCTTACCTTCCTTTGCTAGAAAAAGAGCAGCTGTTAATCCAGCAAACCCACCACCAATAATGGCAACATCAAATTTATTCATTTAAATCCCTCCTATTCTTTTCATTAATCAAGACGTATAGAGGGTTTCAATTGTGACAAAAAAACTTAATTTATGAAAACTTTTTTTGGCCGAATATACGAACCAGTTTACCTGTGGGCTATATTCATTATTGGACATATGGTGGCACAATTCGCAGATACTACCTTTACTTGCGGTATCCATCATGTAAATAGTTATTTCACAATCTTGCCCTTTAACGGAACAACTTTATGTCACTCAACTAAAGGGCCAGGTTGTTGAAGATAAAGAAAAAATAAAAATAATTATAGAAATGGATACAACCAGCATCGCGCGATATTCAAGGAGATGAGAATATCTCTAGTTAATATCTATACATTGTCTTTTATATATAAAATAACTATGATAAAATATTGAATAGATTATTTTTTCTAAAAATTCAAATACATTTTAGTTAAGGTGGTGAAATACTTTGGAAAGATCGTAATGGAGGGTTTTTTAAAGCATATGTTTTTGTCTTACATAACAAATGGCACTTTTAATCTGCTTTTTTATTACTATATTTGATTCACAAAAAATGATATACAAAACACCTACTACAATTGCACTACAAGATCTATAAATGGGGGACACATGATGAAGAATAAATATAGATATTTTATCATTTTTATGATTGTTCTTATGACGATTATTAACTATATCGATCGAGGCGCCATGTCTTACGCACAAGCTGCCATTATTAAAGAATTCAACTTGAATCCAGTAAGCTGGGGAGCAATTCTTGGCTACTTTGGATATGGGTACATATTTGGCGCTTTATTTGGCGGAGCGCTTGCAGATAAAAAGGGACCGAAATTTATGTGGATCCTAGCAGGTACGAGTTGGTCAATCTTTGAAATTGGAACGATTTTTGCTGGGCAATTGGGCGCTGCACTATTTGGCGGTTCAGCATTAGCTGGCTTTGCTGTGTTTCGTGTATTGTTCGGTTTTGCAGAAGGTCCTACACTTTCAACGATGAATCGTACCATGGCAAACTGGGTATCACCAAAGGAAAAAGGATTTGCGGTCGCACTTGGATTAATTGGAACACCCGTCGGTGCTCTCATTACCGCACCAATTGTTGTTGGTCTTCTCTCTGTTACAAACTGGAAGGTCACATTCATTATTTTAGGCGTTGTCGGGTTACTATGGGTATTTGTATGGGCGAAAGTGTTTACGGATTTACCAGAAGATCATCCGAACGTATCAAAAGAAGAATTAGAAGAAATTCGAAGTACAGATGGCTTGCTTGATGGGGAAAGTCAATTAGAAAATAAAGAACAAACCCAGATCCCTTGGTATCATTTTTTCAAAAACCCTTCCTTAGTCATGAATGCCATTGGATATTTTGCGTTTTTATATGTGAATATTTTACTACTTACGTGGACACCAAAATATCTACAAGATGAATTTGGATTTTCATTAGCTTCGCTTGGGTTTTTAGGAATGATCCCATGGATTGGTGCGATATTCACAGGACTGCTTGGCGGGAAAATTTCTGATAAAATACGAGAAAAAACAGGGAATTTGCGCCTAGCAAGATCTTGGTTTACCGTTGCTTCTTTATTTTGCACAGCGGTTTGTTTTATGCTGATTCCAGCTGTAAAAAGCCCTGCGATGGTACTCACTTTAATGTGCATTGGGAATGCATTCAATTACTTACCTAACTCAATTTACTGGACGGTTGTATTAGATACAGAGCCCAATAAGGCAGGTACATTTGGAGGTGTTACGCATTTCATTGCCAATCTTGCGACAATCCTTGCACCGACCTTAACAGGAAGCCTTGTTGCAAAATATGGATATCAAGCCATGTTCCTTGCTGCCGCGATTGCAGTCGTTATTGGTATGCTGGCCATGGTATTTGTGAAACCAGGAAAACAGCAATCTTCGTCTCAAGGTGCTGAAAGTTTAAAAGCATAATAAAGCAGTTCTTCTAATAGTAACGGGTTCGGATTTGAAGTACAAAATTAAAAATGACCATTCAAAAATAGGTGCAATTAGTACCTATTTTACATTTATTTAGCAATTAAATTTACACTTTTGATAATATCAGTTTATCACTAATTTGTCCTAACGGTTTCTTGAAGTTTTTCCATTATCCTTGATAAAGCTAAAATTGAATTTGTTGTTTCAAGTTCTCCAACATTTAAGGAATGATTTGCATTTTGAATTACAGCAACTTTTAAATTCGCTTTACTTAATTGGTCAATTTGATTTGCATTGTAATAATGATCTTTATCCCCGATAACGAAAAGACCTTGATGATGACTATTCAAGATTGAGTCAAAGATTGAATCAAAATTTATTAGAGGAGTAAATAAAATCATTTTTGACTTTAGGAATTCTTCTCTCTTCATTAAGTCATTCGCGATTGGTATTGTTCCGAGTGATTTTCCTAAAAAAATAGAATTGTTATATTGTCCACTTTTTAAAACATCGAAAATCACAGGATTAATATCATCCATCATTATTTTTGTTATCTTTTCAATATTATTTTTCGTTGGTTGCTCATTATAGGAGTAATGGATCTGGACAATATCAATTTTATTTTGGAGCATTGCCATTGTCGCGTAATAAAACAATGGTTTATCGTAATTGTAACCTGAACCTGAAAACATAAAGCAAATCGTTTTGGAACCCCTTTCTATATGTGTATAACGAATCACTTTGTCGTTTGTTTGTATCTCCTTTTTATTCCCTTTCATCATTGCTCCCTCCGAAACTTTTATAATTCCATAACATAAATTACCGTTTTTTTTGAAAATTGTCCTCTTTACAACAGGATGATTTATCGGAAATACATTTTATCCTGTATGTCAAAAACCTTTTTATCGATTCAAACATTGTGAGTATCTGCTTTCTTGTTTATCGGTTGATTATAACCATGCATCCATATCCTCAAAAGTTACTAATTAATCTATATCTTCTATGGAATAGAAGCTTAGTTCAATACCATCTACACAATCATATTTTTGATTTAATCTGTGTTCTATTTTTTTCACCCAATTTAACTGTATTTTATTAGGGCGTTGCTTGGTAACCGCTATTGTATCTAAATCAGCCACACCTTCAATGCCTATCCCTTTTGGAATTGATCCTCTTATGTATACACTATGTAAATCATCTTTGAGATAGGTAGAATAAGCATGAATCACATCATGTATTACAGGTAAAAAAATAGGATTGATTTTCTTCTTATCCGACTGGTTGATCATATATCCATCTTTATCTGTAATACATAAGCTTCCGATTTCTTTAATAGTAGTCATTACACCGCCCCTTATTACCTATAATTGCTGCAATGAAGATAAAAATGGACCTACACCTCGCTGCCTTTCTTTGTTTTCAAACCTTGCACGTGGTAGGAAAAGGCCCTGACCGCTACTATATAAATCCAACTTGACTTTCCAACACACAAGTCGCCGCCATGCCAAGCAAAAAATAACCTGTTACTTTCTTTCTCTCTTTGTTTGAACTTCGCATGTGGAGGAAAAAGGCCCTGACCGCTTCTACGCATGGCCAGACGCTCTCGACCATCTAAAAAGAAAAGGGGTTTATGTCAGGTTTTTAATTTGGATTTATATATAATAGCCAGTCCCTCTCGCCCACTTAAAAAAATGCTTTTCTGCCTTTTTTCATAAAGTAGTTGAGTAGTTACAAAAAAGAGAAGATAACTTTCGTCACCTTCCCTTTTACATACAGTGTAAATATTTATACTAATCTAGAAACTACTAAACTATTGTTCATTTAAAATCATTGACATCTAAACTTAGTTAGAAACCTTAGACTCTTCTAATTTCTCACGAAGAACCATTTGTAAGATACCGCCGTGACGGTAGTAGTCGATTTCTACTTCGCTGTCGAAACGTGCTACAACTTCAAATTGTTTTTTGTTTCCTTCTGAGTCAGTCGCAACTACTTTTACAAGGTCGCGTGGTTTTACTGTTTTATCAACTTGAATTTCAAATGATTCTTGACCAGTAAGACCTAATGTTTCTGCACTTTCGCCATCTTTAAATTGCAGTGGTAATACACCCATTAATACAAGGTTACTGCGGTGGATACGCTCGAAGCTTTCTGCGATAACTGCTTTAATGCCTAATAGGTTTGTACCTTTTGCAGCCCAGTCACGTGAGCTTCCCATACCGTAGTCTTTACCAGCGATAACAAGAAGACCTGTGCCGTCTTGTTTGTATTTCATTGCTGCATCATAGATAGATGTCACTTCGCCTGTTGGCCAGTACGTTGTGAATCCACCTTCTGTGCCAGGTGCGATTTGGTTTTTAATGCGGATGTTCGCAAATGTACCACGCATCATAACTTCATGGTTACCACGGCGAGAACCGTAAGAGTTGAAGTCAACTGGCTGTACGCCATTTTCTAATAAGTAACGGCCTGCTGGTGTATTTTTACCGATAGATCCTGCTGGTGAAATGTGGTCTGTTGTTACAGAATCGCCAAATTTACCAACTACGCGCAGTCCTGAAAGTGTTTCTACTTCACCTGGCTCTTTAGATAATCCTTCAAAGAACGGTGGGTTTTGGATATATGTTGAGTCATTATCCCAAGTATATAACGCTTCGTTTGAAGTTTGGATTTCGTTCCAGCGTTCGTTGCTGTTAAATACTTGTGCATATTCTTTCTTAAACAGTTCAGATGTTACAACGTTTTGTACAACTTCTTCGATTTCTGCCGCTGTTGGCCAAATGTCGTTAAAGTAAATTGGGTTGCCGTTTGCATCGTTACCGATTGCATCATTTTTCAAGTCGATATCTACTGTACCAGCAAGTGCGTATGCAACTACAAGCGGTGGTGATGCTAAGTAGTTTGCTTTTACAAGCGGATGGATACGACCTTCAAAATTACGGTTACCAGATAATACAGATGTTACTAATAAGTCATTTGCAGCAATTGATTCTTCTAATTCTGGTGCTAATGGACCAGAGTTACCGATACAAGTTGTACAACCATAACCTACTGTTTGGAAACCTAATTGATCTAAATAAGTTGTTAATCCAGACTTATCTAAGTATTCAGTAACAACTTTAGATCCTGGTGCTAATGATGTTTTTACATAACCAGGTACTTTAAGTCCTTTTTCAATTGCTTTTTTCGCAACTAAACCTGCACCAATTAATACATATGGGTTAGATGTATTTGTACAGCTTGTAATCGCAGCAATTGCAATTGCACCTGTGTTCATCGTTACTTCTTCATCTTGTAATACTACTTTCACTTCTTTATCAAATTCTTGATCTGAGAAGCCAAATCCTTGGTTACCAACTGGTGCCACAACAGCTTTACGGAACTCATCTCTCATACCAGAAAGAGGAATTAAGTCTTGTGGACGTTTCGGACCAGAAAGGTTAGACTCGATTGTATTTAAATCAACTTCAACAAGATCTGTATAAGTTGGATCTTGACTATCAGCTGTATAGAATAAGCCGTTTGCTTTACAATATTCTTCAACGATACGAATTTGTTCTTCGCTTCTTCCTGTTAAACGTAGGTAATCTAATGAAATATCATCGATTGGGAAGAATCCGCAAGTCGCGCCGTACTCTGGTGCCATGTTAGAAATTGTTGCACGGTCAGCTAATGGCATGCTTTGTAAACCGCTACCGAAGAATTCAACGAATTTTCCAACTACACCTTTTTGACGTAATACTTGTGTTACTTTTAATGCAACGTCTGTTGCTGTTGTACCACTTGGAAGTGTACCTGTTAATTTCACACCGATTACTTCTGGTACTGGGAAGTATGAAGGCTGTCCAAGCATTCCAGCTTCTGCTTCAATACCGCCAACGCCCCATCCAAGAACGCCGATACCGTTAATCATTGTTGTATGAGAATCTGTTCCTACTAATGAATCTGGGTATGCAACAAGTTCGCCTTCAGCATTTTTCACTGCATGAACAACTGGCGCTAAATACTCAAGGTTTACTTGGTGAACGATACCTGTTGCTGGTGGAACTGCACGATAGTTATCAAATGATTTTTGTGCCCAGCTTAAAAATTTATAACGTTCTTCATTACGTTTAAACTCTAAGTCCATATTAAATTGAAGTGCATCTGATGTACCTGCTCTATCAACCTGTACAGAGTGGTCAATAACAAGATCAACTGTAATCTCTGGATTGATTTTATCAGGATCTCCACCCATATCTGCCATTGCTTTACGAAGAGAAGCTAAATCAACAACAGCTGGAACTCCTGTAAAGTCTTGTAAAATAACGCGAGATGGTTTAAACGGTACATCGATATCTTGAATATCTTTCGTTCCCCACTTCGCTAAATTTTCAACATGTTCTTCTTTAATAACACGGCCATCAACTTGACGAAGTACTGACTCAAGTAATACCTTAACCGAATAAGGTAATTTAGAAACATTACCTACCCCTGCATTTTCAAGCGCTTTCAAACTATAATAGTGATACGTGTTTCCATCTACTACAAATGTTGCGCGAGTGTTAAATGGATTGTGTTTTACCATTATGGTTACCCCCCTGTTAAACGTGACTGAAATTGTCTGAATATAAAATGTAGACGAATTTTTCAATACCTTACGATAATATATTATTACAACTTAATGGATAAGTAAATAATAAGAAACTTATAGTTTCCCATAAGTTTTCTTTATACCTTCGTTGTTGTATAATAATTTTCTCGTTAACAGATACTATTCCTGTAAAGTGAAACTTCTTTTTAAAAGATATTTTACTTTATAAATAAGTGGAACAATTCAAGTTCTTATAGCCAATTAGGGGGAATAGTAATGGGAAAGCGTAAAGCAAATCATGTCATTCCTGGAATGAATGCCGCCTCTGCACAAGGACAAGGTACAGGATACAATGAGGAATTTTCGAATGAGCCATTAACACCTGCACAACGCCAAAACAATAAAAAACGTAAAAAGAATCAATAATTCAAAATCCCAAAAGATAATCTTTTGGGATTTTTCAATGCTTGTACTTTAATAACTCTGACACTTTCACAAATCGATATCCTTGTTTTTGTAACGCTGGTAAAATTTCTTTTAATGCTTCAACAGTTTGGCTTCTATCGGTTCCGCCATCATGCAGTAAAACAATATCACCACTTCTTGCATTGTTTAGAACATGCTTTACAATTTTATCTTTTCCAGGATTAGACCAATCCTTTGGGTCTTGATGCCAAGACCATAATACGATTTGATATCCTGCTTCTGTCGCTGTTTTAAACACCGATTCATTAATATAACCACCAGGCGGACGGAAAAGGAGTGGTTTCTCTACCCACTTTTCCAAATATTTTTTCCCCTCTAGAATATCATTTTCAAGCTTTTGGCCTGTTGCACTGCGTGCATACAAATGGTTCATCGTATGATTCCCAATTTCATGACCATCTTTTAATACTTGTTCGATTAAATATGGATTACGCTGAATTCTGAAGCCAATCATAAAGAAGGTTGCTTCAGCGTGGTATTCGCGTAATGTTTTTAAAATTTGCGGTGTATATGTAGGATCCGGACCATCATCGAAAGTAATTGCTATTATTTTTTCATTCGTTGGTACTTCCCACGTTACAAAGCCAGTTGGCTCTAACTCTTTTCTCATTAACATTTTTGCATCAACTTTTTCAATTCCCATCAAGCTTAACACTATGATTAGACAACTGATTATAATGCGGTTCGTTTTTTTAATCATTATTATCCCTTTTTATGTGAAAAGGCTGCTGAGGACACTCAACAACCTATTAATCACGTGCTTCCTCCACATTTTGCATAATATGTTGCAACTCTTGCTCATATTGCTGTAATTGCGTTCGCTGCGTTTCAGAAGCGACTTCTAATGCATTTTGGATTTGTTCATATGCTTCTTGCACTTCTTGACGTAAATGTTTTAAGTCCTGGGCATAATTTGGATCGTTTTTCACAATGTTTTGATATAAATTTTCTGCATCTTCCGTTCCTTGCTGCGCAGCTTGAAATGCTTGTTGTTTATCCTTGTGGTACGGCATAATCATTCCCCTTTCTGTCTTTACTCTCCATTATCTTTTACCTTTTTCTCAAAAAACATTCTCGTATAAATTTATGAAGTTCTCTCATCCTAATATAAAGCGAAACTTTAAGCTGAAGTGCTCTTTCTCAGCTGATTCGTTTCGCTAATCAAGCTCTACCGTTTATCCAATTCATCACTGGAGCTTAATAAAAAGAGGGGTATTATAAATGGAAAAAAACAACAGCAAATCCATTCGTAAAAATTCACCGCAAGGACAAGTTTCTGGAGGACAACCAGAACCATTAAGCGGATCACACAAAGTAAAAAACCGTAAGCATTCACGCCAAAAAAACCATGCTCACCACGACATGTAAAAAATAGACAGTGCATGTGCACTGTCTATTTATCATATATTTATACTATCTCCTCTTCTTTTTTAAGCACATTTCCTCTTTCCTTTTCACCTCTATTTTCAAAGTGAATATCGTATTATGAATGAACTTTTACGGAGGTTTTCTTACAATGGGCAAGAAAAAGAAAAAAGACTGCCTTTTTCATGTTGATGGCTTTGAAGAATGGATGAATCAATTTTGCTCCGATTTATACGCAAACTCCCCCTCTCCAAACGGTATTCACGTTGACCTTTTTGAAACAGAACAAGAATATATTTTAGAAGCTGATATCCCGAACGTAGTTGAGCAAAATATTCTTATTAAAAAGATGGAGACAGGCCTACAAATTAGTGTATCTAGTAATAATTCTGCATTGCAGCATATGATTTTCTTACCAGCCAATATTATATATAAAAAAATGTTAGCCTATCTTGAAAATGGCCTTCTTGCCATTCACATTTCTAAAACAGAAGCGGCGCAATTAACAGAACGAACCGTTCTCCTTACAAAATAATCGTATACAAATTTTCCAAGTAATATAAGAAATACCCTTTCTTTAACTAAAATGATGTATACGAAAAAAAGGTGGCTGACTACAATCATCCACCTTTTTCTTTCAAAACCTTATTCCTACATGTAAACTCACATTACATTTGTACTGCTCATGTTTTCTTCTATCGTTCTTTTACGAAGCAAACTTCTTGTTAATAAAAGAATCGGAAATGCAAACATTGAAAGAGTCGCCAAAATTGTAAAAATCACAAAACCACTCTGATAACCGTAATAATCTAACAGAGCTCCTCCAAACCATGGTCCAATAACAGCACCAATTCCAGAGAACCCCATCGCACCGAAATAAGTTCCCTTTAAATTTGAAGCTGCAATTTGATCAATAAACACATCTGTCATGGAAAACATTAGTACTTCTCCAATTGTAAATATGATTGTACAAACGAAAACAGCCCACATTGATCCTGCAAATCCAAATCCACATAATCCCGCACTAACAAGTAGTGTACCGATCATAATTGATACAAGCGGTGTATACCTTTTACAAGCTTGCACGATTGGATACTGGACGATAACGACAGTAACTGCATTTAATGTTAATGCGTAAGAAAACAACGTCACTCCATTTTCAAATACATGGGAGTTCGCGAAATATTGAGAAAGCGTTGATGAAAATTGCGCATATCCTGCTGTACTAATAATAATTCCAATTAACGCAACTAAAAAGACAATGTCTTTTCTTATAATGTGCAAAGAATCTATAAAAGTAGCTGCCTTTTTCTCTTCCTTTTTTCCTTCTTCAATGTGATACTTTCGGAACTGTACTACAAGCACAATTGCATATAGAATATACACAACAGCTGTTATAAAAAATGGCATTGTTGATTTTGCACTGCCAAGCTGAAGACCAATAAGCGGTCCGATTGCAAATCCGACATTAATCGCACCATAGCGCAAGTTAAACACCATTAAGCGATGCTCTGGCTTTGTTAAATCGGATAATAAAGCACGAGACGTTGGTTCAAAAAATGAACGGCACATCCCATTTAGTGCATTTAGCAGGAAAAATGCAACAACATGCTCCGCAAATCCAAATCCAATGAAGACAAGAATCCAAACAAAAATAGAGGCTAACATAATCTTCTTTCGCCCATAACGATCTGATAAATTTCCGCCAATAAAACTTGCGAATACACCAACTAATGCGCTCGTTCCAATAATAGCTCCTGCAACTCCAGCTGATATTCCTTTTGCAGTCGTCAAATAAATTGCTAAAAATGGAATGCTCATCGATGTTGCAAATCTTGCAAATAATGTTCCAATAATGATATTCATCCCGATTGGATGAATGTTCCTTAACTTCTCCTTCATCTCTTTCACCTTCTCTATATCTAAATGCAAAGAAAAAGAAAGCTGAAAAGCAGCTTCCTTTGAAAACATAATTTTCGTTTTCTTAAACACGAGCTGTTCGTTTCAGCTCCATATCAATACCATATGTAAACTGTAATTCTTTTAATACTTCCTCTACTGTAATATTCACATTATGTTTATTATTAAATTCTGCTACACAATTCTCTACTTCTTCATGTGTATAAGCATATTCCCCAGAAATGAAACTTTTCATATCAAAACAATCATTAATACAAAGTTGAATTAGGAGCTGATCATACATAGAAACTATATCTTCTTTTTTCCAAAATAATTCTTTCACATATAATCGATCAAATGTTACACTTTCACGGTTACATTCTTTTAAATGACGGGTCATTTCATGCAATTCTCGGTATAGTTCAGAAATACTTGTGTTTAGATGAATCAGTTTGCGTACGCCATTTTCATACAACATATCATCCACCCCCGTTATGTTCCTTTTTCTCATTATAGCAAGAAAATTCCAAAAAGGAGAATTTTTCTTATGAAATATTAGGAAAATTAATACGTATTGTTTTACAATAGAACTATATTTGTCCATTTTAATTTTTCTACATATAACTCGCTGCTATGTAGAATACAAAAGGACCGCTACTTGCTTTCTCCTTTTGTTTTAAACCTTGCCTGTGGCAGAAAAAAGGCCCTGACCGCTTCTATGCATGGCCAGATGCTCTCGCCTACCTAAAAAGAAAGAGGGTTTTTATCTCGATTTTTTATTTTGTATTTATATAGCTAAGTTTGAAAGGAGTAAGATCGTGAATCACAAATTATTTTATGCAGATTCATATTTACAAACATTTACAGCTCAAATCACAAAACAAGTATGTGACAAAGACGACAAAGTCTATGTTGTATTAACACAAACAGCGTTTTATCCAACGGGCGGTGGTCAGCCACATGATACAGGGTATTTAAATCAAATTCCTGTTATAAATGTAGAAGAAATAGATGGAGAAATTCGTCATTACATTACTGAAGAGATACATGCAGATGAAGTAACGGGACATGTTTCTTGGAAACGTCGTTTCGATCATATGCAGCAACATGCTGGGCAACATATTTTGTCCGCTATATTTTGGGATCACTTCAACATTCCAACAATCGGTTTTCACTTAGGAAGAGAAATCGTAACAATTGATTTAGAAACTTCTGACCTTTCTTTCGAAACGGCTGAAGAAGCTGCAAATCTTGCTAATCAAATTGTACTTGAAAACCGTCCAATTACAGTTCAGTGGGTAGATCTAGAAGAAGCAAAGCAACTTCCTTTACGCAAGGAACCAACAGTGACAGAAAATATTCGTGTTGTTATTATTGAAAATCTTGATTATAACGGATGTGGTGGTACACATCCAAAACAAACTGGTGAAGTCGGCCCGGTTCAAATCATCAATTGGGAGCGTCATAAAGGAAACATTCGTCTTACATTTGTTTGCGGCTGGCGTACAATTGAACTGATGCAGCGTAATCAAGCTCTCGTAAAAGGCGCAGCACAGCAGTTACAAAGTAAAGAGGACGATATTCCAAACAAAATAAAGCAGCTCCTTTTCACTCAAAAAGAAACTGAGAAAGCGTTGCAAGCAGTCAACGAAAAACTCATTCTTGTAGAAGCAAATGAATTGTTACAGCAAGCAGAAAAAACTTCATTTGGGAAACAAATTGCCGTTAACTTTACAAATCGTTCTATGCAGGAACTTGCAAAATTAGCAGCTATCCTTACAGAAAAAGATGAATATGCCATTACATATTTTGTTACACAAAACGGCGAAAACTTACAATGCATTTGTGCATGTGGTCAAGCCGTTAAGCTAAATATGAATACCCTTTTAAAAGCAGCCCTTCCTCTTATAGAAGGAAAAGGTGGCGGGAATCCAAAAAGCGCACGCGGCGGCGGTAAAGCAACTGTTACAGGCAAAGCATTTTTATCACACCTTATTCATATACAAAAAGAAACACAAGAAACATAAATCGTTTCTTGTGTTTCTTTTATATGTGAAGACTCTTCTCTTTCAGAATATGAAGTAACTGATGATAAGAATCAATATAATAATCTGCGTTTTGAAAAGCACATGTTGTGATTCCCAGTTTTGTAGCCGGTATAATGTCTAACGCACGATCTCCCACAACAAAATTAATAGAGTGTTTCTTTTGCATATGGATATATGCTTCTGGATTCGGCTTTTTAGGAAATCCATCTTCCCACCCAATAATTTCAGAAAAGTAGTGTAGAATCAACAATACATTTTAACACTGCATTTAATTATATTTCTATTAAAACCCTTCGTTTCTCCTAGCCTTTAAAGAGATTTCAATGATCATATCCAATAGCTTGCTATAAGAGATTCCCACCGCATGAGCGCTTTTCGGCAGTAAGCTATTTTTTGTCATCCCCGGCAATGTATTAACCTCCATGACATATGGGATTCCATCTTTTATAATCATATCAACTCTAGCATAAACACTGCATTTTAATGCTTTATAGCAGGCCATTGCAGCCTCGGCGACACGCTTTTGAGTTGTGACCGGAAGTTCTACAATCTCTTCAATCGTAGCCGCATCATCGTATTTCGCATGATAGTCAAAGAACTCAGCCACATGTTGAATTGAAATAATCGGTAAAAGTTTTCCGTCCAAAATGGAACAGGTAATTTCTTCACCCTTTATATATTTTTCAATTACGATTTCAGAATCCCATTTCAGTACATCTTCAAGCGAGGATAGTAAAGAGTCCTGATCGTATACGATCTTTACCCCTACACTGGAACCACCCGAATTAGGTTTTACCACTAACGGATACCCCATTTTTTCAATTTCATCAAGCTGAAGTTCTTCCATATTCGAAAGATGAATCCAATCCGGGGTTTGAATTCCTTCATAACGAATCAATTTTTTCGACATATTTTTATCCATACAAATACCGCTTGATAACATGACACTTCCGGTATATGGAATGCCGAGCGTTTCCAATGTACCTTGAATCGTACCATCCTCCCCATATTCTCCGTGAAGCGCTAACAAGGCAATATCGATATTCCTTACCTTTTCAATTAGCTCTTTTTTGTTATTTAGTTGAATAGGCACAATTTCGTACTTACTTTTATCCAAATGGGCAATCATTTCTTCCCCAGTCATGAGGGATACTTGTTTTTCGGAGGACACGCCTCCCATAATTACGCCAACTCTCACTTTTTTCAACTCCCATTTTCATTTTTCAATGTATCTCCAATTATCTTAATTCCCTTAAGAATATCCGCTTCTTTTAACCGAGAGAATCCTAATCGAAACGTATTACTTCCCCTTCCATCCGTGTAAAAGACGTCTCCAGGAGAAAAAACAACTCCCTTTTCATAGCATTTTTCCAAAAGTGTACGCGAATTCATTCCTTTTGCTAACTCTATAAAAAGATGAAGTCCGCCATCCCCTGTCATTCTTTGAAAAGGAATGTATTGATTGCAAGCATGAAAGGCTAGTTCATATTTTTTCTTATAAACTGACTTGGCCTTTTTTAAATATTTTTCAAAATAACCATCATGCAAATATTGATAAAGCACTGCCTGATCCAGCGTGGATGTATGAATCGTTCGTGCCCTTTTCACACTTTCCAAACAATGGATTAATTCCTTATCTGCTAAAATCCAACCAACACGTAATCCCGGAAAAAGAATTTTTGAAAAACTGCTGATATAGATCACATTGTTGCCTGATCCGGCGAAAGTCAATAACGGTGCTAAATGGGAACCTGAATAACGTAATTCCTCATTAAATCCATCTTCCACAATAGGAATTTGATATTTTGAAAAAAGTTTCATGATTTCAGTTCTTTTTTCCGAGGACGTGACAATCCCGGTCGGATTATGATAGGACGGGATTAAGTATGCAAAATCAAAATCCATTTCGGATAAAATCTTCTCAACTTCACAAATATCGATACCATCATCCTTCATTTCAATCCCGTAGATATCAAGTCCATATAATCGAAAAAGCTTTAATGCGGCATGATGGGTAGGATTTTCGCAAATAATACGCCCAGATTTTTTAGCTAAGGAAGACAACAAAATATCCAGACCCTCGGTGAAGCCATTTGTGATCAGAATATCCTTATTGGAAATATCTACGCCTTTCATTTCCATATAGTGAAGAAGGTAATCAATTAGGGGTTTATAGCCTTTTGCATATCCGTAGTTCAAAACGATATCTCCTTCAATAGACATTCGGGTCAGAAAAGCCCTTTTAAAATTTTCAACATCAAAAAGCTTTTCGTCTGGGGCAATGCTATTGAATGAAATCATGCCTTTTTTCCAGCGAACACCGTGCTTCATTAAATCTAATTCATCAGCTAGCAAGGTAACTTCATTGACCTTTTCTTTCCAGTTTAATTCGATGGATGGAGTTTTGGCTGTTTTGACTTTCCCTACAAAATTTCCTTTTCCCTTTATTGCATAGATTAGACCTTCTTGTTCTAAATCTGCGTAAGCAGTGAGTACAGTATTTCTGCTGATCAATAGTAATTTACTAAGTTCTCGGGTAGATGGAAGCTTCTGGTGCTCCAGCAGGTGTCCTTTCATAATCATTTTTTTTAAATAATCCTTTAATTGAATATAAACAGGACGATTATCCACAAGCTTAAAATCATTAAACACTTCCTTGACCCCCTTGCTATCATTTTTGCATAACTATATCTATCCCAAAAGGTCCACAACATAGGTATTTTCTTTAACCAGTGGTATGGTTTTAGGCACTAATTTTATCCTCGTTCTCTCCTAAAAAATATTTGCGACTTTCTCTCCATTATAGTACTTTTTCATAAGATCAATAATTTGTGCTTGAAATAAATGTGCTAAATGCTTATCAATATTAGAAAATCCTAACTTTTATATAGAAATCCCCACTGTTCTCACTCCTAAAAAACAAAACATCCGTTCACTTATTTTAATAATAAGCAAACGGATGTTGAACTTCCATATTTAAACAAATCTATTATTCGTAAACACTTCCATCAGTGATCGTTTTCTTCATCCTTCACTGATGAAAATCTCGCCTAATCGGGCTTTTACTGGCAATTATCCTCCGCCTATCTTCCTCGTCTCTCTTTGAATCTTGAGGTGGGGCTCTTACTACGCCAAAATAGCGGGGTAAAAATGAGTAACATAATATGCGCCTAAAATTTCTACGTTTCTACTTTTTCAAACAAAAGTGCAACTCCAATCCCTCCGCCAATACCTAACGTTGCAATCACGTATTTCACCTGTTCTCTTTGCACTTGATAAAATAACCTTGTCACAAGCATTGCTCCCGATGCACCGTATGGATGTCCAACAGCAATCGCTCCGCCGTTTACATTTAATTTTTCATAAGGGATGTTTAACTCGCGCGCACATGCAACTATTTTGGAAGCAAACGCTTCATTCATTTCAATATAATCAATATCTTCCATTGTGAGATTCATCTGTTGTAATAATTTTTGCACCGCAAATATCGGCCCACTACCGGGAAAATGAGGATCTACGCCAGAAACGGCACTATATACAAATCGTAGTACCGGTTTATAACCAAGCTTTTCAGCTTGCATTTCATTCATAATAAGAAGTGCACACGCTCCGTCGTTCACTCCACATGAATTACCTGCCGTCACTGTCCCCTCTTGTAAAAAGGCAGGGCGTGTTCGTTTTATCATTCTTTCATAATTCATACAATGTTTAATCGTTTCGTCTACTGCATTGTGAGAAACTGGTACAATTTCTTCTCGTAAATATCCTTTTTCTAATGCTGCTAATGTTCGTTTATAGCTTAGACATGCATATGTATCTTGCATCTCCCTTGTAATTCCGTAACGCTTCGCTACATACTCTGCAGCAACTCCCATATCAGGATCACCAATATGCTCAGGTGAGAAACGAGCTCGCTTTTCAAATCGTGAGGTACTTACACTTTCGGCTCCACCTGCAATGTAACAAGTTCCCGCTCCGCCCTGAATCAGATGACATGCCAACCGAATTGCTTCCAGTCCTGCCCCGCACTGGCGATCAATCGTCACCCCGGGTACTTCATATGGGAGACCGGCCTCTAATGCTGACAGCCGAGCTACATTCCCACCAGGCCCGACAACATTTCCGAATATAACATCATCGATTTCTTTTTCGATACCTTTACTTATATATGTAAGTAAAGGAGCTGCTAATTTTTCAACAGAATAATCTTTAAACATGCCATTTATCTTTCCAATTGGAGTGCGTTTTGCTTCAACAATTACTGCTCTATTCATACATAAACCCCTGCTTTTCAAGCATTTCTTTTACTTCTGCCCGTGCAACTTTCCCACTGCTTGTATGAGGAATTACATCTACAAAATACCATTCTGTCGGAATTTTATAGGAAGATAACCTTCCCAAACAAAGTTGCTTCAGTTCCTTTTTTGATACCACTCCTTTAACTAGTGCTACCGGTTTTTCTCCCCAATACATATCTTTCTTACCAACAACAACTACTTCATCTACATTTGGATGCATCTGCAATACACATTCAATTTCTTCAGGGAAAATGTTGATTCCACCATAAATAATCATATTTTTTTCTCGTCCTACAATATATAAAAAACCATCTTCATCAACATAACCCACATCATGAACTGTCATCCATCCATCACTCGTTACGTGAGAAATTGGTACATGATCTATTATATACCCCATAAAAAACTGCTCACTCTTCACATAAATTGTGCCGACTGTTCCTTTCTCTACTTCTTGTTCGTCCCCATTGCGAATACTAATCTTTACATTATGACATGGTCTTCCAACTGAAGATGGTTTATGTTCATTATCATGATGGGATAGTGCTGTAACAAAACTTAATTCAGACGCTCCATAAAATTCATATCGCTTTGCATTCGGAAAGACCTGTTTTATTTTTCGCTTTGCTTCAGCTTCCCATTTTGCACCTGATGAAACAATCTTTATCTCCTGTTCTATCATTCTTTCTTCTTTGTATAGAGACTCTAGCATCGTTGGAACTGTATACATAACAGAAATAGATTCCTTCTCTAATATTGAAAGAACACGGTTTGGAATGAATTTTTCTGTCATGTATATCGTTTGTCCTAAAAATAAAGCGCTCATTGCACCGTATAAAAAGAGAGAGTGTACAAACGTTCCCGTAAGCAATACTGTCTCATCTTTTTTCATATGAAAATCATGAACATTACAAGCAAAGCTTTCTACCCATGATTGTTGTGAACGGAGAAACGCTTTTGCTTTTCCAGTTGATCCTGATGTGAATCCCATATAAAAAGGTAACTCTCCCACCTTTTCTATATCATTTACTGTAATAGAAGTGTTTGTTATTCTATCAGACCACGCACTGATAGAAAATAGTTTACTATTTGTTTTGGGCAATTGATTACGTTTATGCTGTGCTACAACTATAATAGAAGGCTGTACGATTTGTAGTCGTTCCTCAAGTTCATGAATACTCCACTTTAGATCAAGTGGGACACAAATCCAACCTGCCATAGCAGATCCAGCAAAAATTTGTAAAAATCCCACGCTATTATCAAGTAAAATCGCAATCTTTTTATTACTTAATTCTTCCTCATGAAGCCAATTTGCAACTTGACAAACAGACTTATACCATTCTTTATATGTAACGCTTCTATCTTTTGTTTTTATTGCAGTTTTGTTCGATCGATAATGTGCATGTGCTGCATAAGATTTTGTAATTCCCACCTATTTCACTTCCTTTTCTATAACAAAAAGAAACACGTTTTAACGTGTTTCAGAATTTGTATGATAAATTGTTCGTTTCAATGAACGTTGTAATCTCGTTACAAGAATTGTCGCAAATACAGCCTTCAATATATCTCCCGGTAAGAACACAACACTTAATTTCACTGCTTTTACTACACTTATATCCATCACAAAGGCTTGTACGATAACACCAAAGAAATATACAACAAAAATACCACCAATAATATTAATTAAAAATAATTTCAGAAATGATACGTTGCGAAGACGTTCTGCGAAATATCCAATAACAAATGCTCCGATTACATATCCCATTAAATAACCAGCACTCGGTCCCACAAAAACTGAAAATCCACCGCGGCCTCCAGCTAACAACGGTGCACCCGCTGCTACAACAAGTAAAAATACGAATTGGCTAAGAGCCCCTAGACGAGATCCTAACAAACCGCCCGCAAGCATGACACCAAGTGATTGTAATGTAATCGGTACAGGTGTAAATGATAAAGCAATTGGCGGTATAAGTCCTAACACTGCCATAATGGCACTAAATAAAGCGACAAAAACTAAATTTCTTGTATCCATATTATGTTTTCTCCTGTTTGTAAACTATAAATTAAAATAAGGTAACATATCACATGTGATATGTTACCTTGCTCTTTCTATATTGTCAACCAAAACTCAATCGAAGTTTACAATCACTATTCAATTTTCTATATAATATTGCTCCAGCTCTTTTCGAAGCGCTTGCTTTAAAAACTTCCCAACTGAAGTTTTCGGAATTTCTTTCAGAAAGACAATCTCATCTGGTAGCCACCACTTTGCAAATTGTGGTTTTAAAAAATCATATAATTCTTCCTTTGTAACAGATTGACCTTGTTTTACAACAACACATGCAACAGGACGCTCTTGCCACTGTTTATGCGGCACTGCAACAACAGCCGCTTCAAATATTGCTTCATGTGCCATTAAAGCATTTTCTAAATCAACAGATGAAATCCATTCTCCCCCGCTTTTAATTACATCTTTCGTTCGATCGACAATCTTAATACACCCTTCTTCATCAACCGTAACGACATCTCCTGTATATAACCATCCATCTCGAAATCCCTCTGCTGTTCGCTCGTCTTTATAATAACTTGCCGCAATCCAAGGAGCACGTAAGCATAGCTCGCCCATTTCTTGTCCGTCCCATGCTACATCTCCGTTTTCTCCAACAACTTTCATTTCAACACCAGGTACTAAATAACCTTGCTTCGCACGTATCGTAAGTTGTTCTTCATATGGTAGTTCACGTTCATAACTTTTCAAACGCGCAAGCGTGACAAGCGGACTTGTTTCTGTCATTCCATATGCATGCACAAATGGGACATTGTATTTTTGTTCGAAAGCTGCAATCACACTTTTCGGCGCAGCTGCACCGCCGCATAAAATTCGTTTCATATTTGATAGATCATAACGATTCTTTTCTAATTCTTGCAGCACACCAAGCCAAATTGTTGGCACACCGGCTGCCAATGTTACTTTTTCTTCCTGCATCATTTCTAATAAAATTTTCGGTGTAAACATCGGTCCAGGAAGAACTTGCTTTGATCCAAACCATGTTGCTGCAAACGGTAATCCCCAAGCGTTTACATGAAACATAGGAACAACCGGCATAGCAGCATCACTTTCAGAAAGTGCCGCTGTATCTGCAAGCCCAAGCGTCATACTATGCAAAACAGTACTGCGATGTGTATATACGACGCCTTTCGGATTGCCTGTTGTAGCTGATGTATAGCACATACCAGCCGGCATATTTTCATCAATATCTTTTAAAAATGAAAAATTAGGATTCCCTTCTTCAAGAAGTTGTTCGTAGTGGTATACAAATTGAAGCGAAGTTTCAGGAAGCTCTTTTTTATCGGTCATGATGATATAAGCTTGTACAGTTGATAATTCCTCTTGCATTTTCTCAACAACCGGTACCATATCTTCATCAATGAGTAAAATGCGGTCTTCTGCATGGTTAATAATATAAGAAATATGCTGCGGAGATAAACGAATGTTAATCGTATGCAATACAGCACCAATACTAGGAATCGCAAAATATGCTTCTACATGACGATGGTGATTCCATGCTAATGTGCCAACACGTTCTCCTTGCTTCACACCTAATTTTTGCAGCGCGCTAGACAAACGTCTCGTTCGCTCACCTAACTCCTTATACGTTAACCGTGTAATTGTGCTATGTGTACGAGAAATAATTTCTTTCTTCGGGAATAACTTCTCTGCTCTTTCGATCATCGAACTAATTGTTAATGGCACATCCATCATCATATTTCTTCTCCCCCTTATAAAAACGCTTTCATTTTTAGATATTACAAAAGGACTTATTAACAGTTCATTATGCTGTCATAAGTATAAAAATTGAAAGTTATTTTGTCAATATTTTTAGAAAATTTAGATAAATATTTATATATTTTTAATTTTTCTTTTTAAATAAAGCACTGCCAAACATTCATGTTGATATTGACTAAAAGAGAGCCACCATAGAGCCAAGAACTAGGGAATCATTCTTGGGTATGCAACTACGAACGGAGTCCACGAAAGACTGAGGCTAGGCAACCAGGGCTTTTTTTAAGCCCCCGCTTCAAAACGTGTTAGCGTTTAAGTGGTGGGTAGTTGACTACGAAGGTCTTCTTCTCATCCATTGCGTCGCAACCCATTTTTCACCTTTGATAACAGGTGCACTGCCATGTAAAGTGAGTTTGTTTAATGATGCATCCTGATAAAAATATTCGAAATATACCGCCATTCCTTTTTTCGGAGATACAGAAAGGTTGAGTTTGGGAAAGAAAGTCTCTCCGCCTTCTTCTACATGATTTAAGTACATGACAAGGGTACTCATCCGATTGTTATTTGCTGCTGCACTGTTTTCTGCGAAAAAATCATAATGCGCTTTATATTCTTGGCCAACTGTATACTTTAAAATCTGTAACCCTTCTCCATGTTCAATAGGAACATTCATGATCGAAGCAATTCGTCTTTCGATTCTAGTAGTGACCTCACTTTCTTCTAAAAACGTACCACTACTCGTCCGAATGTCATTTGTTTTGCGCGAAACACCAATTTTAGAACGTTTCATTTTATTTTTGGACATTTGCATTAACATTTCACACTCTTCATCACTTAATACATTTGCTAACACGACAATAAGAGGCTCTTCTAATCTTGAAATAATTTGGATTTCTCTATCTTCTGTTACAATTGTGTTTCCAATGTGGTTAAAAATCGTGAGTTCCTTATTTTCAACTATTTGATTTTCCGTTGTCATGTTCCCCATCTCCCTTAAAAATGATTGGATAGTATAAATATATCATATTTTTCTTTCTATTCAGTTTTTTTAAAATTAAAACAAGGACTATTCCGTTGTATTTTAACCATTGTCATAAAAAACCTCGATTCACTTTGGAATCGAGGTTCATAATTTTTCTCTCTATCTCATGTTGTGTTAAGAAGAGTAGGGTTCTAAACCAGTAGACCTACACTGGTAAAAACCGCACTCTCGAAGAATTTGGAGTCAAAATGGGCATACCTCTAGATGATTAAGAGAGTAGAAGAAAAGAAGAGTAATTCACTCTATTACTCTCCCTTTTGTACATCATATTCCTCTCGCAAAATCGAATATATTTTCGTATCTCGATATGCTCCCTTCACAAACATATCTTTTCGTAACGTTCCCTCATATTGCATTCCTAAACGTTTCATCACTCGTTCGGATTGTACATTACTAGCATGACATCTTGCTTCAATACGATTTAGCTGTAAGATTTCAAATCCATAACGGATACATGCCTTTGCTGCTTCTGTCGCAATGCCTTGTCCCCAATAGTTTGGCGATAATGCATAAGCCAGCTCTGCCTTATGATGATTCTTGTCATACTCGATAAAACCACACGTCCCAATCATCTTTTTTTCCTTTTTCAGTTCTATTCCGTAAGCCGCCATTTCTCCTTTTTCGTATTGATCTAAGATTGACTGAACAAACATTTTTGAATCTTGTAGTGTCTCATGCGGATACCATACTGTATATGTTGCAATTTCTGAATTTGAAGCATATTCAAATACATCATCAGCATCTTCTATTGTTAACGGCCGTAAACATAATCGTTCTGTAATGAGTGCTGGATATTTTTCTGCAATCTTTTCATATTCCATTCATATCATTTCCTTTCTACATTTCTACTTAAAATGCTGTGTAATTACTCCTTTACCGCCCTCCACTTCAACCTCTGCAAATGCCCCGTTTATAAATGTAATTTGCGGAGGCCTATGACCACAGTCTACATCGTAAATAATTGGAATTTGCAACTCATTAGCTAATTCTGTATATACATCTTCAGCGGTATATTCATTCACTGGATGATTTGCAGCACTGCGGCCAAATAAAATACCTGAACAATTTTCAAACCAACCAGCCAGTTTCATTTGAACCAATGAACGTCGTAAATCAGTAGTCGTTAACTCACAATTTTCAAAATACCAAATGAACGGATCGTTATTACAATGCTTCTTCCTAAACTCTTGCACGTTACCAAATGGCGTGCCAATGAGGTGTCTAATCACATCAATACATCCGCCAAGCAATCGACCTGTAATACTCACATTCCCATTCGAAATTGTTTTCCAATTTGTATCTTCTGTTAAGTGAAACACACATGGCGATGGATTATTATGTTGCCATTTCGCTTGATATTTCTCTGAAGAATACTGAGTGATTGAATCCCCTACTTCCGTTGATAATACACTTTGCCACATTGCTGTTGTATGATCGGAATATTCGCCTCTTACATCTACGAAATTTGTTCCGTGAGCAGTCGCTATTCCTATTTTTAACGTTATCGCTAATAATAAAACACTCGTATCCGAGTATCCCAATACCCATTTCTTATTTATTTTTTCAAAATCAATTTCTTCTAGTATTTCAATTAATAGTTCACCACCCCAAGGAGGAATGATGATATTAATGTTCTCATCTTGCATCATTTCCATAAATTCATTTGCTCTTTTGTTCGCACTAGAAGACTTAGCTTTCTCTTGCGTCCAAACTGTTTCTCCGCAGACGACTGTATAACCTTTTCTTTCCATACTTTCACAGGATTGTTTGAACATATTATGTAAGGCAGAATTTACACCAGAAGAAGGTGCCGTTACCCCAATTGTTGCTCCTTTTTGCAAAAACGGATATTGTATCATATGTATTTCTCCATTCTTTTCTATATATTTAGATTTATATTCGTTAAACTACTATTGAAACCCTTCATTTCAAGCAATCAAAACTGCTTATACGAAGGCGATTTGGACAAAGATGCTATAATATTTTATCCCCTTCATAATATATGAAGGGGATTTCTATTTCCTTCTTTTAATTCAAGGGTAAACGATAAATATTGCCAGCAACTTCATTATAAAACGAATATATATCACTAATCCCTAACGTATCTGCAAGATCAATTCCAATAAAATCGAGATGATCCCAATTATATTTTGTCGCCGTATAATTCCAAACACCTTTTTGAGCATTTCCTGCATACAGCTGATTTCGCTGCCCTATCGGATATTGTGACGAAACAACACTAACAAGGCCATCATTTGGCCACCAATTTCCATTAATAAACGGCTCTGCATATCCTCGTGTAAACTTGCCAATATGTAAGCCAGACAAATACATAAGTGGATTCATCGTCAACAAAGGTACAGAATGCCCTGTCAGTAGTGATCGATACGTCGCATCTCCTGTATAAGAAAAGTAATATACATCATCGTATGTTTTTACCCATTGATTAAGCTCTTTAGAGCCCGCTGTCGTTAAATCGTAAGCACTGACATCTTTACTTTTCCAAACGGAACTATTAAGCATTCGATCTGCATATTGTAAAAAGCTCTCTCCTTGTTTTCGCTTTAATCCCCATTGTTCCAGTTTAAAGTCATAGCCAAATGTTTCTGGATTACTGCCTGATAAACTAGCAATCTTTAATACAAATTCTTTAATAAACGAAGACATCGTTTCTTCATCTGCAAACGTAGAACCGTTATGCGGCGTACCGATACTTGTTACACTACGTACCCAATCTTTATTCCCTTCAAATAAAGGCGATATCCCTATCTCAGGATGTTGTTTATAATACTCTCGTTCTTCTAAACTTCCCTCTTTTAATAGCTGTAATAATACTCTTGCTGTCTGACCACCCATGCTATGTCCAACGAAATGAACTTTATGTTGATTATCCCATTGGCTATATGCCCCCGAATATGTTTTTCCATAACGGGCATGTCCATGTGCTCTCGCATGAGCTTCTCCGTAATCAACTGTTCCACCTTTTAAATAAGAATATAGCTCTGTTGCACGATCCCAGTTGCTTGAGAGTGGTCCAATAGAAGCTGTATATGTTTTATACCCTTGTCGATTCAAGTTTGTCTCGATGTCTTTGAAACCACCCCAATACTTAAAGCCAAATAATTCATCACGGCCCCAACCACCTAAACCATGAATAAGAATAATCGGTTCTTTTTGATTTTGTTCCTCTGCTTTTAATTCAAGCGGCGACCAAAGTAAACCAATAATAAGTAACATAGAAAGCATTGCATTTACATATCTCCTCATAAAAAACCTCCTTTGTTTTAATTAATTTTACTGAATTTTCTGTTATTTTTGAAGACATGAAAATTTTTCTCAACAATTGCTGTCATATGTGTTAACTAAAAGAGGGTTTTTATATTCTTCTTTGACTAAATATCTCATTCCATTTACAATAAACTTCATAAAATGGATTTTATTTCATTTCCTAATTTGTATGTACGTGACTTTTTATCCCTCATTAACAGGCAGTAAGACCCCCTCCTTAAAATTTAGGGAGAAGCGTTGTCCAGCTCGTCCCCCTCCGACGAGGCGCTTCCGCTTTTCTAAAGAAGATAGGTGAGGGACAACTGCCCGTAAAGCCCGATTAGTTCAATTAACCATCAGTGGAGGATGGAGCCCCCCTACTGATGGAAGTTTCACTTTATATGATTTAGAAAGGTGGTGTATTTAAATGACACCAGATAAAGTTCCCTGTTAAGCCCGTGGTCCTCCTTGATCATCTATATATTATCTCACTCAATATTTTTATAAAAAAGGAGAAATGTATATGATGGGTCCAGGAAAGGTTACAAGAGAAGAAAGAATAAAAATCGCTTATACGATAGCAAATCAAATATTAGAAAAATATGGTTCAGAAGTTAAAGCTATTGGTATATACGGTTCTTTAGCTAGAAAAGCAGATGGTCCATTTTCAGATATCGAAATGAAATGTATTTTAAATTCTTTAGAAGATAGCTATAGCTATGAATGGACAGCAGGTGATTGGAAGGCAGAAGTAAACTTTGATAGTGAAGAAGATATTGTAGAAGAAGCCACTACAATAGAAGAAGATTGGCCACTTACTCATGGACAATTCTTCACGATACTACCAATATATGATCCTGAAGAATTTTTCCAAGAGTTAAGACAAAAAGCAAGTTCTGTAGATCACACAATTTTTAAAAAAGCGATTTGTAAAACACTAGTTGAAGAAATGTACGAATACATTGGGAAATTAAGAAATATAGAAATTCAAGGACCTGAAACGTTCTTACCTACTTTGGCTATAAAAATAGCAACTGCAGGTGCGATGATTTTAGGATTACACAACAAACGATATTTTACGACATCAGCTCAAGTATTACCTGAGGCTAGAGCTTTTACAGATAAGCCAGAAGGATTTGATGCACTTTGTGAAATGGTGATGTCAGGATATCTTTCCGAACCTAAACAAATTATGAATGTCTGTGAAAACTTTTGGAAGGGTTTATTAAGTTGGTCAGCTAAAAATGGTTATGTGATAAAATGTTCAAATGATATACCTTTTATTTGATAATTCATTAATTTTTCAACAAAAGCACTCTATATAAACACAAATTAAAAAATCGACATAAAAACTCTCTTTCTTTTTAGGTGAGCGAGAGCATCTGGTTATGCATAGAAACGGTCGGGGCCTTTTCCTACCACATGCAAGGTTTAAAACAAAAGGAGAAAGCAAGTAGCGGTCATGCTGTATTCTGCATAGCCGCTACTTATAAAGAAAAGCGGAAGCGGCTCGCTCAGAACAAGAGGGGGATGGAGCTTCTGACATAGAGGCGCTTTTTGCCTCGGCGGAAGACGCGAAGCCACCGACTGTTCTAGCCGCTGGAGCTGGATTATAAAGAAAAGCGGAGCCGACTGTTTAGGCCCGTTGGCTAAGGTTCTTTCACACAGAAGGTGTTTTTTACCTTCTCGTGTGGAAGGTTCTTAGACATGAGGGCTTAGGAGGCAGAGCTAGACAAAGATGTTGAAAAATCAAAATGGATATATAGTCAATAAACAAAACCTAAGTGATAAACACTCCTCGTGAATCAAATGGAGCGAGGAGCTTTTATCACTTGTCTTTAATATTACAAAGTACTGCTCTCCTATTTGTACTATTTGATTGGTTTTTCTAGCACATATAAGTCTTCTTCTAAATTTGCAAGTTTATCTGCGACAAGTTTTCTAGCATCGCCTATTGCTTGATTATATATATGTGGTCCTAGTTCTTTTATCATTTCTTCAATTAAGCGCTCCGCTTGAAAACGGCCGATCTCCCCTAGCTCTTCTTCTTTAAAAAATTCTTGAATATGTTCTACAAGTGTTTCTTTTTTCTCATTTGGTAATTTCATAAAAGTCATATTATACAGCTCCTTTTTCGTTATTTGATAGAATATGGCGTAGTTTTCCCATTGAAAAACGCGTTCCTGGGCACGTTTTTGTTACCCCATCTAATTCACGATGACCGAGAACTTGCTCACTATCTAAAGAAAATTGATACATGAACTGTTTACATAGCCAATGCAAAGAAATCATTTGTACTGGTATTGGATCATATACATCAAAATTACCAGATATACAAATCCCAATACTACTCGTATTATAACCTTTCGCATGAGCTCCTATATGCAGTCCTCTTCCTTCGTAAATGGTGCCATCTTCCTCAATAAAATAATTATATCCTATCCCGCTCCATCCTCGATTATTTTGATGAAATTCATGTGTCTTATATACGTCCCAGCCATCTTCCGCTGTGTGATGAATAATAATATGTGTAACAGCTTGTAATGGCTGCAACGGATCACGAAAAGATAAATGCGCTTTCTGAATGTGCATAGTCTCACCCTTTACAAATGAATGATAATTGCGGTTTTATCATCTGGATGGATAAGCTGTTTCGCTTCTAATTTTTCTATTATTTTTAAGTATTTCTTAATACCATGTTCCCACACAAATTGTGCACTTATTTCTAGCGGCCACTCGAGATGAAACAAACCATCTGAACAAATAAATAGATTTGCAATTTCTTGTCGTAACAGTTCTCCTTGCTGAATAAGAGAAATTGCTTCATTCATCCCATTTGCAACAGAATATCCGTTTAGAGTATTTGCCATGTAACGATTGTATCGTAATTGCTCTTTTTTATCAGTAAATATTGCTTCATTTGGAACAGAAAGCCCCTTTTTACGATCTTCCTCGCGTTGTTGCTTTGCCCGTTTACTAATGCCTTTCACTGTATCTTCCGTAAGTACTTTAACTGACCCGTCAACAAATTTAGCAACAATCATACAATCTCCAAGCTGCGCATATTCTATTGTTTTATCTGTGATATGAATAGCAGCAATGCAAGTACACCAAAGTTGATCCTTTTTTGCCATATCAATATGATATAATTGCATTTTTTCTTGCAGTAACTGATTTGCTATAGCAACTTCAGTTTGTAATGAATACATATTCGAAATCGATTCAAAATGTTGTCGAAACAAATGAGAGGCTAAGTATGCTCCGTTATGCCCATTCTCATCTTGAAACTCAATAAGCGGCGTTGCCCCATCGCAAACACCATATAATTTTAAAGCTTCATTACAAATTAGTGCATCTTCGCATTCTTGTTTTAATGGACTTGTTTGTTGAAAAAGCTGGACCTTCATATCCCTCTCCCCCTAGAATAAATCGCTTTCAATTTTCGAACTAATCTAATTTCCCAAAATAAACTGTTTTCCCTCAAATCTTACAATCTCATATATAATTTTGAATTATTGTCAGTTTGTATATATAGCATCTTTAGTGAAGGACGGGAAAGGTATGTATCGATTACTTGGAGTGATTTTAGGATCTTTAGTTGTGGCACTATCTTTTAATCTTTTCCTTATTCCACACAAGATTTTAAGCAGTGGGATTAGCGGAATCGCAATGATCATTGGAATCTTAACTCCCTTTAATACCGGATTAGTAAACTTTTTACTAAACTTACCCATTCTTATTTTAGGGTATATTGGACTTGGAAAACGATTTATTGGTTATACAATCATATCCGTTATTACACTTTCGGCGGCATTATATGTGATTCCTGTACATGCAGTGGCAACAGATGCACTACTTTCTTCTTTATTTGGTGGTGTAATTGCCGGGGCAGGTATTGGCCTTGTTTTCAACTGCTACGGTTCAACGGGTGGTTTTGATGTTATTGGTATGTTACTTTCACGTAAAAAAGATATTCAACTTGGCGGATTCTTAATCGCACTTAATGCTATTGTAATCGTTATTTCTGGATTTTTCTTCGATTGGGATACTGCCTTAAACAGTTTATTATCTATTTTCGTTACAGGGAAAGTAATTGATGCAATCCACACGAAACATCGAAAAGTAACTCTAATGATTGTAACAAGTCAAGCAGAAGAAATGAAAGAAAAGCTCCTTTCAAGTCTTGTACGGGGCATTACATTACTTGATGGAGAAGGCGCATACTCAAATGAGAAGAAACGTGTACTAATGACTGTTATTTCTAGGGAAGAACTAGCAGGAATGAAAACTATGATTTCTGAAATTGATTCGCAAGCATTCGTGAATATTACAGAAACTGTGGAAGTATTAGGATTATTTAGAAGAGGATAAAAAAACGAGGTGGCATTGTATCCACCTCGTTTTTTTATCTATTTTTCCGTTCCATAAATTCAATTCGATTCCCAAATGGATCTAATACATAAAACCTTGTAACATCAGGACGTGCTGTATCGACTATAACAGCGACTCCTTTTTGTGTTAATTTTTCTTGGAAATATTCAATATGTTGAACATAAAACGCCGGATGAGCTTTTTTTGCAGGAGAAAATTTCTGCTCTACTCCAATGTGTAATTCTTAACTCCCACAGAGAAACCAACAACCTCCCCGCTTTCTTAGTTCTGCAGGCTTTGGAATTTCTTCTAATCCGAGTATATTTCCATAAAACGCACGCGCTTTTTCTTCACACCCCTCTGGTGCTGCTAATTGTACATGATCAATCCCTTGAATCTTAAACGTCATAACAATCTCCTCCCCTTTACTATCCTTATTATACCAAAGATTGTTTTAACAATAACTTTCATACCTATTATGAAGATGTACAAGCAAAACGAAAGAACCTCTCATTTTTTAAATCGTGAAATAAAACTTACAATTCAAAAATATTAAATGAGAAATTGACTATTTATCCTTATCACGTCTATACTCTTAAAGGATATAACATTAGCAGCGTTATATCTCTAAAATAAAATATAAACACAAGTTATATAAATACAAAAGGAAAAAATCGACATAAAATCTTCTTTCTTTTTAGGCAGGCGAGAGCATCTGGCCATGCCTAGAAGCGGTCATGTTGGATTTTGCATAGCACCGACTTATATGTCGAAAAATTAATATATATAAGTAGAGAGAACGAGGAAATCTGGCTGCGCATAGAAACGATCAGTGTCCTTTCCTGCTCATGCAAAGCTTAAAACAAAAGGAGAAAGCACATGCAGGTCATGTCTTGCTCTGCCTTGCAGCCACTTATATGCAGGAAAATTAAAATGACTTTATATAGTATAATCATTATTTAAAATTATTATATATATGCGGAGGAATCATTGATGCAAAGGAAAAGATTTACGTCTGTTAAAAAAAGCATATATCTAAAAAGACGCGCTACTATTACAAAAAATAGAATGAAAGAGACAAGAAACACAAAACAGAGTAAAGAAAATTTCATATTAACAAAACAACAATTAGATTCACTTCTTAAAGACACAATAGATGCTATTGTTGTTCTTGATTTAGAGCTTCGTGTGATGAAAGTAAACAAAGCTTTTGAAATTCTTTTCGGCTGGACTGAACAAGAAATACTTGGAGAAATCATACCTACTATTCCGGATTTCTCAAAAGATAAATACAACAAACTATATCAAGATCTAGCACATAATAAACTGTTTACGTCGAAAGAAACAATTAGACAACAAAAAAATGGGAATTTAATACACGTCACTAATTTTATCTCCCCTATTGTAAACACATATGGAGAAGTAGTAGCGTTTGTAAGTAGCTTAAGAGATATCACAGAAAAAAAGAAAATGGAACTTGCATTAAAAGAAAGTGAAAAACGCTTACGGACTCTTATAAATGCAATGCCAGCGTTTATTCTTTTGAAAGATGAAGAAGGAAGATGGCTTGAGGCTAACGATTATGCAATTTCTAGTTTAAAATTTGAAAATGTACCGTATCGTGGTAAAAAAGATAGTGAGCTCATCCAATATAATGAATCCTATCGTAACTCCTTCTTATACTGTGAAAAATCCGATCAATATGCATGGCAGAAACAAGAGAGCATGTGTCGTGAAGAAATTATTATTCATGCTGACTCCACTCCTATCATTCTTAACATTATAAAAGTTCCTCTTTTTCATCCTGATGGATCGCGAAAAGGGATTGTCATTATGGGACAAGATATTACAAATTTAAAGAAAACCGAAGAATTATTAAAAAAATCCGAAAAGCTCGCAGTTGTTGGACAGCTAACTGCTGGTATTGCCCATGAAATACGAAACCCCTTAACCTCTTTAAAAGGTTTTTTAAAATTGCTAGAACCTGATATAAACGAAAACAACAAATGGTATGTTGATATTATGCTAAGCGAAATTGCTCAAATGGAATCTATTACAAATCAATTTATGGCAATGTCTAAACCACAAGCTATATCCATACAACCTTATCAAATCCAAACATTAATCGAGGAAGTGGTAACATTTATTTCACCAACAGCAATGATGCATAATACACATATCACCATGAATCACACGTCTTCTTTACCAGCAATTCAATGTGATGGAAATCAGCTCAAGCAAGTATTCATTAACATATTAAAAAACGCAATGGAAGCAATGCCTCACGGAGGGACTATTTCCATTCAAACAATGAACATAGAAAATCATTCTATAGTAATTAGCATTACAGATGAAGGTTGTGGAATTCCACAAGATCGCATTTCACGCTTAGGTGAACCTTTCTATAGTTTGAAGGAAAAAGGAACTGGATTAGGTTTAATGATGTGCTATAAAATCATTGAAGAGCATAATGGGAAATTACAAATTACAAGTGAAGTAAATAAAGGGACAACTGTAGATATTCGGTTACCTATATTCCGAAAAACGACATAAAAAAGAAGAGCAAACAAAAAATTCACTTTCCTGTTTGCTCTTCTTTTTTATCTAAAATAGGCGAGAATACTCCCACCTCAAGGAATGTGAAGGGCGTAGCCCAATGAGTAGGTGGGGGATGAATCGCCTTCGGATAAGGGATGGCTATTTATCATCTCGATTGTCCGACTGTTCGAGTGCTACTTGTAATTCTAAAAGAATTTTAGGAAATCGTAATACTACTGTTTGTTTTTCCATGTCTTCACCTCTAAAATAATATACATAAGGAGGTGAAAGTCATGATTGTTAATAAAGCATACAAATTCCGTATATACCCAAACAAAAAACAAGAAATTTTAATCGCTAAGACGATTGGGTGTTCTCGCTTCGTATTCAATCGCTTTTTGGCACGTTGGAATGACACATACAAGGAAACAGGAAAAGGATTGACATATAATTCTTGTTCAGCAGAATTAACACAGTTGAAAAAGAAATTCATATGGCTAAAAGAAGTGGACAGTATTTCCCTGCAATCCGTACTCAAAAACCTTGCTGATGCGTTCACTCGTTTTTTCAAAAAACAAACGGATGCACCTCGCTTTAAGTCTAAAAAGAATAAGATCCAATCCTATACAACAAAACAAACAAACGGAAATATTGCGATTGCAGGAAATAAAATAAAATTACCGAAACTTGGCTTTGTTCGTTTTGCAAAATCAAGAGAAGTAGAAGGGCGTATTTTAAACGCTACCGTTAGACGTAATCCAAGCGGGAAATACTTTGTTTCAATTCTTGTTGAAACAGAAGTGCAACTATTAGAAAAAACAGGTTCGTCTGTTGGTGTTGATGTTGGATTAAAAGACTTTGCTATCCTTTCGACTGGTGAAGTATTTGGAAATCCTAAGTGGTTTCGTACATTGGAAAAGAAGTTGGCTGATGCACAGCGGATTCTTTCCAAACGTGTAAAAGGCTCTTCAAATTGGAATAAACAGCGTGTCAAAGTCGCTCGCATTCACGAACGAATCACCAACGCAAGAACAGACTACTTGCAAAAAATCTCTACCGAAATTGTCAAAAACCACGACATCATTGGTATTGAAGATTTGCAAGTGTCAAATATGCTAAAAAATCATAAATTAGCGAAAGCAATAAGTGAAGTATCTTGGTCACAATTTAGAACTATGCTTGAATACAAAGCAAAATGGTACGGCAAACAAGTCATTGCTGTGTCTAAAACATTCGCTTCCAGTCAGCTTTGTTCTTGTTGTGGCTACCAAAACAAAGACGTTAAGAATCTAAATCTTCGTGAATGGGCTTGCCCTTCTTGTGGCACGCACCATGACAGGGATATTAACGCAGGACAAAACCTTAAAAACGAAGCCGTAAGACTTCTAACCGTAGGAACTACGGGGTTAGCCTACTAAGATAACCAAAGGATACTTTGGTGTTCGTAGGAATCCCCCACTTCAAACAGTCCGCAAGGACGTTAAGTGGCGAGTAGTTCAAAAACAACCCTCCACTAACTTTCTATAATTGGAATTTACTCTAATAAGATGATACATATTTCATATTCTACTCATGGTTAACGCATTCTTACAAAAGCACAAATTCGGTTGTAGCTATGCATAACACATGAAACAAAACAATTCCATAACCAGCGAATAACGTTCACCACAATACTAGTTATACTTCCAATTAATGCGCTTCCTATAATATCAGATGGATAATGCTGCCCGCTCCAAATGCGGGAGAATCCTGTTAAAAACGCTAATAACCACATAAACCATCCTAACAAACGATTATAAAACAAAATAGAAGTTGCCACGGCAAACGAGAGCATCGTATGTTTGCTTGGAAATGAAGAATTCATTCCTGATGGAATTGGAGGTAATATATGCACATTATGATTTACAAAAGGGCGAGGTCTAAAATAAAATTGTTTTATAAAAAAATGAATAAGTAACGTTGTACATGCAGAGATTATTGCCTGTATCGTAATTTTTTTATAGAAACCACTACGAAACCACATTAAGATTAATAAAAGAACATATACATAACGCGCCTTTTGAGAAATCATTATCATAATGGCATCTACAGATGGATAACGGCCAACCAATCGGTTAATAGCTCTAAATATTTTGTAGTCCATAAGAGTATCTCCTTCAATTTCACTTCAAATATAATTCTTATTATTTCCATATAAAAAAGAACTATGTGTTAGGCTCCAAATAAAAAAATGGCGTAACTATATAAATTCATTTTAATTTTTCAACATATAAATCGCCGCTATGCAGAATACAATATGACCTGTACTTGTTTGCTCCCTTTGTTTTAAACCTCGCATGTGGCAGGAAAAGGCCTTGACCGCTCCTATGTGCGGCCAGGTGCTCTAGTCTCCTCCCTAAAAAGAAAGGTTTTTTTTAACTTGTATATAGAATGAAAAAGAGCTAACTCGTTATTCCGTTAAAACGAAATTTCGAATTGGCTCTTTTTTCTCATATATTTACTTGCTTACGTACCGTTTCACGTGACAGTAAAAAACTCATAATGACCTGTGCTGCAACGCGGCTTGTCATATCACGGAAATCAAGAGTTGGGTCGATTTCCACAATATCCATACCTGTTACAAGTGGTTCTTGCCCAAGCACTGTCATTGCATCCAGTAATGTCGTGCTATCCATACCACCTGGGCCGATTGCTGGACAGCCCGGCGCAAATGCTTGATCTAATACGTCCATATCAACAGAAACATAAATAGATGTTACCCCTTGATGACGCAGTAATTCAATACTTTCTGTAATGATATCTTTTATATGACGCTCTCTCACATGTTGCATCGTATATACCGTTACTCCATGCTCTTTTGCATATTCATGATACGTATGAGCATTAGAAAAGTTTCGAATTCCTATTTGTACTAATTGCTTTCCTGTAATGACATCATTCTCTAGTAAACTACGAAACGGTGTCCCGTTTGACGGCCCGCCATCTTCTAGATTACGTAAATCATGATGAGCATCAAATTGAATAATCCCAACTTTTCCTTTACTGCTTGCAAACCCACTTATACTCGGAAAACTAATAGAGTGATCTCCGCCAAGAACAATCGGTACCATCTGTGGGTTTGATTTTGTAAGACTTTCTAGCGTTTTCGCAATGCGAACATGACTTTCTTTTATATCCGTAACGTGCATTGTAATATCACCGCAATCATATAGGACACTTTTTTTCATATCATGCTCTTCTGTAATTGCATACGTACTATACGCATCTAACATTGCTCGAATTGTTTTTGGTGCAAAGCATGCACCCGAGTGACTAATTGATGGTTTGGAAAGCGGAGCACCAATTAATGCCCCGCCGAAGATTTTTTCACTCTCATCCCAATTCTTAATGATATCACTCCATTTCGTTACTTCACGATCAATAAACTTTGCATTTTTCTTTAAATAGTGGTCTTGCTCCACGCTTCTTCACCTCGTGTATATGCAATATTCCCTTGTTTCCATACTGTATTTACATGGCTGACACCATAATGGTACGGTACATAGGCATAATTGTATGCATCCCACAATACGATATCTGCCTTACGCCCAACACGGATTTTCCCAGCAACATCACCGCGATTAATCGCATACGCTGAGTTTACTGTTACAGCGTTCCACACCTCTTCTGGTGTCATTTTTAGTTTTAACATTGCAATGCTCATAATAAGTTGAATATTTTCGGTCGGGCAACTACCAGGATTAAAATCAGTCGCTAAAGCTACCGCTACACCATCATCAATCATTTTACGCCCTCTAGCAAAACTTTCTTTATTTAAATAGAATGTTGTCCCTGGAAGTAATACAGCAACTGTATTCGAATTTGCTAACATTTCAATCCCTTTATCAGATGCCCCGACTAAATGATCAGCTGATGCTGCACCAATTTCTGCAGCCGCTTCTGCACCGCCAAGCGGATCAATTTCATCTGCATGAATTTTCACATCAAAACCAAGTTCTTTCGCTTTACGTAAAAATTCTTTTGATTCTTCAACAGAGAATACTCCTGTTTCACAGAAAATATCAACAAACTCTGCTAATTGTTTTTCTTTGATTTCTGGTAATAAATCGAGCATCCACTGTAAAAATTCTTTCGATTTTCCCTTATACTCTTTTGGCACTGCATGAGCTCCTAAAAATGTTGACACAACATCAATTGGATGCTGCTTCTGAACCTCTGCTGCAGCTTCTAATTGTTTCCACTCTGTTACATCATCTAATCCATATCCGCTCTTCGCTTCCATTGTTGTTACACCAAAAGATAACATGCGATCTAAATGGAATTTTGCTTTTTCAACAAGTTCTTCTTTCGTCGCTTTTTTTGTAGCATTTACAGTAGAAAGAATGCCGCCGCCTTGTTCTAAAATTTCTAAGTACGGAACGCCTTGTAATTTAAGAGCAATTTCATTTTCACGAGAACCACCAAATACAAGATGTGTATGCGGATCAACAAGACCTGGTGAAACCATTTTCCCTTTGCAATCCACAACTTCTTTTGCATGTAATTCTTTTGCTTCTTCCATTGTTCCTACAAAAGTGATCACACCATTTTCAATACCTACCGCACCGTTTTCAATGACAGGAAGCGTATTCATCGCTTCCCGCCGCAGTAATCCATCTTCTTGATCCATTGTTAATAATTGGCCAATATTTGTTAGTAAAATGTCTAACATCGTTTTCCCCCCTTACTTCATCATCGGAATGTTAACGCCTTTTTCTTTTGCTGTTTGCACCGCAAGATCATATCCAGCATCAACGTGACGAACTACACCCATTCCAGGATCAGAAGTTAAGACGCGCTCAATTCGTTTTGCTGCTGCTTCTGTTCCGTCTGCAACAATAACCATTCCCGCATGAAGAGAATATCCCATACCAACACCGCCGCCGTGGTGAACAGACACCCAGCTTGCGCCGTTTACACTGTTAATTAACGCATTTAAAATTGGCCAGTCAGCTACCGCATCACTGCCATCTTTCATTGCTTCTGTTTCACGGTTTGGTGAAGCAACAGATCCGCAATCTAAATGATCGCGACCGATAACGATTGGTGCAGATAATTCACCATTTGCTACCATTTCATTAATAATACGGCCAAATTTCGCACGCTCTCCGTATCCTAACCAACAAATACGTGATGGAAGCCCTTGGAATTCAACTTGGTCACGTGCCATACGAATCCAATTACATAAATGCTCATTATCAGCAAATTCACGTAAAATAACTTCATCTGTTTTATAAATATCTTCTGGATCACCAGAAAGTGCTACCCAGCGGAATGGTCCTTTTCCTTCACAGAATAGTGGACGAATAAATGCTGGAACGAATCCTGGGAAATCGAACGCATTTTTTAAGCCTTCATCGTATGCAACTTGGCGAATATTATTTCCATAATCAAATGCAATTGCACCGTTCTTTTGCATATCAAGTATTGCTTCTACATGCTTTTTCATACTTTCTTTTGATAATTGAACATAACGATCTGGATCCTCTTGACGAAGTACCGCTGCTTCTTCTAATGAATATCCAACTGGAACATAACCATTTAACGGATCATGTGCAGATGTTTGGTCTGTTACTAAGTCTGGTGTAATGCCGCGTTTTACAAGATGCGGTAAAATTTCAGCTGCATTCCCTAATAATCCAATCGAGATTGGCTCTTTCTTTTCTTTATACTCCTTTGCAACCGTTAATGCTTCTTCAAGAGATTCTGTATACATATCACAATACCTTTTTTCAATGCGGCGATCGATGCTGCGCTTATCAACGTCGATTGCAATAACAACCCCACCGTTCATTGTAACAGCAAGCGGCTGTGCTCCGCCCATTCCACCAAGACCAGCAGTAATTGTTAATGTTCCTTTTAATGAACCGCCAAAATGCTGACGTGCTGCCTCACCAAATGTTTCGTAAGTTCCTTGTAGAATTCCTTGCGTACCAATATAAATCCAGCTACCAGCTGTCATTTGTCCGTACATCATTAAACCTTTTTGCTCAAGCTCACGGAAATGCTCCCAATTTGCCCATTTTGGCACTAAGTTTGAGTTTGCTAGAAGAACGCGCGGTGCATCTTCATGAGATTTGAAAATTGCCACTGGTTTCCCAGATTGAACTAATAACGTTTCATCGCTTTCTAAATTTTTAAGAGATTCTACAATTGCATGATAGCTATCCCAATTACGAGCAGCACGGCCGATACCACCATATACAACAAGCTCTTCTGGCTTTTCTGCTACTTCAGGATCAAGGTTATTCATAAGCATACGAAGTGCCGCTTCTTGTACCCAACCTTTTGCATGTAATTCAGTACCTCTTGGCGCGCGGATTGTTTGTTTTACGTTTTCCATTGTAATCTCTCCCCTATTATAGTGTTGTATTTACATTTAAACGGTCCATTGTCCAATTTGTTGTTTTTAACCAATGAGCCGTGTTTTCAATATCTGTTGAAAAAATACGATCGTTTGTAATAGATGGTACAATTTGGCGAACTTGATGATAAAACGCTCTCGTTGACGTACTCATTTGTTCAACACCGCGATACTCAGCTGCTTGCATCGCACAAATTGTTTCAATCGCTAATACGCGGCGTACATTTTGAATAATTTGATGTGCATGACGCGACGCAATTGTTCCCATACTTACGTGATCTTCTTGATTTGCTGATGATGGAATCGAATCTACGCTCGCTGGATGAGCTAACGTTTTATTTTCCGAAACAAGTGATGCTGCTGCATATTGCATAATCATCGCACCAGATTGAAGACCTGGTTCTGGACTTAAAAATGGTGGTAAATCGTTTAACTGCGGATTGACAAGTCTCTCAATGCGGCGTTCAGAAATATTCGCAAGCTCTGCCATTCCTATTTTTAGGAAGTCCATCGCAAATGCAATTGGCTGTCCGTGGAAATTACCTCCAGAAATTACTTTTTGACCGCCCTCAAAAATAAGCGGATTGTCTGTTGCAGCATTCATTTCAATTTCTAATTTTTCTTTCACATAATTCAACACTTGCCAAGATGCTCCGTGCACTTGCGGGATGCAGCGAAGTGAATACGCATCTTGTACACGAAGTTCTCCCTGCTTTGTAACAAGTTTGCTATCATGAAGCACATTACGAATACGATTGGCAACTTCTACTTGCTCTTTATATCCACGCGCAAGATGAACGTCTTCATCAAATGCATCAATAATGCCTTGTAACCCTTCAATTGTCATGGAAGCAATTAATTCTGCTTGATAAGCAATTGCCTCTGCTTCTAAATAGGCAACAATACCTTGTGCTGTCATTGCTTGTGTTCCGTTAATAAGCGCCAAACCTTCTTTTGCTTCTAATGTAATTGGTTCTAATCCTTCTTTTGTTAGAGCGATCATCGTATGGACACGCTCACCTTTATAAAACACTTCTCCTTCTCCTAATAAAGCAAGCGCAAGATGCGAAAGCGGTGCTAAATCTCCGCTTGCTCCAAGTGAACCTTGCTGCGGAACAACGGGATGAATTTGACGATTTACTAGTTCAAGAAGCATATTTACAACAAGTGGTCTAACACCAGAAACTCCCTTCAGCATTGTGTTCGCACGCAGCACAAGCATAGCGCGTGACACTTCTTCAGAGAAAGGTTCACCAACACCACATGCATGAGATAGAATTAAGTTATGTTGAAGTGCTTTTACATCTTCTTTTTGAATAAGGACATCGCTAAATTTTCCAAAACCTGTTGTAATGCCATAAACGACTTTACCTTCTTCAACAATTTGTTCTACTGCTTGCCTGCATTCTGTAACTTTTTGCATACTATTTGGACAAGCAGTTACCTGCTCTCCTTCAAACAGTATTCGTTTCATTTCTTGTAGTGTTAATGAATGTCCAGTTAATGTAATCATGATTTTCCTCCTTTAAACAGCACAAGGGGACCTTACCTTTTTAAGACAGACTAATGTCCTAAAAAGTTGTAAGGCCCCCTTTTAACTAATTAACTATGGGCAGTTTTTTATATGTGATTAATACCTAATCCAATCGCCTCATGCTCTGATCCCTTCACAGGCGC
Source organism: Bacillus sp. NPDC077411 (assembly GCF_044543425.1). Classification (NCBI taxonomy): domain Bacteria; kingdom Bacillati; phylum Bacillota; class Bacilli; order Caryophanales; family Bacillaceae; genus Bacillus; species Bacillus sp. NPDC077411. The sequence goes on along the minus strand of NZ_JBITWA010000003.1, from coordinate 101,623 downwards.
ACCTATCGTACCATATAGTGCAACAGCAATCCATTCGCCTTCTTTCTCACCGTCGTATGGCGTGCCGCGCACAATCGCAAATCGAAGCCCTACTGTACGAAGAACGTCTGCTAACTGAATTTGTCCTCTCGTTACTCCGTACAACGCTTCCATAATTGCATGGTAAAGCGCATGTGTTTCTCTGTAAACGTCTGTTTCAATAACATGGTTACTACGTGCAGCTGTTTCCATTGCAGCAACAACTTTTTGCGAATTCATTGAACCGACTTTGCCCGTACAATATTTCCAGCCCTTAGGAAGAGATAAAATCGGGCTCTCGTGTTCCTCCGCAAGTGCAAGCAGCATCGCCATGCGACCAATTCGTTGTGTTCCATGAAGAAGCATGTGACTCTCTCTTTTCTTTTGAATTGTTTAAATATTTCTTAATTTAAGAATATATGAAAACGCTTAAATCGTCAATGGTTAAATTATAATGATTTAGATAAATCGAAATTAAAAAACAGCATAAAACCATTCTTTTTCGGTGGGCGAGAGCATCTGGCCGTGCATAAAAGCGGTCAGGGCCTTTTTCTGCCACGTGCGAGGTTCAAACAAAGGGAGAAAGAAAGTAGCAGGCTCCTTTTTTCTGCATAGCAGCAATCTATATGTCGAAAGATCAAAATAGTTTCATATAGTTGAATAAAATTTGACCTGTAACATTATCAACTGTGTACACAATTTATTTACAGAAAAATTTCAAGCGTGCTATAGTCACACTAACAGTTTAGAGGAGGAGACAAATGGTCAAAAGAAAAGATATTCACTTTAGAATCTGTGAAAAATTATTAGAAAGATTTGATGCAGCTTTAACATATGAAGATCTTAACAAAACAGAGGTATTAACGCATGCCATTCAAAATTTTTGCATACAAGCGGAATCTCAAAAATTGAATGATGTAAAACGTCAATATTCAGTGAATGACCATTTACGAGTGCGAATCGATACACATCGGAGGTATGAAGAAAAACAAGTAGACTTAGACCAAAATGTAATTTCTCATTTACAATTAACTGGAACTGAGAAAATATTAGATATTGGCTGTGCGACTGGAGAATTTCTTATAGCATTACAACAACAGGGACATCAAGGCCCGCTTACAGGACTAGATCAATCCTCGACTATGATTCAAGAAGCAAAAAGGAACAGCAAAAACACAAAGAAACCTATTGAATGGATAGTTGGAAACGCAACAAAACTACCTTTTCCCGATCATTTTTACGACTGGATTGTTGCCCGTCACATGCTCTATCATGTAACCGATGTCGAAAAAACAGTTCAAGGGTTTAGAAACATTATTCGGCCAAATGGTAGCTTTCTCGCTACAACAAATTCCAATAACTCATTACCACGCATAGAAGAGATGTGTAACCGAATGTTACTAGCATTTGAATTACCTGAAAAATCACCTACAACTAGTCCATTTTGTTTAGAAAACGGTAAAGAGATATTAAGTTCGGTTTTTCCCGATGTTGAGGAAACCGTTATTCACAATGCACTTCTTTTCCATGAAGCAGCGCCTATTGTAAATTATATAGCAAGCATGTTCCCATCACTAAATATACCAGATGATTTGAACTTACATACAGAGATGAAAAAATGGTTACAAATTGAAATAGAACAGGTCTTATCACATCATAACGGTATATGGCGTGATCCGAAAGCTGTGGCGATTTATCGTTGTAGAAAATAATTGAATTTGTATATATGCTAGTAAAGCTGTCTCTTCTAAAGACAGCTTTCTTTTATAAAAAAGCTCCTTCTCTTGTCACTCTATTATTCTTTCAACACATTTTCTATCACGATATTTCTTTTCCCGCGATAAAAGTCGGATTTATGTTCTGTATATACCCCGCAATATTTAGCTATGGCAAGTCCAAAGTCAACAAATGCATGTCCTTGTGCTGTAATAATATTTTTATGATGAACTATACCTTCATATGTAAAATGAGTTTTAGAAAAACAATCTAACTTTCTATAATCTAATGTGACCGTATACGGAACATACTGTAGAATACCAGCAGCTGCTAATACAAATGGTCCTCCGCATATCGCAGCAATTAGCTTCTCTTGTTTATACATTTGACGTATGAGCTCAAATAATACTTCTGAATCTTTTACGTGCACTACATCGCCACCAGGAATAATAATTCCTTCATAATCATCTACACATATTTCACTTAATTCATAATGTGGTTGCACTTGTAATCCTGTTTCACTTACAACCATATCTTTCGTTAACCCAACTGTTTCCACTATATAAAAATCTTTCAAGACAGCAGTAGCAACTGTAATTTCAAATTCCGCGAAAGTAGGATAAATCAAAACCAATATTTTGTTCATCATCTTATAGTCTTCCCTAACCATTTTATAAAATCGTATTCTACTTCCTCTACTGACTTTACATCTACATTCAAATATGTAACTGGAAATTGTTCATACCAGCTTTTCTCTATTTCTATTAATTTCATTTGCTCTTCAAATGTGCTTCGTTGTCTTATATCAGATTCTTTTCTTTTTTGTAGTACTTCTGTTGAAGCTGTTAAATAGAAAATGGCCTGTGAGCGACATTTTCGTAGTTCTCTTAATTCATTTGACATTTCTTTTTCAATGTCCCAATCTTTCCCTATTAATTTTGGATAGTACAATGTATAAAACTCAATATCTTCTGGTCCACGATCAAAAATAGTAGTGCCATTAGATAGCTGCCGAAACTCTTCTATTTTCGCTTCGATAAAAAGTTTCTGATTTGTGATAAAACCTTCTTTCGTACCAATATCTAAATGCATTGCTTTTCTCTTTTCAACAATCGGATATGGATTTTCATATATAACCCTCATCCCTCTTTGTTCCAATCTTTTTGCTAATGTTGTTTTCCCACTCGCCATAGGCCCTTGTAATGAAATAATACGTTTCATTTCCCTCATCCTTTTTATCCAAAAGCTTCTTATCATTCTTTAAAGCTTTTAACCTAATCCTCACTTTTTGTTCACTCTTTGAGCCACTCCCTCCTTTCATATGGGTCGAATGCACTCAACCTTCTAAAGATTTATTAACAGCTTCAACAGCATGTATGAAAGTCGTATCAAATAATGGAACGCTAGAATCCTCTTGTTTAACTAATAACCCGATTTCTGTGCAACCTAATATAATTCCTTCAGCTCCGTTATAAACTAAACGCTCAATTACTTTTTTGTAGTAATCTCTTGATTTTTGAGACACTTTTCCTAAACATAATTCCTCATAAATCACTTTATTTACAATTTCTCTATCATTTTCATTTGGAACAATCACGTTTATACCATTTGATTCTAATCTGGATTTATAAAATTCCTGCTCCATCGTATATTTTGTTCCAAGTAAACCTACCGTACTAATTCCTTCCTTTTTTACTTGATTAGCTGTAGCATCAGCAATATGTAAAATAGGGATATTGATTTTTTCTTTTATGTCATCTACAACCTTGTGCATCGTATTTGTGCATATGACAATAAAATTAGCTCCACCTTTTTCTAATGAACATGCAGCTTCACCCAATATTTCACCAGCTTGTTTCCAGTTACCCTTTGATTGATAACGTTCAATTTCTTCAAAGTCAACGCTATATAAAAGGCATTTTGCTGAATGCAATCCTCCTAATTTTCTTTTTACTTCTTCGTTAATAACCCGATAATACTCTACAGTTGATTCCCAACTCATCCCACCAATAAGGCCAATATTTTTCATAATTTTCCTCCTTGTCAAAAATCTTCCTTGTTAATTATATATAATTTTCGAAATTATAAGCAATATACTTATCACCTTGTTTCCTTTTTCTATCTGTCTTATAATAAAAAACAGAGATTAAATTGAACGTATTTTTCCACTATGTAAGCTTGGAAGTCCAAGCTTACATTATTTTTTGCTTTTCCTTTTCTTTTAAAAGGAGTATACTGAAAAGGAACATATGTTCTTTTTACTACATACAGTAAGGAGTTTGAACAATGGTATACGACACAAAAGTACAATCATGGAACTACACATTGAAGCAATTACAAAAGCATTATACTGGAGCAGCAGTTGAAAATCGCAAGCAGTTTGAAGACATGGAACTAATGACTTTCTTTCAAGACAACGAATATATTGCCCTTCCTACACATATTAGCGGCTTATCAGCAGCACGCTTTACTTCTTACTCTATTTTCACTAACGATGACAAAGATCGCAAAGTTGGCACGCTTATCATTGAATATTTAGAAGATGATAATGACATATTATGTGTTGAACAATTATACTTCGTTTAACTCACCACGCTTGGTCACAATGACCAAGCGTTCTTGATTTCTATCAATTTCACTGCTTATAATACTAGTAAAGGAAAACTGCTATCATAAAGGAGGGTTCTATTTGCTCGAAGGGTGGTTCAGTTGGTTTATTGTCATATGGACGGTTATTTTACTAGGACTTATGTCCATTGGTGGATATTTTATGTTCCGAAAATTCTTAAAACGTTTACCAAAAGAAGATGGCATGTCTATTTTAGATTGGGAAGAGCATTACATTAATCAAACACGGCACTTATGGGATGAAGAGCAAAAACAATTATTAGAGGAACTTGTAAGTCCAGTTCCTGAACTTTTCCGCGATGTTGCAAAATCTAAAATTGCCGGTAAAATCGGAGAGTTAGCTTTAGAAGAGAAAGCATCGGAAATAACTGAAGATTTAATTATTAAAGGATATATTATAGCAACTCCAAAGCGAGATCACAAATTTTTAATTAAAAAGTTAAAAGAAAAGCAAATTGATTATTCTAATTACAGATCTTTGCTTGCAAAATAAGTTGTCCCCACCTATCTTCCTCGCTTCTCTCTCAATCTTGATGTTTGGGGTCTTACTGCCCACGAATAGCGGGATAAATCTATTCTTTACTTTATTAATAAAAAAAGATTGCCAATTCTACAGGCAATCTTTTTTCATTAAACTGCTTAATCTATAATATATTTTATTTCACTAGAAGTTTGTAGTACTTCATCTAAAATGCCTTGAGCTTCTATAACCCCATCCTTTAAAACAATAATCTGATCTGCCTTTTCAAGAATCATCCTCTTATTAGATACAATGACGCAACTTGCCTTATTGTTAGCAATTAACCTTGTCCACAGTAATGTTTCCGTTTTTATATCAAGTGCACTGGAAATATCATCAAAAACTAGAAGCTGTGGATCTCTCACAAACGTACGCGCAGCTGCGACTCTTTGAATTTGGCCCCCTGATAGTTTAGTTCCTTTTGATCCTATCATTGTATCTAATCCATTCTCTAATTTAGCAATATCCTTTTCTAAAACAGCAGATTTTATGGCTGCTTCTAAATCTACCTCTTCTTCTCGCAATCCTAAAAGGATATTGTTTTTCACAGTATCACTAAAAAGATTGGGAACTTGCGCGTTATATGCACTAATTGGCGGGGAAAAGAAGTGCTTTACATCATTAACTTGCTCTCCATTCCAATATACTTCTCCAGAGTCCATCGGTAAAAGTCCAATTAAGGATTTAATAAGCGTACTTTTTCCTGATCCTGTCCGTCCACAAATTACTAAAATTTCTCCTTTTTTTAATGTGAAATTTATGTTCTTTATTCCAGTTTCCAATCCACTATATAGATATGTTAATCCCTTTACCTCTAAAACTCTTAAATCCTTTTCTAGACCTTCATCATATCTCGTCACCTGACGTTGTCCATCCTTTTCATTAGAAAAATACTCTTGATTATTCTTTAAGAAGATTTCCTTATGTGTTACTAAATTTTCTGGTGCTTCTCTCATACTAACTTGATTCAGTATGTTACGATATCCAACTTTCGTTTGCTTAAAATAAACAATAAAGTTTCCTAATGACTCAATACTATCAGTAATAAAAACTAAATAGTAAACAAATATACTAAAATCACCAACAGTGAATTTACCAGTACTAATAGAACTTGCACACAAAAGTAAAATTACCCCTGTCCCTATATTTGATACATTATTATATATTGAATCTATTAATTGAGTTAACATAGAATCTTTAATCATTGCCTTATGTCTTCTTTGATTTAATTCACTTAAGTTCAACATAATATCCTTTTTAGCACCCGATGATTTAATTAACAATATAGATTCAAATATTTCTCCTATAGCTGCATTCACAGTTCCAGTTGCTTTTCTACCTTCTTCCCTATTTTTTTCGATATTTTTTTCAGACTTTTGAGCCAATAGAATCACGATCACAAGAGGTATAAAAACGAATACAGTGATTTTATCATCAATTAAAAATAAGATAACAATAGCACCTAACGCACGAATGCTTTGTCCTATTATTGTAGGTAACCAAGAAATACATGTTCCAATCTGCGACACATCATCCCTAAAAGAATTTAAAACTTCTCCTACAGGGGTTTCTATTGCTTTTCCACCATGTTTTTTTAATATAGAACTTAACATATTTCTTTTTAGTAATGTATTTATATAAAATCCATGTGTAGCCGTTTTGCTAAAATATACCCACATAATGAATATATGAACACATGCGACTACTCCCATAAGCCCTATTAGCTCATATACACCAAATATAGAAGTACTTTTCCCACCAATAACATCAAAAAATTCTTTAATAAGTATTCCTTCTATGATTGGTATACTCCCTATTACAAACTCCATCAAAATAATCACTGTGTAAAGAATTGGTTTATATTTGATCAAGCTCCATAAAAATTGACTCTCTCTTACGTTCTGCTCCATTATACAAGCACCTCTTCTACACCACGTTGAAGCAACTGATGATATTTCGTACTTTCGTCTTCTAAAAGTGTTTTTCTTTCCCCAAATTCGACTACTTTACCATTCTCAAGAAGTAAGATATCTTGCGCCCTATTAAGAGTTGAAAGTCTGTGCGCAATTATGATGCATGTCCTATTCTTTAAAAGTTTATCTAGGGCACTATCAATGAGCTGCTCAGTCGCAGAATCTACCCTTGATGTAGCTTCATCAAAAATAATAAGTGTTGGCTTCTTATGAAACACCCTAATAAATGATAATAATTGAGCTTCTCCAGATGATAAACTCTTACTACCTAGTTCTAAATAAGTATCTAATCCATTCGATAAGCTTTCATACCAATCTTGAAATCCTAATTCGTATATGATTTTTATAATATCCTCATCTTTAATATCTTTATTAAACAATGTTATATTATCTCTAACTGTAGCTGTTAATATTTGAACGTCCTGCGTTATATACGCTATATTTTTAGCAATCTCTTCTTCCCTTATTAAAGTTATATTTTTATTATTTAATAATATTTCTCCGCTTTTTATGTCATACATTCTTACAATGAGGCGAGCTAATGATGTTTTACCGCTTCCAGTATGACCTAAGACACCAAGAGTTCTCCCGCCATCTACTTGAATAGAAACATCTTTTAATACATCTATTCCTTCTTTATATTGAAAATCTACATTATTGAATTTTATATGTAATGGCTTTGAAGAATCTAATGTTTCTTCTCCATACTTCAGCGATGACTTTGTCATAAATAAATCATTTACTCTCACAAAACTTGCCCCTGCCACCTGCAATTCTTGAATATTCACTCTAATTTACTCAATTGGTCTTCTTAAAATCTGTGTATAATTAAATATTAAGTAAGCTGTTCCAATTGTTATAACACCTTTTGTCCATAAATATGTAGATACTGAAAAAGCGATTATCGTTCCAACAGCAAATATTGTGATTGTTACTGACCACATAGTAGCCCACGTTAATCTAGCCTTCCGAAATACAGGGAATATTCTCCTATTTAATTTATAAAAATTATCCATCACATACTCTCTCGCACCACTAGAAGCAATATCTTCTGTACTGGAGATATTCTCTCCTATAAATCCACTTAACTCTGCATTTACTTCACTCGATTTTACCCAATGATTTTCAGTCTTTGACTTTACCTTCCATAAAAGAACTATGGCAAAAATGGTAAGACTTATACCAATAAGAACATTTTCATAAAAGAGAATAATTAAAGTTCCTAATAAAAGGATGAAATTATTTAGTACATTTAAAAATATCTTTGAAAATAAATCAAATAATTTTGATACATCTCCATCTACTCTTTCTAATAATGCGCCTGGTTTATTTTCTTTGTGAAATGACATATCTAAATTTATACAATGCGTAATTAAATCAGTTCGTATATCATTAGTAGCTTTCCAAGCCACCTTCTCTCCTATATAAGTTATCAATAGACTAAGTCCTTGTGCCAGAAAAGCAAATAAAATAAACAGCAAAGCAGCAAATGTTAAATTTTTAGCCTCACTCCCTTTTGCGGCCTCATCTATAAAATATCTTGATATTTGAGGATTTATGAGCAGAAGTCCAATATTAACTGCTGATATCAATAACAGAAATGAAACTGTAAGTTTTTGTTTGCTTACATACTTCCAAAAGAAAGTCATATTTATTTTTTTATGCGTGTTCATTTTTCCCATCCTTTACATAACGAAAGTAGATGCATTCTCATGTTAAATCTACTTATACAGAAGAATACCCCGCTTTGCTTTTCAAAAAAATATAAAATTCTAAATATTCATTTTACAATATTAACATAAAATTCCATAAAATAAACTAAAAAATCATTTTCAAATCGGTATTTACTGAAGCTTATATACTTGTGGACATTTAATGTTCCAAAAAACCCTCAAATTTCAAAAAAAAAAACAGCGTCTATACTAGACACTGTTTATACATAGAAAATCTCTAATCTTTACGTTAACTTCATATCTTTTTCATTATAAAAATCTTCTTGTTTTTTCATTTCCTTTTGCAATTTCGTAAAGGAACGATACATTGCAATGCGCCAAGATATAATCATGGCAAACGCAAGTAGAAAGAACATGCCACTCAGTTGTCCTATATCAAGTGACTGACTTAAATATGATTTAAATACAATACGAACAACAAGTAAACCGATTAAAATAAAGACAAACGCTTTAGAGCGTTTTAAATAAATCTCTTGTCCACGTATTTCAAATTTTGACGTTTTAATAAGAAAAATTGAGAAAATTAATCCTACAGCAACTGCTTCTAATATTTCTGATGTTGTTAAGCGAAATTCAGGAAACAGATACATACAAGCTCCTGTACTCATAAAGATTGGTGGAAGCACAATTTTTTTCAAAGTTGCTGGTTTCTTTGCCGCCTTCAAACGAATAAACATGACTCCAACAGCCATACAAACTGCAAGAATACTTGATAAGAGAGCTAAATTCATTCGCACTCACCCTTTGTTTTGGAAATATCAAAAATATAGTATCATTATATGTATTTTTGTTAGCATTTCCAAATTTTCAACAAAAAAAACTAAAACCCTTTAAATCCACCAAATAAATTTGAAAAGAATATTGTAATTTTTGTAAGACCATTAAAATACAGTAATACACCCATCGCAATCATAATATAACCACCAATTGTAACGAACGATGCACTATGTTTTTTAATCCACGTCATCTTTGTAATAAAGAATGATAAAATAAAGAATGGAATTGCAAAACCGAGTATGTAGGTAATCATATATAACATCGCCGATTGTGGTTTTGTTGCAGCAAGCGCAATAACCGATACTAAAATTGGACCTGTACAAGGCGTCCACCCGGCAGCAAATGCAATTCCAATTAAAGTAGAGCCAAAATAACCACTCGGTCTACTTTTAAATGTAATTTTCCGATCTTGCATTAAAAATGTTGGTTTTAACACCCCTGTTATAACGAGACCGAAAGCAACGATAAAAATTGCTCCTAATTGACGAATTAAATTTTGATAATCCACAAAAAACTTCCCTAGAAAGCTTGTTCCAAAGCCGATTGCTATGAAAATAATCGAGAATCCAATTAAGAAAAATGCAGTATGCAACATACTCCGTTTACGAAGCATTGCATTCTCTTCCTTCAAATCAGAAATAGACATCCCTGTTATGTATGATAAAAATGCTGGATAGAGCGGTAAACAACATGGAGAAATAAACGATAAAAAACCTGCTCCAAATGCTAAAAAGATATTAATGTCTTGCATATTATGCCTCCTTTCTTCTTCAATTTATTGTAGCAAAATTCACAGCAAATACCATGAAAAATTCGTGAACATACTATTATCACTATGAAAATATTAAAATCTTATTCTTCGTATTTATGTATAAACCCTTTTGATTTCCCAACATATAAATTACTGTCATACAGAAAAAACATGACCTGGACTCGCTTTCTCCCTTTGTTTTCATCCTTGCACGTGGCAGGAAAAGGCCTTGACCGCTTCTATGCATGACCAGATGCTTTCGCCCACCTTAAAGAAAAGAAGTTTTTATATTAGTTTTTCAATTTGTATTTATATAGTTACTTTATATTTCACTTCATTTATTATTAGAAAATATTTTTTTACTATGAAAGTTATATTCATATCCACCTTATATTTTCAAGGAATTTGTTCTCCTTTTTTCATCATTATGCATAAATATCATACTTTTATTATTATTCTATAAAATTTCACACTTTTCTTTCAGTTGACCCTCCATTTTTAATTTTGTATACTTCCATCTAGCTAAGTTTGTTCGTTTTTGAACAGGATTACCATATATATAAATCCAACTCGACTTTCTAATACACAAGTCGCGCCATACTGAACAAAAAGTAACCTAATACTTTCTTCTTCTCTTTGTTTGAACATCGCATGTGGCAGAAAGAGGCACTGACCGCTTCTACACATAGCCAGATGCTCTCAACCATCTAAAAAGAAGAGGGGTTTATGTCAGGTTTTTAATTTGGATTTATATAGATAAGGAGGGATATAGATGCTTCGTTATTCATTACTCGTTTTATTAGGAGCATGTAGTTACGGTATTTTAGCAATCTTTGTTAAATTTGCATACAGCGAAGGATTTACGCTTGGAGAAGTAATTGGAAGTCAATATTTGTTCGGATGGCTCATTTTACTTACAATTACATTATTATTTTCTAGACATCGTGTACCATTAAAACAAATGATTATCTTATTTATTGCAGGAACATCAGCAAGTTTAACAGGTATTTTTTATTACAGCGCATTACAAACTGTACCTGCTTCTATCGCTATTGTTTTACTATTTCAATTCGTCTGGATCGGAATTATCATTGAAGCAGTTGCAACAAAAACATTTCCTTCTAGAGAAAAATTGATTTCTGTACTATTCTTGCTTGTTGGAACGTTTCTTTCAAGTGGATTACTTGAACAATCTACAGGAACCTTTGACATGAAAGGAATTTTCTTTGGATTATTATCAGCGGTAGCATTTGCTTTTTATATTTTTGTGAGCGGAAGAGTAGCGGTAGAAGTTCCGTCATTGCCTCGCGGTGTAACGCTTATGGCCGGTGCGTTAACATTAGTAATGATTACTTTCCCACCCACATTTATATATAACGGTGCACTTACAAATGGACTATGGAAATACGGATTAGCACTAGGCACTTTTAGTATTGTCATTCCAACTATTACTTTTACAATTGGAATTCCTAAGATCGGTTCTGGTTTAGCAACAATTTTAGGTGCTGCCGAACTTCCAGTTACAACAATCATGTCAGTGCTTCTTTTAAAAGAAGCTGTAGTGACTTCACAATGGCTTGGAGTTGCCCTTATCCTTATCGGTATTACCATTCCACAAATTGCTTATAAAATGCGCGGACGATATACAAGACAGCATACACATAAAAAATTGGCAGCATAAAAAACCGGACTTCTATAAGAAGCCCGGTTTTTTATTTATCCCGCTATTCGTGGGCAATAAGACTCCCACTGACGGAAGTTTCCCTTTATACTTCCTCTTTCATGTTATATAAATCTATAACAGTCAACTGATACGTGCATCGGTAACATTGTCCCATTGTCAGTGAAATTATAATAAGAAATAAAATAGCTGTATATAAAAGACCATATATTGTAATCGGTGCACTACTTATTCCGTGACAACCCGCTACTCTCAAAATAACAATAGTAAATAACTTTAAAAATAACATACCATGAAGAAGCCCTACTATAAGCGCTCCTCCCCCTATCACAAGTTGCTCATAGCATAATATAAGCCCTATTTGCTTTCGTTTCATGCCAGTTAATCGATACGATTGTAATTCTTTTTGACGCTTTTTCATAAAATGAGTATGTACATACAGTATGAAAAGACATGAAAAACTGAATGTTATTGTTGATCCATAACATAAAAAATTCATTAATAACGATTTATCCTTCATTGTCCCTACAACAGCTTCATTATATTGAATAGACACTAAAAGAAAGTATACACTCACACTACAAGAAATAAAAACAAAATGTTGTAAGCGTTCTGCCGCATGTTGCTGTATATTTTTTCTTACTAATTGAAATAACGACATAACAACTCCTCCGTACAACTTCCTATCCCAACATTAGTGTATAACATAACACATGTTTTCACATGGAACTCTAATAGGAATTGTTTCTAAGACTTAAGTCTTAGAAACATACATATATGAATTCGGTGTATGTATTAATAAGAAAATTATTCTTGTTGCACGAATTTTTAACACAAACAAAATAGCAGTGTCTTATACACATATTATATTGAAGTTAAAAACAGCGATGTTACTCAGTAACATCGCCGTTTTTATCGCATAATTTGCTTTTTCAATTGTTTAAAATAGTGTCTTCTTAATAATAAAAAGTAACATATATGAACGAGTAAAAATAGCCCGATGACGATCAGTGAAGAGCGAAGAATCGGTGTTGTAAATAATGTTTGCAATGTTGTAAAAGCAACACTCGTATGCAAAACAGCTATAACAATCGGGATAAAGAATAACGCGCCCATTTGCACCGTCATTATTTGTTTCATTTCTTCTTCATCCATGCCGAGTTTCAATAGTGATTGATAATATTGTTTATCTGTTTCTAAATCAGTAAACAAGCGGAAATATAAAAAGCTTACAGCAGATAAATAAAAAATAGCTCCGACAAACAATCCGATAAATAGAATAATGCTTGTCAATTCTTTAATCTTATTATAAGTGATCACACGTGATGAAAATTCATACTGCCCTTTTTGATTCAGTCGTTTTTCTAATTCTTCTGCTACTTGCGTTGTTCCTTCCCAACTCTTTACTGTATATCCTGTATAACTCACTGTTTTCTCTACTGCTGTCATTTGCTTTTCCATTTCATTGGAAACAACAAAAATCCCCCCAGGAAATACACCGCCTGAAAAAATATTTTGTTTCAACATAGAAGAAACATGAATTTGTTTCCCACCTTCTTGCAATGTTACATCTGGTTCTTTAGAATGATTAATAATATTACCTTCTATTCCAAAAGAAGGAACGCGAGCCGCTTCATTTCCCGTTAATGTCACAGTTTCATATCCGAGCCGCTTTGCAAACTTATTATAATCATCCTGACTCATAATTACAGCTGGTTGCAAATGGTTAGGAATAGATTGAAACTTCAACTTTGCACTTACTTTTTGGAAAATAACATTTTCCTTTTGAAAAGTATCTTCAATCTCCTTTTCATATTGCCCTTTCTGTCCTTGATGTTCATTATATGTAATCAAACTAAATGCAAATGGGATGTTCTTTATCGACTCGCCCTTTTGCGTTTCTATAAAAGCAGCAAACGTTCCAATGGCACAAAAAGCAACTGTCGACACAATCGTTACCATAAAAAACATACGTGCATTATCCTTCATGCGATATGCTAACATAGAAAATGATAATAAATTCGTTTTCTTCCAATAGATAGGCTTTGATTTCTTTAAAAACTTTATGATAAATACACTAAGCTGCGAATATAAAAAATACGTGCCAATCATTACAATGGTTGTAACGGGAAGTAACAACAACTGGATACTGCCAGGATTTGCTGTTATAGATAACATATATCCACTTGCTATTAAAATTGCTGCTACTATAGATAATAGAATAGAAGCTTTCGGTTCAGGTTTTGGCTTCTTATTCCCTTTTAATAACGCGATTACTTTTTTACTTTTCACAAAGAAACTTGTTGTAAAAGCAACAATAAAAAACAATGCTGAAAACACAACAGCTGTTAATTTCATTGCTTTCCATGGCATATAAAGCGGCAAACTTTTCAATCCCATTACTGTACTTGCTGACAGAAAAAATAACTTTCCAAATAAAAATCCACAAGCAATACCGCTAATAAGAGCACTTATGCCAACGAGCATATTTTCAAAGAAAATCATCCGTATTAATTGCCAATTTGTAATACCATGAATCACAAAAATCCCAAACTCTTTATTCCTTATTTTTAAAAATGAACTAACAGAGTAGAAAATAAAGAAAAACGAAAAGAAATAAATAATGTATTCCGCAACAAGCATCCCTTGCCGAATAGCACCTTGTCCATCTATATCAGGATGATAAATAAATAAAGCATATAAAAAGAAAATCATAACTGAAAATGCACTGCTTAAAAAATAAGCGGCATATGCACGTATGTTTCGACTTACGTTTTTAAACGCGAGTTGAGAAAACGTCATCTTCCTTCCCCCCCCATGTTTTTTGTACTTTCATAAAAATAGGTATTATCACGAGTATAACATCTCCTTCTTCTTTCCTCTTTTTTCACTATAATAAAAAAAGAAAAAGGAAAACATCGAACTTTCTTACATACAAGAGTACATTCTTACAGTTTTGTCATTTTTCTCGTCATTTTATAAGTTTGTTCATTGTCTTGTCTTTCGCTATTTTCAAAAACTCTTGTAATTCTGGATTTATATTTGCTTTTCGATATGCAACAGCTAGTTCTGCAACAATTTTAGAATCATGTATTTCTTTGTAGACAACTTCTGATTGATATAATTTATTTGCAGACACTGGTATTACCGTTATCCCAATCCCAGCAGCCACAAGCCCTATAACTGTTTGATATTCTGTTGCCTCTTGTACAATTTGCGGACTAAACCCCGCAGCACGGCATAATGAAAGAATATTATCATATAAAGTCGGCCAAACATTTCGAGTAATGAAAACAAAAGATTCTTTTTGCAAGTCTTCAATATATATTGCTTGCTTATTCGCAAGTGGGTGTGCTTTCGGTAAGCAAAGTGTACAAGAAATGTGTTGAACTGTTTCTAGCTGTAATAACTGACTTGTAATAGGTGGACGCAACATCCCAACATCAATTCGATTATCATGAAGTGCATCTACTTGTTCTGGTGTAGACAATTCATGTAGTACAACAGATACATTCGGAAATTTCTTTCGATATTCCCGAACAATAGGCGGCAAAATATCGTACATCGCTGAACCAACAAACCCAATAGACAGCTCTCCGATTTCTCCCCTTTGCGCTCTCTGGGCAACTTCGACCGCCTTATCAATTTGTATAAAAGCTTTTTTCACTTCTTTTAAAAACAAATCCCCTGCTTCTGTTAATTCTACTCTTCGTTTCGTTCTTGAAAATAATGTTACTCCCATCTCTTGCTCTAATTGTTGAATCTGTTGACTTAGCGGCGGCTGTGTCATCTGCAAGCGAGCAGCTGCCCTACCAAAGTGAAGCTCTTCTGCTACAACAATAAAATATTGTAAATGCCGTAATTCCATATAGAACATCCTTTTTTATTAATATATATAATAAATTAATAACATAAGAATTATATATTAGACAAATATTTTTTAAAAAATCATACGGGAAAATACCATTAGAGGCACATTGAAATATTTAAACTAATGTGGAGCCTTAGTTTAAGGGGAAATAAGAGGTAAGTACATGGGGTCACGTCACCAAAAGTAAAAAATTATACAGTGTACTTTTTATCCTTTTATTGGAATCTATTCTTTTGGAAATATGTTAAATAAAAATAATTACTTTTGTATAGGACAATCTTGAATCGGGGAAGGCTGAATGTAAGGAGGCGATCTATGAATGAGTACCTATGAGGCTTTATCTCTGATGCTTAGTTTTGGTATGCTTGTAATCGCTATTCTGAAATTTAAAGATAACGACAAGAATACTTGAACACGCTGAATATGCGTGTTTTTTTTGATGGCTAATATTATCTTGTCTATATACTATAAGGGCTATAGACCCATTGCTATCAAGCTAACAAGAACGAGTTATCCCAAGAGCAAAATGCACAAATTTTTCGTTCATACAAATTGCAGCTGCTCCAATCCAACGTTCCACACTTATCCCTCCCTTGCATATTATTCTGTATTCTACTTATTTTCCCCTCGAAAAAAGAGGAAAAAACTTATAATCTATCGAATATTTCCAACAACTTCATTGACAGCGCATTCCAAAAAACAGAAAGGAATGATTCTGTGAAAATTTCTAAGTATGTTGTGGATTGTGTATTTTGTGAGAAAAATCGAAGAACAAGACAAGCAACTGTGACTGTTTCTGCCTCTTCTAACCTATTAGCAATTCAAAAAATAACAGAAGAATGTCAGCGACGTTTCGGGAAAACATTATTATTAAAAACGGAAATTATAAAAGAAGAATTCATTGCAGAAACAACGAAAAGCTGACCAAAATGGTCAGCTTTCTATTTCCGATCGTACACAGGGAAAACATTTGCGTTTTCTTTCCGTACATATTATCACATGAAGATTAGGGGCATCCTCTATGAAATCGGAATTTTTCCATTATGTGCGTTCCATAATGGATATCGAACAATATTTTCTGTATAATCTACAACAAATTATCCAGAAAAAAGGGAAGATTAGTTCGCATTCTTAAAAAAGGGATAGGGATATTACCGGTAATACTTCAAACATTCGAACGTTACATCTATTATAATATAGTAATCTTCTTCATATCGGAAATATGTATTACATATATAATTAATATGTAATACATATTAATCTCTTATTCCTAGGATTAACAAACCCCTCTCTTTTTAAGGAGGGAGAGAGCATCTGGCCGTGCATAGAGGCGGTCAGGGCCTTTTTCTGCCACAGGCGAGGTTTAAAACAAAAAAAGAAAGCAAGTAGCGGTCATGGTGTATTCTGCATAGCAGTGACTTATATGTCTAAAAAATAAAATGAATTTATATAATAACGAGCAGCATTTGTAAGCAATGAATCGCAATACTCTCTCCTACTATAATCAAGTTATTTATACTATTTTTTAAGAAAAGCCTTCCAAACCTTGTTCTCACAAGGCTTTCTGAAGACTTCCTTTATTCTGCAACAAATACATATTGTAATATAACCCTTGTTGCGTCAGCAATTCCTGATGTGTTCCTTTTTCCGCAATTTGGCCGTCATGCATCACAAAAATTTGGTCTGCATCTTGAATTGTAGATAAGCGATGTGCAATTGCGATAGTTGTTCTCCCTTTTCGCATATGCTGCAGTGCTGTTTGAATAGCTTCTTCTGTTTCTGTATCAATATTTGCCGTTGCTTCATCTAACACTAATACTTTTGGATTTGTTGCAACAGTTCTCGCAAATGCTACAAGTTGTCTTTGACCACTTGAAAACGCCGCCCCTCTCTCAACTACTTCTGTATCATATTGATTTGGTAGCTGTTCAATAAATGTATTTGCCTGCACAAATTTTGCAGCTGTTTCGACTTCTTCATCTGTAATATTTTCATCGTACATACGAATGTTTTGCTTCACTGTTCCAGCAAATAAGAAAGCATCTTGCAATACAAGACCAATGCGTTTCCTTATCTCCTTTTCTTGAAAGTTCTCTAGTCGAACTCCATCAACTACAATTTCCCCTTCATTAACATGATAAAAACGCATCAATAAGTTCATAATTGTACTTTTCCCACTACCTGTATGCCCAACAAATGCAACGGTCTGCCCAGGTTTCACATGAAAAGACACATTTTTCAGCACATCGCGTTTTCCATCATAAGAGAAAGTAACATTTTTAAACTCAATTTCCCCTTCCGTCATGAAAGGAGTTCCATTCCCTTGTTGGACTGGTGCTAAATCTTTTTCATCCATTAAAAGAAACACACGTGATGATGATACAACCGCTTGTTGAAAGAAAGACAATTTCATCATCATTTCATTTACTGGATCAAAGAAACGATGAATGTAGTTCACAAAGGCATATAATACACCTACTTCAACTGGACTATGCATTGCATCAATCCCAAACAACGTGAGCACCAATACGATTGCCAAAATATGAACAAGATCGGTTGCTGGGCGTAAAAAGAGTGCATCTAACTTCAAATTACGGCGCCCTGCTCCGTAATGTTTTTCATTCACTTCTTCAAATTCTTTACGCATTCGTTTTTCTTGGCGGAATACTTGAATAATATTCATGCCTTGAATCGATTCATTCAATTTTGCATTTAAAACACTTAATTGATTGCGGAGTTCTAAATAAAAAACTGAACTTTTCCGACGATAAAGAGCCATAATCGTAATCATTATTGGGATAAGAAGTAACGAAAACAGCGCAAGTTTCACATTCAATAAAAACATAGATATTAAAATACCGATTAAAAATACAATATTTTTTACAAAGGTGGATAATACACTCACAAAGAAATCTTTAATTGCTTCTGTATCGTTTGTTATTCGCGAAACGAGCGTTCCAATCGGTGTACGATCAAAGAAGCTAAGCGATAAACTTTGTACATGCTCATACACTTCCACACGCATATCTTGCACAATTTTGAAGGCAATATTTTGGAAATACAATAAGTTCAAATACGTAAAGAGGACCTTTAATAAATGAAATACGATATAAACAATAAATAACGTTACTAATACATTTTGCTCAAAATTCTTCGGAACTAAATGCTCATCAATAAATTTCTTAATTAAAAAAGGACCCATCATTTCCGCTATAGTTGCACCCACTAAAAATAGAAACGCGAATGTCAGCAGTTTTTTATATGGCTTCATATATGATAATAGACGCCATAGATCACTTCGTTTTTTCCCCTGCATCATACTCCTCCCTTCTCAACTAACGATTCTAATTGCTGACTTTCATACATGTCTTTATACCAGCCATCTTGTTGCATTAAACTTTCATGCGTACCACGCTGTACAATCTTTCCATCATCAATAACAAGAATTAAATTTGCATGTTGAATCGCACTTAAGCGGTGCGCTGTAATAATAGTCGTTTTATTTTGTCGTTCACGTTTTAATGACGCCAAAATCGTTTCTTCTGTCTTTGCATCTACTGCTGATAAACAGTCATCTAAAATTAAAATTTCAGCATTGGTTAATAATGCACGTGCAATCGAAATACGCTGCTTTTGACCACCTGATAAAGAAACACCTCGTTCACCAACTACGGTTTCATATCCTTCTGGAAATTTTGTAATATCCTCATGAATACATGCTATAGTAGCAGCATGTGCAATATCTTTATATGTAGCACTAGGTTTTCCAAATGCGATATTTTCTCCTATACTCGCAGAAAATAAAAAATGATCCTGTGGTACATATGAAATTGCGGAACGAATAGCATGTAGTGTCATATCTCGAATATCAGTTTCTCCAATTCGCACGCCCCCATCAAAATGATCATATTCTCGAATTAAACATTTTAATAATGTCGTTTTCCCTGCTCCAGTACGACCTACAATCCCTAAAGTTTCCCCTTTTTGTAAAGAAAAATGAATGTCTTGTAGATTTGTTACTTCATTTTTCTTATACGAGAATGTGTCAATATCAAAATTGATATCACCACTTGCTATTTCTTCACTTGCTCCTTCTCTATTTACCACATCAGACACTTGCATAAATAAATTTTGAATACGATCATAAGAAGCACGGCCACGCTCCATAATATTAAATAACCAACCGAACGCTAACATCGGCCATACGAGTGTCCCTAAGTAAGCAGTAAATGTAATAAGTTCCCCAATCGTAATCTCCCCACGAACAACCAATACAGAGCCATAACACACTGCAATTAAAAACGAAAAACCTACAATTAAAGTAATTGTCGGATCAAATAATGAATCAATGCGAGCAACGAGAATATTTTTCTGTACCACCTCTTCTGATTTATTACGAAATGATTGTAAATCTTCTTTTTCTTGACCAAGTGAACGAATTACCTTCATTCCACTCATACTTTCCTGAACTTTATCATTGATTTCTGAAAAAGCCTGTTGCGCTTTATGAAAACGACGATGTAACAAAGTTCCGTAGTAGTTCGTTGCAATCGCTACGATTGGCATTGGAATTAAACTGAGTAACGTTAATTTCCAGCTAATTGTAAACCCCATCGCAACGAGAACACACCCGCCTACTGCTAATGAATCTACAAACGTTAATACTCCGGAACCTGCTGTTTGCTGCACTGCTTGAATATCATTCGTTGCATGTGCCATTAAATCACCGGTACGATGTTTTTGGTAAAATGATGGACTCATATTCGTAAAATGTTCATACAGCTCTCGGCGTAATTGACGGGCTAACTTTAAAGAAGAACCAAAAATCATCATGCGCCACAAATAACGCAAAATATACATCATCACCCCAGCACCAACTAAAATTCCTGCCCATTGCAATAACTTCTGAGTCGTTAATGAATGATTGTTAATTTCATCAACAATGATACCAATTATTTTTGGTGGTACGAGCTCAAGAAGAGCAACGCCAAACAATAAAAAAATACCAATTATGTATGCTCGCTTCTCTTGTTTAAAAAACCATGCCAAGTCTAAAAAAACCTTCATTATATACCTCCTATCCCAAATGAGCGATGTTTTTAGTTTATCAAAAATACTGAATGTTTTAAAGTTTAAAACATTTTTAGAAGACAAAATAAAAGGGCACTCCTCTTCGAGTGCCCTTTCTAGCGCTTATTTCAGTTGTTGCTTGTTCATCGCGCTCATCATTTGATTGATTTTCTTTTGGGATGGTTTTTGTCCCATTTGCATCATCATCATTTTTAACATTTGTTCATTAATTGGTGGATTTTTTTGTAAATAGTTCATCATATATTTGCGTGCGATAAAAAATCCTAACGCCACGCCTGCAGCTAGTCCTGCTAATACGCTCAATAGAACAATTACCCAAGTTGACATATATTTTCCTCCTTCATGTTGTCTACCTTACAGTGTACTAAAACCTTTTCAATAAGACAAGATTGTATTCGACATTTTTTATATATAAGTACGTACTTGTTTGAGAGGATTTAACCATCCATACTGTTTACTCTCATAATCCATCGCCAGAAATGTCATTTCACATTTTCTAAGCACTTCAAAAATAGCTGTTTCTAACTCAACATTTCCAGAAGTGTACATTCGGATATACTGCGATTTAATACTCACTTCACCGTATACATTTCCATTAGACACTATATGCATATAATCATTTCTTTCATATTTCTCATATGTCCGCAGTGCTTGTTCCATTTTATGATGTAATTTCATTACTTGTAAAGGCAACGTTATATACTTCATTTGTTTATACAGCACTTTCTTTTCTGAAAGGGAACGAGACTGTGCAAAACGAGTAAACAAATCAAACAATAAAAATTCACGACCGAAATACGTCTTCGTAATATCTTCTTGAATTAAGTATAGTTCATACGTTCTCATACTTTCCCTCCCGCATTGGACAACTTATTCCCTTCATTATATAGAAGTAAATATGCAATGATTGTCTGACTGCGGAGAAAGAAAAAACTTTTTCTGTCGAATAAAGCAAAACTTCCATCAGTAGGTTTTACTGCAAAAAAACAACGAAATAACTTCTTTTACATAGAAAAATCCCTCCATGCTGGAGAGATTTTTCTAAAATCATTATAGCATTTCTTTTACTTTGCGAACAACGTTTTCTACAGTGAATCCGTATTCTTCCATAATCTTTTCACCAGGAGCAGAAGCACCGAATGTATCGATTCCTAATACGTCTCCATCAAGGCCAACGTAACGATGCCATCCGAAAGTAGCACCCATTTCAATCGCGAAACGTTTCGTTACTGCTTTTGGTAATACAGATTCTTTATATTCAGCTGATTGCGCTTCATAGCGATCCATAGATGGCATGCTAACAACAGTTGCATCAATACCGTCTTTTGCTAATGCTGTTTGCGCTTCAATTGCTAAGCTTACTTCAGATCCTGCTGCAAGTAAGATTACATCAGCAGTTTCTTTCTTGCTTGGAGAAATTACATATGCACCTTTTGCAACTTTTTCATACGTATCGTCTTTTGCGCCTTCTAATGTTGGAAGATCTTGACGAGTTAAGATTAATGCAGTTGGTGTTTTTGTAGATTCTAACGCTAGTTTCCAAGCTGCAACAGATTCGTTACCGTCAGCAGGACGAATAACATCTACATTTGGCATTGCACGAAGAGCTGCAAGCTGTTCAATTGGCTCATGCGTTGGTCCGTCTTCTCCAACTGCGATACTATCATGCGTGAACACATATGTTACTGGCAGTTGCATTAATGCAGCAAGACGAATTGCTGGACGTAAGTAGTCAGAGAATACGAAGAACGTACCACCGTAAGTTTTTAAACCGCCGTGAAGTGCGATACCATTCATTGCTGCACCCATTGCGAACTCACGTACACCATACCAAATGTTTTTGCCGCTATAATCTTCTCTTGTGAAGTCTTTTTCTTTGTTCATATATGTTTTGTTAGAACCAGCAAGGTCTGCAGATCCACCAAAGAATGACGGTACAGATTCAGCAATTGCATTAATAATTTGTCCAGAAGATGAACGAGTTGCTGTTTTTGAACCGATTTCGTATGTTGGTAAGTTCTTATCCCAACCTTCTGGAAGAAGACCTTTCATTGCTGCTTGCAGTTCAGCTGCTAATTCTGGGTATGCTTTCGCATAATCATCAAGCATTTTATTCCACTCAGCTTGTGCTGATTCACCAGCATCTTGTACTGTTTTACGGAAGTTTTCATACACTTCTTCTGGTACATGGAAGTCTTGCTCAAATGCCCAAGCATATGTTTCTTTTGTTAACTTCGTTTCTTCTACGCCAAGCGGAGAACCATGTGAAGCTGATTTTCCAGATTTGTTTGGTGAACCAAATCCGATTGTTGTTCTTACTTCGATTAATGTTGGACGTTTTTCGTCAGCTTTTGCTTCTTCAAGCGCTTTCGCAATTGCCTCGATATCGTTTCCATCTTCAACACGGATTACTTGCCAGCCGTATGCTTTATAACGATCTTCTACACTTTCAGAGAAAGAACGATTTAAATCGCCATCTAATGAAATATCATTAGAATCATATAGCACAACTAGACGACCTAATCCTAAATGAGCTGCTAATGAAGATGCTTCAGCAGAAACGCCTTCCATTAAGTCTCCGTCACCGCAAATTGCATATGTATTGTGATCAACAAGATTATACTCATCACGATTGTATTTCGCTGCTAAATGTCTTTCAGCCATCGCCATACCTACAGCTGTTGCAATACCTTGTCCAAGTGGACCTGTTGTTGCGTCTACACCTGGTGTGTGACCGAACTCAGGGTGACCTGGTGTTTTACTTCCCCATTGACGGAAATTCTTTAAATCATCCATTGTTACGTCATAACCAGCTAAATGCAGTAAGCTATATAGTAACATTGAACCATGACCTGCAGATAATACGAAACGATCACGGTTAAACCACGTTGGGTTTTTTGGATTATGTTTCATAAATTTCGTCCATAATGTATACGCCATTGGAGCTGCCCCCATTGGCATTCCTGGATGACCAGAGTTTGATTTTTCAATCGCATCAATGGATAATGTGCGAATCGTGTTGATAGAAAGTTGTTCGATTGAATGTGTCATGCTATTCTTCCCTTCGCTTATATTAAAGTAAACGTTTTACACATTTATATGATATCTTTCCTTGCAAGATTATACAACATGTATCGACAAATATGTTGATGTTTTTTCGTATTTGTTCAAAAAAACGTACTATTTTCCACAATGTATAGGGTTCCAATCTGCTATACTTTTTTAGATTTTCACGCTTTTTTAAAAAGAATGTGGTCAAAAATGTGGTCAAATTAAAATATGTCCTGCATAACAAAAACTCTAACAAACAAATCATGTTTTACTGCAAATAATCCTTACATGTAAGCCATTATTATCTTTAAACATTACACCTGGAATAATACAAATATTTTCTCCATCACAATGAAATTTTATAGGCTTTTCAATATACCAAATATCTGGACAATTACAATACAACCGTTACATCTACGTATCGTTCTAATTCTTTTAGTATTCGATTTGCATTTCTAATGCCAACCATATCATGTACAAGCATTAAGTGCCTTCGCTTTGCAAACTTTAACTTACAAATTTTAGATAAAATCTCATTCCCTACTAGACTTTATCCTATGCTATTTTGTTTTCTTCTATTAATAAATATATATGTGTATAAAAAATAGGAGTAGCTTTTTATCGCCATCTCCTACATCAAGTCGAAAAATATGCAATTTGAGTATATGACGTGAGATAAATTGGCGCAAATAGATAAAAACTCATTTCCCTATGCGAAAATGATATTTTAGAAGGGGTCACCTTACATTGCCATCAACTTAAGAATTTAGAATTACCCTAAAACAATTTTTTTGTAAATTACTCAATTTTATCGTTTTGGGGCAGTATACTTTTGTTAACCTGATAGCGATGTTTTGAAAAAAGTTATACAGTTTAGTTTCTTTTTCATTAAAGAATTCTTTATGAGTTTTAATCAAAATTTTTTATAAATATAAAAGATTAAATAGACCAAGTATATGTGAAATAATAATTTTCCCAAGCATCCGTAATTTGTACGTTATAATACGCGCCTCTCATACCAGTAAATCTTGCATTTCCATTATAATATGGCCAACTATAAGTCTCAGTGAATGATTTCCAACTAGTACAGCTATTTGTACCAGCAGTGCATAATCTTACTTGTATTGCTCCTACATTCGCTGGTTTTATAGGTCCAGTTCCATCTTTATGATATCTATTAACACCATTAATCCAAATTGTTTTGTCTCCTGATGCCCAAACAGTACCAATTGTTTTTGTTCCCCACTGTGTAGTAAATCTCCCCATGTCCGCTGCTGATGCGTTTTGTAGTGGTGAAATAAACAAAAAACCTAATACCATCATTCCTATAATTCCCACAATTGATATCATTTTTTTGATTTTCCCCACGTAATTCTCCTCCTTTTTAAACATAGTTCATGCGAACTAATTCGTATGTCACAATGATAATTATATATCGGGAATTTGTAATTATTACCAAAACTAATTGTTTTATTTTAAAAACGTTTTAGACTGGAGAAGGCGGAGTAAAAACAGCTAATCCAGTAGGAGCATGTAAAAAGCCTGAACCAAAAACACGTATAGGAATCGGAGGAACAATAGGATCTGAAGGAAGGGAATAAATCGATACCGTGTTAGCCAATTGATTTGCGATATAACAAGGATTAGGAGGGAAAACAGGGACAGGAGGGGCAATCACCAATCCCATAGGACCATTTAGCTCTCCAGCGCCAAATTCATCTACATGTACAGGATCAGTAGGAGTGAAAACATTATACCGTTCTACCGTACTATTGCTAAAATTTGAGACAAAAAGTGTATTACCATTAATCGCTAATCCAGTAGGGTCATGTAACTCCCCTTCACCACTAAATTCAATTACATGTACAGGAAACGAAGGATCGGAAATATCAAAAATTGATCCCGAATTAGCGAATTGATTTGCGACATAGAGAGTGTTACCGGTAATCGCCAATCCAAAAGGACCATTTAATCCTTCACCAAAATCCCCACCCTCTACATGTATAGGATCCGAAGGAACGGAAATATCATAAATGGATACCGTGTTAGCGAATTGGTTGGCGACATAGAGAGTATTACCGGTAATCGCCAATCCGGCAAGGCCAGTTAACTCTCCCATACCAAACTTCTTTACAAAATGCACAGGAGCTGGAGGGACGATAGGAGCCGGAGGAACGAAAATATCATAAATGGATATCGTGTTATCGAATTGATTTGAGACGTAAAGCGTGTTACCGGTAATCGCCAATTCGGTAGGACCATTTAACTCCCCTGCACCACCAAACTCCCCTACAAGTACAGGACTCGAAGGATTGGAGATATCAAAAATGGATACCGTGTTATTGTCACGACTTGATACAAAAAGAAACACAGGAGGAAGAGTAGCTAATAAATCCAGAACGTTTTCAAACTTGAACTCTAGTAACATTTCCTTTTTGATAACGTCACGAAGGGTTCTTTGCACACTGGAGTCGATAGCAAGAAGATTGGATATCGTAACTATCGGAGGGGAAAGAGTAGTTTTCCCCTCCGGTAATGTTCCTAAAACAAATTGAAGCTTTTCAGCCTCAGCATTGACAATATGAGCCAGAGCTAATTCTTCTAGGGCAATGGAACTTAAAAGCAATGGAATGGTCTGTGCAGTAGTAATAGAAATAGTAGGTGTTATATTGGGGATGTTAGGAAAAGACAATATACTCATCCTTTCTAGGAAACCTTCAAATCATCTGATTCTATGCATAGATAGGTCTCCTATTTTTGTGATTTAAACGTTCATAAACCTGCAAGTTCATGAACAAAGAATGTATGAGTTATTCTCTTCATTTTATGTAACAAGCGTTTGGATGACTGAGTACTTGTCCTACTGTAGACGTACATTCTTTGTTGGAAAAGCCCTTTTTATTTTATCTATGGAACACTTGCGGTATGGGTAGAAACACAGATTATCAATCCAATAGACTTCTTCTCAAACTATTTATAAAAAGCACTTCCGTTCATTCATTCCAATCTCGTTATAAACCATATAATCAAAGATTTCTTCATCTTCCAAGTAACGTTTTACAATTATGTCCCGTTGATTCTTGCTAAAACGACTTAATGTCTTATCCACTTGAAAAGATAGGCGTTGTAGCCTTTCTTCTCGCTTACTCAATTCTACATTTTCAAGAGCAACATCTTCAGCTGGATTACCTGCCATATTTGTTGGCCCGTGATATCTCACTTCACAAGAAGCTGTCACTTTCATTTCATTTCTAATCATGCCAAATTGTCTATAAATCCGAATACTTTCAAGAACTGCTTCTATACGATCTTGTGTAGCTTTACGATTAATTTTCGGTAAGAATGTTAACTGTTCCATATATAAAACACTCCTTGTCTATTTGATAACAAACAAAAAGCGGACACCAAACCAAAGAGCATGATTGCTGCTCTTTATAGTTTGATGTCCGCTGGTTCTTCCAGTAGGACTAAAAATTTTTCATTATTATACCATTCATAATAACAAATGTTGAATACCACTTACACTAAATGGCTGTCAAAATGCTATTTCCTTTTGTTTCAAAGGATTATTTTGTTGAGTTTCAATATGCAATATTGCATATTCTGTACTTTCAATCTTTATACATGCGATAATTTATTTATAAAAATAAAAGGTATTAGTAAGGGTGATTTATATGGACAAGTTCCGAAAGAAGATGATTAAATCTTTACAAACATTTTGGGGATGCTTAGCATTCGGTGTATTAATGTTTGCTATCTTCATAATTATGAATTTAACAGGCACACCTTTAAATACATTAGGCTGGAGAGACTGGCTAGGTTCTGCAGTAGGCGCAGCCATTTTATCTACTGGGATGTTTACTTTAAGTAAATTTGATTTAAAATAAATATTCCGTCAATACTGTAGACAACCCATTTCTGAACCTGAGCAGTTAGCCTTCTTTGCTAGCTGCTCTTTTTAATGCATATAATTCCTTCTTAAGCTCCTCAATGCGCTCATCCCTAATTTGGACGTCATCTCTTAAAAATTCATTTTCCTCTTTTAACTTCATTTTTTCATTAAACAATTGGCGATATTCATGTATCTTTAGAAGGCTTATTTCTTCCTGTAACTTTTTAATTGCGTTTATTGCCATAAAAGCAATATCTTGAGCTTCTTTTTCGTACTCTTCACGAGTCATCATTCCACCATCTAAATTACCTCTTAAGTGCCATAACTCTGATAATATTTTATCGACTCTCAATCTAGTCACCCCATTCCTCTACAAAATGAAATTTTCATTAATTTCCGCTATGTTTAAACATCTTCTCATAACAGAACAATAGTTAAGTAATTTGTTAAAATATCTATCGTGATTCACATATATTTGGTAATATATATAGAAATTATTTTAGGAGGTTTCGTTTTGAAAGCAGTCGTAAAAGCTTTAAAATGGACTACAGGTATCTTCCATCTTTTATTAATCCATTGCTATTTGCTTCAGGGACTTATTTACCTATACGGGATACCACTACTTGCAATAATCACCTTGCATATCATTACAATCTTATTAGCAAAAAAAGAAGGCATGAAAACCTATGCTAATTATATAGGCATTCTTACGGCTCTAGTTGCATTCTTTCCTTACATAGAAATTGTTTTGCATATTATAGCAGCGATCTTTCTTCTATTAGATGCCTCTTCCACGAATATAAAAGAAGTTAATGATTCATACTAATAAAGTTTTTATTCAGACTTACGCTTTACTTCTTCAATCAGCCAAGATACGATATTAAAATCATTAGCTTCAATTCGTTTCATATCCATTCTCCTTTCCTGACAAAATAGCGTTTTTGTTTAGTTTTCTCTAAATAGATTTACTGCATCTTTACAAACGGCGATACTGAACTCTCCCTCGATACATTCAACTGTAGTTTTAAAATAAAATTTGATCAAAACATTTTATAAATTTTAAAAACAGTGATAGTATTAAATGCAAACGATACGGAGGTGTTTATATTTGGAAAAAGAGGTAAAGAAAGGTCTAATTAAAGTTATATCCATAACTGTTGTAGGCTTTATTCTTATATTATTAGTTCCGTTTCTTTTTCAATATTTACCAGATTTTTAGTGAATTATTGAGAAATGACTTTTAAATTCAAATAACGATTTTGTTACAAATTCACCTTTTGAAGATATTCGGTTAGGAAACACCTACAGAATCCTTCTAAGAAAACGAGGTTTTGTTTGTACATACCTTCACCTCTTACAAATTCATCGGCACTACAAGTCCAAACTCGCCCATTACAGTGTTCCGCTTCACCACATGTATGCATTACTACTTTGTCACCTTTTTTAACATTGCTTATTCTCCTTTCCTACAAAATTCAAAATTGGTATCAAAGTAACTGTGTTTTCCGCTCATCAACACGAGTTACTTTTCCATTTTTATATACAAATGATTGTTCACCGTGTCCGCTGTTTGGTGGATCTATCTCATGGATTTGTCCATCTTTCACTACATAAATCTTATTTTCTTTTAAATCTATTTCAGCTTTCATTTCTGCAATATTTCCTTTAATAATCCCCACTGAAACCACTCCCGTATACTATAATTACTTTATCGGAGTAAGTCGAGAGTAATCTCGGCTTTTTTATTTTGTGTAATCTCATAAATACTGCACAACATCTTCTGGGATAAATGTTTGTTCGACTGACAAGTAAAGCCGTATTGGAATCGGTTGTTTATTATCCCTTCCAAAATTAAATTCCAAAATGTAAAATATATCCTTCTTCACATTTCACTTTATAACATAACTTAACCAAAGATTGTAATTCTGCACACAGAGTATCTCGATTGAAAAATAGCTTTTCATATTCGCCATCATCACCATCAGTCCATTGAAATGATCCTGTAAGTTCCATTGTTTCAGGTGCTAATGAAAACAAATGAATTAGTGAACAAAATAAATTTACTGCTATATTTGCTCCTTCTTTCTCAATTTTAGTGATGCCATGATAATGAAGACCAAATCCATTCTCTCTTCTAGAAGGGTTATAAGTTGGAATCCAACGCAAGAAATCTATTATATATAAAATAAACTCATCACTTAAAATGACGTATTCTTCAACAGCTGTACCATCTTTATAAGAAAATCCCCTATTATTCCAAGAAAAATCTTCAGAACTTAACTCTCCCTTTTCATATGAAACAAAGATAAATTCATGTTGCATTGCCATAACATTCCTCCTCTCTTCTTAATTATATAACACCTGCTTTCTTTTCTTATCGTTTCGAACGCAATATTTTATCTAGCAATTAATAACCGTAAAAAAGGTCCTATCCTCCATTTGGAGAATAAGACCTTTCACCTTATAAGTGTACATTTTACTTCTTATTACGATCAGCATACACAGCCATTGCAACCTGCATAAACTTCGCTAATCCTTCACCGAATTGATCAATATTTTTTGTAAATCGTTCATCATCGACATACATTTGTCCTAAACCTTTAAACGCATCCAATGAGTAATGACCAAAATTCTGCAAATAGTTATACCATTCTTGAATTGCTTCTTGAGCCTGTTCTGATTCAGGTGAATCATTACGAAGTATTGCAAGCTTCCTATAAATCGCATTATATTCTTCTTGTTTCTCTTTCGTCATACTGCTCGCTGCTTTATTAGCCTTATCAACCGCTTCATTTCCCCATCTTTCACGTGCTTCTTGCTCATATGGATTTTGACTAAAATCAAAGCCCTCAAATTTTTCTTTGTTTGTCATTTGAATTTCTCCTTTCGAGTGTTGAATCGTCTTATCAATCGTCGAAATCACTTTGTCTAATCTAGAGCGCTTCTCAAGCAACATTTTACGATGCAAAACAAGTGCCTCTTGTCGATCAAATGAAGGATTATCGATAATTTCTTTAATTTTCTTTAAAGGGAAGCCAAGTTCTTTAAAAAATAGAATTTGTTGCAATGTCTCCAGATTATCATCGGAATAAAGGCGATAACCAGATTCGGTCGTCTCCTCTGGGGTTAATAACCCAATTTCATCATAATGATGCAGTGTGCGCACACTAATACCAACTAAATCTGCTACTTCTTTCACTTTCATTGTCATTGTTTTGCCCTCCCTTAGTACATACAATAAAGTATAACGTAACGTAAGAGTCAACACGAAAGGATAAAAAATTTCTAAAGTCGCAGTTGCATATATGTTTACTTCAAATGTAGATAATACATATGAAAACTAACTGTGATATTGCCTGCGAATGGATTATATAAAAGAAGGTTGATAACATTGAATCAAAACAACATTGTAAATGTAAGTATTTTATTAACGAGTGATATTCATGGTACGGTCTACCCGATACACTATCAAAATAACGAAAATGCAGAACTAGGACTAGCAAAGATTGCAACGCGCATTGCACAGGAACGCACCCAGAATGATCATGTTCTCGTAATTGATAACGGTGATTTCATACAAGGAACTCCGTTTACTTATTACTACACCAAATATATGCAGAATGAAGAAAATCCAATGTCGATTATCGCCAATCATATCGGTTATGATGCAGCGATTATTGGAAATCATGAATTTAACTACGGAATGGACGTATTAAACAAAGCTGTTGCTCATGCAAATATGCCTTATTTAGCCGCTAATATTATGAATAAACAAACAAGGAAACCTTATTTTGGAAATCCATATATAATTAAACATATACATCCAGATATAAAAATTGCTGTTTTAGGAGTAACAACGCATTACATTCCAAATTGGGAACAGCCTCATCATATTGAAGATGTAATATTCGAAAATGCACTCGAAACAACAAAACAGTGGGTTTCCTATATTAAAGAGCAAGAGCAACCACATTTACTCATTGTTGCCTACCACGGCGGTTTTGAACGTGACTTACAAACCGGAGAACCAACAGAGATTTTAACAGGGGAAAATCAAGGATATGAAATGTGTCAAGAAATTGAAGAAATTGATATTTTATTAACGGGGCATCAACATCGCTATATTGCTCATGCAAAAGTAAATGGTGTAACTGTTCTACAAACTGGATCCAATGGCCGTTCATTAGGGAAAATCTATGTCACTTTAACAAAGAATCAAAACCAGTGGATGATTGAAGAATGTCATTCTGAATTATTACCTATTGAAGGTATTCCAGCAGATGAGAAGGTGCTTTCACTTGTGTCGACATATGAAGAGCGAACGCAAGAATGGTTAGACCAACCTATTGGCTCCATTATTGGTGATATGTTGATTCACGATGCGATGCAAACTCGCTTACAAGATTGCGCCTTTATCGAATTCATAAATAAAGTACAGATGGATGTATCCGGAGTAGATATTTCATGTACAAGTCTGTTTCATAACGAATCTTCCGGCTTTCCAAACCAGATTACAATGAGAGATATTGTTTCAAATTATATTTATCCAAATACATTAAAAGTTGTTCGCGTTACAGGAAAAGATATAAAAGAGGCACTTGAGTTAACTGCTGAATATTTCTCGTTAGATACAGATAGAAATATCATTGTAAACCCTGCATATATAGAACCAAAACCGCAGCATTATAATTACGATATGTGGGAAGGCATTTCATACATATTAAACATTTCAAAACCAGTAGGGGAAAGAGTCGTTTCCCTACAATATAAAGGCGCTCCTATTCACTTTCATCAAGAGTATGACGTTGTCATGAACAATTACCGTGCAAGCGGTGGCGGAAATTATGCTATGTATCAAAATAAGCCCATTATAAAAGATATACCAATTGATATATCTGAGCTCATTGCAAATTACATATTAGAACGAAAAACAATCGAAGCGACAACGAATCATAATTGGAAAGTTGTTACATAACGAATTTTCCTATCAAATTAAACAAAGATGGGCTGCGCCCATCTTTTAATTTAACTTTGCTTTATCTTGTTTTTTTAATTCTTTTAACTTCTTCGGCGTAACGTCTTTACCTTCTTCATTAACGACTTTGATTGATTTCAATTCGTTTAACATATTTTGACGAAAGCCTTTTAAATATTGTTCACGGAGTGATTGACGCTCACGTTGCTCCTCTTCCGTTAAACCTTCTGCTTTAGCTTTTTTCGCTAAGAAATTAATGCGTTCAATGAGTTCGTGACTTAGCATCTCGAATCCCCTTTCTACTACAAACTGATTATTATCATACAATAGTTACTCTTGTTTATCAAGCAATTGCTTCGTATATTCCACATACCGGCGATGTACTGTTGCTTTTGATACATTATGACCAAAACCACGGAGCGTTGCTGCAATTTCTTCAAATGTTAACTCATTGCGGCGCAGACGAACAATCTCTTCAATAGGTACTTCTTTTTTCTCACGACCTGTGCTTAAATGCCGATTCTTCAAGTTTTTTTCGGGACGAAATCCATTTTCTACAGCTCGTTTCATTCCTCGTTTAATCTTTAAATTATGAATCTTTCTCTGGTATTCTTCTACTATACCAATAATATCAAGCACCATTGAATCTGAATCAGAAAGCTGCAATTCGCCATTATGTGCATGTGTATATACTTTTACTCCTTCTTTATTCAAACAATGCATTAAGGCAATTTTCGCATTCCCTCTTCCAAGACGCGTTTCATCTTGAATAAGGAGTACATCAACATGTTCATCACGAATGACATCTAGCACTTCTAAAATCCCATCTCGTTCGATACTATATCCGCTCGCTTTCTCTTCTACTACTCTTACAACATTCATGTCATACTGCCTAGCTAAATGCAATAATTCATCTTTTTGACGTACTAATGATGTTTCTTGCGCTTCTTTCGTTGTGCTCACACGTGCATAAATAATCGCATTCATTTCATACCCTCTTCTCTATCTCGCCTTTTACATCATATTTTACCATAAATGCAGCTTTTATTCGAACTTACGTTTGTAGAATGTTTTCTTGCATGTTATAATACAAATAAGAAAATTTATAGAAAACGAGGTGTGAAAAATATGGAGAAGTTAACGAAACGGCAACAAGACATTCTTGACTTCATTAAACAAAAAGTACAAGAAAAAGGTTATCCACCTTCCGTACGTGAAATCGGTCAAGCAGTCGGCCTTGCTTCTAGCTCTACTGTGCACGGACATTTATCTCGCTTAGAGGAAAAAGGATACATTCGCCGCGATCCAACAAAACCGAGAGCGATTGAAATTTTAGGAAACGACAATATCCAATCAGCTACGCAACCAGTCGTTCACGTACCGATTGTCGGAAAAGTTACAGCCGGCTTACCAATTACAGCAGTTGAAAGTGTAGAAGAACATTTTCCACTTCCAGCGAATCTCGTTTCAGGCTCAGATCAAGTATTTATGTTACGAATTTCTGGAGACAGTATGATTGAAGCAGGGATTTTTGACGGAGACTTAGTTGTTGTTCGCCAGCAGCAATCTGCATACAATGGTGAAATCGTTGTCGCCTTAACAGAAGACAACGAAGCTACGGTAAAACGTTTTTACAAAGAAAAAGATCATTTCCGCTTACAGCCAGAAAACTCTTCTTTAGAACCTATTATTTTAGATAACGTTTCTGTTATTGGAAAAGTAATTGGTGTCTATCGTCATTTACATTAAAAACAGACCAAATTTGGTCTGTTTTTAATTCGCTTCGATTGTCACAGAGCCGGCTGCTGTTTTCCCTTTAATCTGTATCTTTCCATTGCCTAAAGTAATTTCTTTATTTTCTTTCCCGAAAATCTGAACATCTCCTGCATGAGAAGCTCCTTTCACAACAGCATCTTTCGGCATTTCCTGCAGCTGAATACTGACATCTCCTGCTGCCGAATCCGCCTCAACACTATACTCTGGATTATGCTGCGTTATCTCTACACTTCCTGCCGCTGCCTCTGCATGCACTTTCCCTTCCACTTTATGAAGAACAACCTCTCCCGCACTAGATGACACTTTTACATTTTGCGCTTTCATTTCCTTCATTTCCACATCGCCCGCTGCTGAATGCACAGATATATCTTCGCCTTGAATATCTTGCACATGAATCGTTCCCGCTGCTGTCTTTGCTTCAATTTTATTATATACACGTTCAGGCACAATAACTGTAAGGCTTTCATCTTTCAAATCAAATGAAAAAAAAGAAAAATCGAATATATGCCTCTTTTTCGTTTTCACTTCCACCTGTAGCATTTCACCGTTCTCGTTTACATCTAATTTTCGCTTTTCCTGATCGCCGCTATACCGAACCTCAAACAAATCAGTCTTACCTTTTTCAATCACAACATCTCCAACATCTGTGTCAACATGAATGTTTTTAATTTGCTCATTTTTAAATTGTTTCTGTTCCAATTTCTTTGTTTCTGCTGATCCATTTGCAGTTTTCATAAAAAAGGCTGAACTTGTAAAAAATAAACCGATTCCCCCAACTGCAATACAAATAATTGCTATCAGCACAATTTTTTTCATCTTATCTACTCTCCTTTAATTACTTTTAAATTCCAATATGCGTACTTAACAAAAAGTGTTTTAAACCAAATCGTACAATAATACGCAGCAATCCCTAAAAGTAAACCAACACCGAAGAGTATAATAATGGCAAATACATCAGATAAAATA
This sequence comes from Bacillus sp. NPDC077411, assembly GCF_044543425.1. NCBI lineage: Bacteria > Bacillati > Bacillota > Bacilli > Caryophanales > Bacillaceae > Bacillus > Bacillus sp. NPDC077411. The sequence continues at coordinate 66,204 of NZ_JBITWA010000003.1, read as the reverse complement.
AAAATTTGAGCGAAAACAATTTTTGTTAACAGAAGAAGTGGTGATAAAACAAATACAACACCAACTGCCCAAAGCGTTAAAATAAGACTCCCAATCGCTAGTAACGGACCTAACACAACAACCAAATTTAAAAAACTGAGTCCAATAATTGCTACAATTGCTCTTGCCAAGTTAGAAAAAGTTGGATTATGCTTCACCTGCTCTATACGATGAGACGCTAACGTTTCCTTAGCAATTGCCTTAGGGGAACCAAGTGCTTTTATAATTTCTTCCTCTGTTTTCCCTTCTTCCATTCCAAATTGAAAATGTTCCTCGTAGTCATATAAAATATCATTCCGCTCTTCTTCTGGTAACTTCCTAAGATGTTCTGATAATTCTTGAAGAAATTTCTCTTTAGTCATCCCTTACACCTCTTCAATAATTTCTTGTACTCCCCTTGCAAAATCACGCCATTCTGTCACAAGTGCATTGAGCTGATCTGCTCCTTGATTTGTTAACTGATAATACTTACGCGGAGGCCCTTCCGATGATTCTCTTAAATATGTCTGAAAGTATCCTTCTTTCGTTAAACGACGTAACAAAGGATACACTGAGCCTTCAGATATTAAAAATTTATTTGAAATTTGCTGCACTAACTCATAGCCATAGCAATCTCGTTTCCTTACAAGTGCAAGAACACAAAGCTCCAATACCCCTTTTTTAAATTGAACATTCAAAGGTAATCCTCCTCTCCATCCAGTACTGTTCAATGCAAGATACCTTATTAATTATAATATATCATTCAGTATTGAACATCACAAGGTACTATTCCGTTTTTTTACAAAATAGAGAAAATCCCTCTCATTGAGGAATTCTTCATTCTCTCCTAACCAAACTACAATTATTGACATATAAAAGTTTTAAAGAGATTGTTATCTTTTCTAAGGAGGTATTTTAATGATGTACGATTTTTATCCAAACCAAATAGTAGTTCCCTTTCAATATGTTCCTTATTATAATATTCCATGCGACACTTCCTCTGTAAAAATTCCTTACCCACTTGTTCAAAATACATTTTATCCTTTAAATTACGTGGAGACCGTTCCTATCTCACAAAAGAGTTCAACAGTCAGGGGCTCATGGACTCCTTTTTCATGGGTAGAAAAATATGCATATGCGTTTGCAGGACCTTATAACAAGGCCGAAGTTGCTCTCACATTCGATGATGGTCCAGATACTCTCTACACTCCTCAAGTATTAGATAAATTGAAAAAACATGGTGTAAAAGCGACGTTTTTTCTATTAGGTGAAAATGCTGAAAGATATCCTAAAGTTGTAGAACGGATTGTTAACGAAGGGCATATCGTGGGAAATCATACTTATAATCATCCTAATTTAATAAAAGTAGGTGATAAACAATATCATGAACAGGTTTTAAATACAGAAAAAATATTACAAAAGCTAACCGGATACTCCCCTAAATTCTTCCGGCCTCCTTATGGAATTATAAATGAAAATCAAGTGAAGTGGGCTACCGAACAAAACTTTATGATTATTCAATGGAGTGTAGATACATTAGATTGGAAAGGCTTAAATGCCAAAGAAGTTACTAACAAAGTATTAGGGAATGCTTTTCCTGGAAGTATCCTCTTGCAACACACTGCACCAGGGGGGAATTTACAGGGGTCCGTAGACGCTCTCGACCGATTTATTCCTGACCTTACATCTAACGGAGCACGGTTCGTGACTCTCCCCAAAATGTTTAATACTTCAAAGCAAAGACTATAAAGTAAACTTTCCATCAAGAAAAAGTGGTTTACCCACAAAAATAAAAACCCCTCAACACGCTGCATGTTGAGGGGTCGGGTCTCTTAGTAAAGAGTCATATATTAATCGCGTTCCCATTGATGAACTTGCGTACGGAACATATCCCATTCAATTTCTTTCACTTTAATGAAATGTAAATGGACACCTAACGTACCGCAACTTACTTCACCTACTGTTTTTCATTTCATACCTATACTAATATAGCTCGTAAATCAACTATATATATTCATTTTAATTTCTCGACCTGCTATGCAGAATACAATATGTACTCCTTTTGTTTTAAACATTGCATGTGGCAGGAAAAGGCCCTAACCGTTTCTATGCGCGGCCAAATGCTCTCGTCCCTCCCTTAAAAAGAAAGGAGGTTTTTATGTCGGTTTTTCAATTTGTATTTATTTAGTTCTGTCAAGACGTGCTACTAATACCTACTATCTCTAGACGCTAACTTCTACCTGATTTCCTAACAGTTTACTAAACATACCTCTTTCTTCTTTTGCCAATTGGACAAAGGCTCCTTTTTGAACGATTTCTCCCTTGTCTATTACAAGCACTTGATCAGCATTGCGTATCGTTGATAAACGGTGGGCAATAACGATAATAGTCATCTTTCCTTTTAATCTTTCTAGAGCAGTTTGAATTTTCGCTTCATTTTCCGTATCTAACGCACTTGTCGCTTCATCTAGCACTAGAATCGAAGGTTTTCTTAAAATAGCTCGTGCTAGTACAAGCCGTTGTCGTTCCCCTCCAGAAAGCCTAACTCCGCGATCTCCAATGAATGTATCAAGCCCTTGCGGAAGTCTTCGTACAAATTCAGCAGCTGCCGAAAATTCCAGCGCCTCCCAAATTTGTTCTTCACTTGCATTTGGTTCAATCATTAACAAATTTTCTCTTATGCTTGCATTGAATAAAAATGGATCTTGCGGAACATAACTAATAGATTTTCTTAATGACAATAAATTATCACTTGTGAGCGGAGTACCATCTATTAATATTTGTCCTTTTTCTGGCTGCATGAGTCCCATTAAAATATCAATTAAGGTACTTTTTCCAGCTCCCGAAGGACCGACAATAGCCGTCATGCAGTTGGAAGGTATCTCGAAATTGATATTTCGAAGAGCATATAAGGATTCCTGCGAGTTGTAGCGGAAATACATATTCCGGCATTCAATTCCTTGTTCTATAGACATCGGTTTTACATCTTTGTATTGTCGTTCTATATCCTGCAGTTCCGCGGCTTTGTTGCATTCTTCCTGCAATTCGATTAAAGACTTAAAAGCAGGAACACTTGCAGCAAGTTGTTCCAGGTTAGACTGAATAGTTGTAAATCGCGGCCATAATCTAGAAAAAATAAGGATAATTAATATTAATTGCGCTGGCTGAGCTTGGAATAGTTTTACAGATGCAAAAACAAGAAATGCAATTAGAATAGACGATGTAACTTTATAAAAAAGTTGTGAGCTATTTTTCAATTTAATAAATGCCAGTTGCTCTTGCTCTATCTTTTGGCACCAAGTATGCAACCATGTATATCTAGACTCTTCCAACATATTACTTTTAATATCTTTAACTCCATTAAAATAGTCTGTTATACCCCCAAGATAACTTCTGGCTATCTCAGATGTTCGATTTCCTAGCGCTCTTGATTTTTTTATAAAATGTCTAGAAAAATAGGCAAGTACTAAACCAGCGAATAGTACAAAAATTGTAATCTTTACAGATAACCATAAGGCGATTCCAAACTGTATTAGTGTAAAAATAAGAGCAGTTAACATCTGAAAAAATAAATTTGTTCCATTTACAACGCGTCCTAATTCATCGGTCATTGCACTGATAAGATCAGACTTCCTCTTTTTCACAAAGAAAGTCCAATTAGCCTGTAATAAAGCACGATAAATTTCCAATCTTATATGATTTGTAAAATTTATAAGAATTTTTGTATTGCGAAGGGTAAGATTTTGCTGTAAGAGGGACTGAGCTATTACCAAAAAGATATAAATGCCTAAAATAAGCAACAAACTTATTGTTTCAGGAATATTGTGCAGAAATTTAAACATCTCTGGAACTGGAGTTGAACCATTATTTACCTTTACAACTCCACTGATACTTATCATAGGAATTAATAAAAGAATTCCTATTCCCTCCAAAAGACTGACTAAAGCCATCCCTAATAAATTTATATACAATATTTTCCCAGAAAAAGAATGTAACTTCTTTGCAAAATATAAGAGATGTTCCACTATTTTGTCCTCCTCATGATAATTCGTGCTTTCTTACTCTTCTCCAGATGCATAAAATAGGACGTAAAGGAAAGTACAACATATGAAGTTGCTTAGGTAACGGCAATGTTTCAGCATCAATTGGATAGGGATAAAGACAACTCATAGTATATAAAAACTTTTGCTGATAAGACATTAATGAAAATAAGTGACGACTATGGTACATTGCTACATCATCTGGAACTGGATCTGTATGTAAGTTCACCATTCTTTCCAAATAAAATACTGCTTCCTGCGCTAACGTCTTCGGACGGTTTCCAGATAACAATGGTTCCACTTCTTCAATTAATGGAGTTTTTAGTAACTGCGAAGTTAAAAACAATGCTTGACCACCTACATGGAAGTAATAATTTTTCTTCAATAACTTAATAGTTTTTTCCCAATCAAGTTGTTGCTTTACAATTTGATTAATGTCTACTAACCAACGCAGCCTTGACCAGCCATGACGTGCACCATGAGAAACTAGAAATAAAAATAGATCCTCTCTACCTAAAATGTAAACAGGGGTACTAGTAAGAGAACTTATTCTCTTTCGATTCCATAGTTCCTCAAAATGTGGTTCCTTTCCTGGACCAGGATTTAATCTCCAATGAATTTCGATCTTAATGTTCTTCTGAGGATGAATATATGTTATATGATGATGTCTCCATTTCCAATCATTTAAAACGCTAACAATATAATCATCTTTAACATAGCCAAGGTTCAATAAAAGTTCTTCCGCTCTATCGAGATTATGTAAAGAAATGAGAACATCCAAATCGCTCGAGGTACGTAGAGAAATATCACCATAAAGATCATCAGCAAGTACAGGACCTTTTAAAACAAGGAGACGAATTTCGTTTTCAGCAAACAATTTACTCATATGTTCCATTTCTGCACTTAAATGAAGCATTTGAAATGTATTCATCTTAAAATATTGATGTAAAGTTTGTATGACATGTACAGGAACCAAATTTCCATCCAATTCTTTCATCTTTGGATAAATGAACGAATACACACGGTGATGAATCGTTAATTCGAGAAATTTATCCCAATCAATGTTTGCAAACCAAGCCTTATCGATTTCTTGTAGCTCCGCAGCAGTTTCTCTTTTCATGATTTCCAGCTGCAATTTGAGCTCCTTAGGCACACATTTTAAATCAAGCCCACAACTATTATGCATGATATTCTCCTTCAAGATTTTTTAACCAATTTTTCTAGCAAATTTACTAACTACAGTGAACCTCTTCATTTCTTCTGCTCCAGTAATATAAAAAGGACCGCTACGCAACCATGCATGAGCAATCATATTTCCGTTTTCATCCTTCGCAGTTCCTAAATATAGTGTACTCTCCATTTGTCGTCTCTCTAGCATTTTCATACCAGCTATTGCCCTTACAAGACACTTACTTTCCCAAAAGGTATGACGGCTCATAATATGTATTGCTTCGGAAATATCTCTCAATACGAATTTATTAGACTCATTATAACTTAAAGATGTTTCATCCATAGGAACGCCTAATGTAGGAGCAATCTTAGAGAATGGCATGCCTTTAAGAATACGAGCCCATCCCAAATAAATATAAGCCTCTATAAATAAAAATATTGTTTTCATATCTAATGAAAGAAACGTTCGTATCTTTTTTATTATATTCATACACACTTCCCTACTTCTTATCTAGGATAAAATACTAGACTACTCGGCTGCATCTTCTACGATTTCAACCAAAGCTTCATCTAACAAGAGCTCTAAAAAAGAAATAACTTGCTTTTCACATGTAGATTGATCTATCTCATACTCTTGCATTAATTCAGTAATCACTTTGGTAACCGATATTGGTTTCTCTATAAGCTCCCATATAGTTCCACCTACTTCACCTAAATTGTAGTATTTCCCATTAGAAATACTTAACATCACTTTTTCTCCATCCATATCACTTACTATATTCCCTGGGACTTGTGCAACAAATTGATTTAATAAAAGTTTTTTTGACATCACTTATTCTCCTTTATTTACAGTGTTTATTACTAGGTCAACTAGTTGCGGAGCACTAAATCCAGACAACGGTCGACTTAATCGATAAACAGCAAGCTTATTTACAATATTTGTAGAGATGTGAAAGTGCCAGTCCATTAATCCTAAACGTGGAATAATAAAATTACGATAAGTTTGACGGAAAATGGTATGTAAACGTTCAAGTTTTTCAACTTGTTGTATTTCAACTATTTCGTTCTCTGTCTTCACTAGTTCAAATACACCCGCAAGTGGTACTGGGGTAGAAAAGTAATGAGAAGAAACTGGGACACTATATTTATTTTCTCTACCATATATTGATTTATATTGACTTTTATCCATACCAAAATTATCAAGACTCTCTTGCCACAGCTTTTGCTGTGGATAAGATGGTGTGACAAAAGGAACATTCTCATGAGAAAGAGATACAGCGATTACATCATCACTTAGAAGTTTATATCCTCTCTTTAAAAAAGCTGAAGCCAACGTCGACTTTCCAGCACCTGACTCACCTACAAAAGCATATGCTTTTCCATCAATTACTACAGCACTGCCGTGCAGAGGAAGTATTTTGTTTTGCATCAATACCACACCCATACACGTTCCAAGAATATAGAGACGGACCAAACTATCATCTGCACCATCAAGTGGGCAAACTGTTATCCTTTTTCCCTCTTGAGCGGAAAAAAAGCCCACCTCAGGAACATAAAACATCACTTGATTATCTTTAACAACATGTTTAAATGGTGCATCTACTAATTCAGAGGGAAAACTCGATATATTATCAATTAGAATTTCAATGTCTATTGAAACCTCTTGTTCATTTATTTGATGTAATTCCGGCAAAGGAATATCACTTAAAATTTTGAAATCAAAGGCTTTATACATAACCTTTTTTTCAGTTTCTAGCATTATTTTCACTCCAATATATCCATGGTTAAATTAAAGACCTTTATACAATAAAAAAGTATAAAGGTCTTTTTAGCATATACAAACTTAAAAATAAGAACATTTTACGAAGTTTCATAGATACACATTCAGCAAGATAAATTGTATATGCTACTCCTTACTCAGCTAGTAAAGCGGTTCCAAGTATTAGGATCTTTTGGATCAACAGGGTGACCAGGGTTATATGCTTCATCAGTATATGGACCATAAACTGTTGAAGCCATTGTCATGTTAACATCAAGTACTTCTAATACAGGTTGTTGCCATTCCTTTTTCATATTCTCACCTCCTTTCAAGTAAATTGTTGAATAAATCGATAAACAATTAAGCTACGCATTAAAATCTTATAATCAGGATCGATTGCACGTTCTAAAAGAGGCCCCTCTTGAGCTTTTAATAGCGCTTTCTTTATTGCTTGACCATCTAAAAATTCTAAAGCTTTTTGGTCTGTACTCATTCGCTCTAATTCTTCTATAAACATATTCCAGTGCGGACTCATTCGATGAACCCAATCTGCTCCTTGTACACCTCGAATGTGTTGATTTAATCGTACTTTATCAGGCAAATACTTTTCGGTAGATCTACGAATCAACGCACGATCCAATCCATTTTGTACATATTGTTCTTCTGGTACAGATAAACAATAACGAATCACACGTATGTCATTACTTGGATCGCGTTTCCACAATGAATAGTGCAATGACAATTTTGTTGCCACTGTATTACTTGCATTCCAGTGAAACAACTCTTCAAAGTGACTTTTTCTTTGTTCATATATGTTCGCTGCAGAAAACCATCCCGTTTCATCAATTCCATATTCCCTAAGTTTATTAAACACATCCATCTTTTTTGCAAAATCCGGATTAATTACCATCGGAAATATATACGACGTATCTGATGAGAATAGTCGATCAATAGACGGAAATGCCAACCTCGCAATGAATGGTAACCTCCGCAATCGAGCTCCACCTACATTTTTACTATATTGATGCAATTCTTGGGCTAGGCGAATCCACTTTAGCCTTTTTAAAAGAAGAGCATAATAATCCAGAGCTGATCCCCATGATATAGATAGATTTCCTCTTCCACCATTTAAAAGGACTCCAACGTCTTCCTTGTACCCTTCCTCAAACATTCCTTTCATCCAAAAAGAATTCTCAAAGAATTTATATGGCATCTCCATTATTCCGAGGAAATCCGTTATTTCAGAAAATGGATCCCTTCCCTTAAAATCTAAATAATTGTCTTCTATACCTCCTACATATCGTACCGTTTCTTTAATAAGCGGTCGCTCATCCGGCATTAGATGTTTAGGTGTAAAATCCTCAAAATCATTTGATGGTATGTAGCTAAATGTATGTAATGGTTTGTTTTCTTCACGTAAAACTTTGGCAGCAAAGCTCGCAATAGAACCCGAATCCAATCCTCCGCTTAACTGTGCTCCAACTTGTCGGTGAGTTCGTACTCGAGATGTAACAGCCTCTTGAAAAACTTCTTGAAATGCTTCTACATACTCTTCATTTGACTTTAAGCGAAGCTTTCTTTCTGGAACTAGCGTACAATATCTCGAAAGCGTTACTTTATTCCCAACTACTATAATGCTATGAGATGGTGGTACTTGTTCTATATTTTTATAAGGCGTTATAGTGGTATCGGCTACATCAACCATTCCACATATAGCCAAATATTCAGCAAGCCACTGTTCATTTAATTGCTTTTGAACGTAAGGTAAAGACAGCAATGGCTGTATTGTCGTACAAAAAGCAAATTGTTGTTGATTGGAGCAATAATACAGAGTTCGGCTCCCAGAAAAGTCTCTTGCTCCAAACATTTTTCGATTTCGCTCATCCCAAATCATAAAAGCAAAATCGCCTACCAAATACTTAGGAGCTTCTTCCCCCCACTTTTGATAGGAGAGCAAAATTAACTGACTATCTGTTATCTTTTTTCTATCAGCATAATCCACTTGTAACCTCTCGAATAACTCCTCACGATTATCGATTATAGCATCTGCTGTAATCGCCAATTTCCTTTCGTAATCATAAAAAGGCAATTGTTCACCAATAGACTCCGGGGTGATCCATTGTGCGTGACAGCCAAGGAAAACGCTTTCTTTGTGCCATATTTGAACATCATCAGCGGGATATTTTTGCAAATCCCTCATTAATCTAATGCCGTATTCAATCGGTATAGACTCGTTGTTAAAATGTAAAATTCCAGTTATAGCACTCATTTTTTCCTCCTGTTTTGCAGCAAATAAGTAAAATCCAATCGGATAATGTGAGACGTCTATCAATGAGGTTTTCTTCATCTCCACCTATTTTTTATGGATTCCTCAGAATCTGAAGGTAAGGATTACTGACACGGGATAAATAATCGCTAATATGTAATTAATCCTCTATATTATTATTACTTATATTCGTTCTATTTAAAGAACGATTCTGTTTTGTTCAATAAATATCACAAATAAAATCTACGAACTAATTCTATACATATAATTTTTTATTATATTACTATTTTTGTTCTGTAAAAAGAACAATTACAAGATATAAATTATCATTTCCCTTTTGTTATGTCAATTCATATCCCATATTTTCAGCAAAAAAGTTTTTATCGCTGAAGTTCATTATAGAGAATTTTCGTCTCAAAAGTATATTTTATCCATTTCTTCAACCCTTTGGATATAGACTGGGTTAAGAATGTACATTCTCTTGTTTAAACGAATATATTTTCCTGAAGGTAAACATTTTGGTTTATCTTCGTTCTGTATAACGAACTTGTTTTCATTTTATATAATGATATTCTATTTGTAAATGTTTTTTTTATATAATTCAAAATAAATGTAACTACAGAACTATTCATCCCCCTTCTTTTTTGCAATTTAAATACCAGTATAATTATTTGAATATTTTGTATTATTTTTATAATCCACCCCTATAAAACGAAGGGTGAATTATAAAAATAAACTGAAAATTATATCAACGGGAGCTCAATCACATCTAAGTAGATATTTACCAGTAGTTTATCTCCCGCATAACTTCTTTATTTTCTTTCAAACTTTGAGATGGGGTAATACTGTTATGTTTCGTAAAAGCGCTTACAATCCTAGGTAAAAAAATAATTAGAATGTTACTGTCAACATAATAAACAAGCTGTACAGAACATGTATATACGAATAAAAAATTCGTGTCATCATAAGAGGAATTAGTCTTCATTGTTCTACTAAGTGATAATATTAGAGAATGAAAGGAAATCAATCTTTTTATGTGCAATTTTTAAATATAGATAAGCTACTTAACACATTTCATACCAAAATAACAAAAAAGAATAAACCATTTTTTTACTTATCTATCGCTGAATTCTGCCACTTAATAAAATCAATTAATATTTTATAATCCCCGAGCTTTTCTTTATTAATCCCTGCCTTTTTTAATTCATACACAAAATCAACCCACTCTTCTTCAATCTGCTGTTTTGTTTCTGTATTTGTTTTCGTTTCGAGTAATGTATTGAGATCTGCTTCTAATACCAACGCTATCTTTTCCATCACTTGAATAGATGGGTTCTGGTTTATACTTCTTTCAATATTACTTAAATAGGATTTTGAAATTCCAGCCCTTTCTGCTAATTCGGATAAAGTAAGTCCCCTTTTCTTTCGAAATTGATAAATATTTCTCCCAATCATCCGTTTATAGTCCTCCCTCTATAAATGCTCCTTAGTCCTATTTTTCTATATCATATAATGTAAGGGAAACTATATAAATCCATTTTGATTTTTCGACATATAGATTGCTGCTATGCAGAAAAAAGAGGCACCTGCATATGTGACAGAAACAGCACCTGACCGCTTCTATACATGTTCAGATGCTTTCTCCCACCTAAATAAGAAAAGTTTTATGTCGATTTTTCAATTTGCACTTATATATTTCGTAAAAAACGTAAACTTATTAAGAAGTAGTAACGTAAAATAGATCATAAGTTGCACACCATTGAATATACACTTCCTTGTACTTATACAATTTAGCCAGGAGATTCAGTTCAGCATTATGTTTTCACTTTTAATATTTGCATACAAAAAGACAAAAAGCAATCAATATAATATTCATATATACTTATAACCATATTTTATACAGGGATTTCCTTTATATTCAATTAAAAGAAAAATTCACCAAAAGGAGGGCCTTCACGAAAAGAAGATAGATCCCTCTGCTTTTTCTCGTATTTAACCCCCTTTCGGGTAAAAAGAACCTTCTGAATTTACACACCTCATTCAGAAGGTTCTTTTATTTTATAAAAATTTTTTAATACATTGAATAACCCTTTGTTGCTCTATCTCTGTCATGTTGGAACTAGAAGGAAGACAAATACCCGTTTTAAATAATTGTTCAGCCACATGGTCATTTTCGCTATGAGAATAATATTTCATCCCTTCAAAAAGCGGTTGCATGTGAAGCGGCTTCCACACAGGACGAGCTTCAATATTCTCTTCAGCTAAAGCCTCCAATAATGATTGAATAGATATACCTGTTTCTTTTTCATCGATTGTTAAAGCTGTGAGCCAGCGATTCGACTGAGTATTTTCTAATTCAGGCATAAAGTAAAATCCAGGTATACTAGATAATTCCTGGTAATATCGTGCAAATATTAATCTTCTAGCCTTCACTCTATCTTCTAACACCTCTAATTGAGCTCTTCCAATACCAGCTAATATATTACTCATTCGATAATTATATCCCATCTCGCTATGCTGGTAATGCGGTGCTACATCCCTTGCTTGGGTTGCAAAAAAACGCGCTTTCTTTAATGCCTCAACGTCATCAGAAACAAGCATTCCTCCACCAGAAGTTGTAATAATTTTGTTGCCATTAAAAGAATAAATACCAAATTTCCCAAATGTACCACTGGCTTTTCCTTTATATGTAGAACCTAAAGATTCCGCTGCATCCTCAATAATAGGAACATTATATTTATTACATAAAGAACAAATCTCATCCATTTTTGCGCTCTGCCCATATAAGTTAACAGTGATAATAGCTTTTGGCAATTTACCTTCTTTATGAGCATCAGAAAGCGCACGTTCTAAAGCTTGCGGCGACATGTTCCATGTTTCTGGCTCTGAATCGATAAATACTGGTTCAGCCCCTAAATACATAATTGGATTGGCACTCGCTATAAAAGTAAGACTTGAACAAAACACTTTATCCCCTTTTTGAACATCTAATAACCGCAGAGCTAAATGGATAGCGGCAGTACCTGAACTAACCGCTGCAGCATCTCTAGTTCCAACAAAAGATGCGAGTTCTTCTTCAAAAGCATCCACATTTGGCCCAAGAGGAGCAATCCAGTTTGTATCAAAGGCATCTTGAATATATTTTTGTTCATTGCCGCTCATATGCGGAGTAGAGAGAAAGATTCGGTTTTTCTGTTGTGTTATTACCATTTTTATCACTCCTAGTAACTCAATTCATTAATAACTTTGGCAGGGATACCAACGGCTGTACAATTAGGGGGAATATCATTTATCACAACAGCCCCTGCTCCAATAACAGACCATTCTCCGATTTTAACACTTGGAATAAGAGTAGCCGCTGCCCCTATATGTGCCCCTTCTTCGATGATGATAGAACCTGTAAGTGTAGCATGAGGAGAAATATGCACAAAATCACCTAATATATTGTCATGTTCAACAATAGAACCCGTATTTATAATAGAATGATTGCCAATTTGAGTATCAGCATTAATCACCGCATGCGGCATAACAACTGTACCGTTTCCTATCTTAGCATTCGGACTTATAACGGCTGTTTTATGTATTAACGTGGCATAACAATTGTCAGGCAGACTCAATTTCTCGGCAATTTTTTTTCTAACTTTATTATTCCCTATTGCAATAACAAATTTTATTTGATTAACATCGTTAATCATTTCATAGGCAGTTGAAATCGGGCCGAAATAAATATTATCTACTCTAGTTATATCTTCATATCGATCATCTAAATATCCAACGATTTCATATTCCTTGTTTGATAAAATAATATCCTGTATAACTTTACTGTGACCACCTTGTCCAATCATTACAATTTCCATTCATTACCTCCTCTCACAGTCTATTTCATACCGGTAAAACGTTCCATTGTTACATGACCATCTTGATTTACTCCTTCTGATTTAAACACTTTTATTAGTGTAAGAAATAATATCTTCATATCGATTAAAAAAGATTGATTATTTACATACCATACATCTAATTTGAATTTTTCTTCCCAAGTAATTGCATTTCTTCCATTCACTTGTGCCCACCCAGTAATCCCAGGTTTTACATCATGTCTTTTAGCTTGTTCACTAGAATATAAAGATAAGTATTCCATTAATAATGGTCGCGGTCCTACTAAACTTAGGTCACCTTTCACAACATTTATAAGTTGCGGCAATTCATCTAAACTACATTTCCTAAGAAATTTACCAAATGTGGTTAATCTCACTTGATCAGGCAAGGACTTACCCTGATTATCTCTTTCATCAGTCATTGTGCGAAATTTGTAAAGATAGAACGGTTTTCCATGTAGTCCTGGACGTTGTTGTTTAAATATTATAGGTGATCCTAATTTTAATCTAACCAAAACGGCTACTACAACGATAACAGAAGATAAACACAATAATAAAAACAACGAAATCAGTAAATCAAAAATTCGCTTCATCAATAATCATACTCCTATCCAAGATTCTTGCAAGCGCCTTTTCACAGATCAATAGTATGAAAGGCTTTCGTTATATATACATCCATTTTCATTTTTCAACATATAAGTCGCTGCTATGCAGAAAAAGGAGCCTGCACTTGCTTTCTCTCTTGTTTCACTTCGCACATGGCAGAAAAAGGCCCTGATCGCTTGTATGCATGACCAGACGCGCTCTCTCACCTAAAATGAATGATTTTATGTCGATCTTTTCAATTGGTGTTTATATACATATCATTTCACAATAAATCTTAGAACCAATTTTTTAAGATTTATAAATTATTTTGATGTATACATAATCGAAATGAGGTATTGTTTAATTTCTTCGATTAAACGTTTTACTTCCACATTTTTTGATTCTTGACCTCTTTTGTATATATACATGAGTATCTCTTTAAATTCCTGCTGAGTTAATCTCTCAGAAATGTTCATGTTTAAGCCCCTCTTTCGCAAAATCTGTTTACATATACAAATTCTAGCTATTTCAAGTGGGATTTGTATTTATTTTTCACTCTATTACTAACAATTTTTTACTCTCTAACATCCCTTATATATAGCCATTTTCATTTTTCGACATATAAGTCGCTGCTATGCAGAATACAACATGATCGCTACTTGCTTCCTCCTTTTGTTTTAAATATTGCATGTGGTAGGAAAAGGCTCTAACCGTTTCTATGTGCGGCCAGATGCTCTCGTCCCCTCTAAAAAGAAAGGAGGTTTTTATGTCGGCTTGTTAACTTATATATAGCATATAATTTTATTTGGCATAACCATTTGGATTATTAAACTGCCATCTCCATGAATCTTCGCACATCTCTTCGACTCCTTTTTGAGCAACCCATCCCAACTCTAGTTTAGCCTTTGATGCATTCGCATAACAAATAGCTACATCACCTGGACGACGATTTACAATTCTATATGGAACTTTCTTACCTGATGCTTTTTCAAAGGCAGTAGCCATTTCCAATACACTATAACCACATCCGGTTCCTAAATTATACGCTTCTACCCCTTGAGATCTCGATATCTTTTCGAGCGCTTTCAAATGTCCCATTGCAAGATCTACAACATGTATATAATCTCTTACAGCTGTACCATCTTGTGTTGGATAGTCATTCCCAAAAACGCTTAATTCATTTAGCTTTCCAACAGCTACTTGTGTAATGTACGGGATAAGATTATTTGGAATACCTTTTGGATCTTCCCCAATTCGCCCGCTTTTATGTGCTCCAATTGGATTAAAGTAACGTAAAAGAGCAATGCTCCACTCATGGTCAGACACATACAGATCACGTAATATTTCTTCGATTATCTGTTTTGTGCGCCCATAAGGATTCGTCGCTCCAAGTGAAAAATTTTCGGAAATCGGTACTTGTTCTGCCATTCCATATACTGTTGCTGAAGAACTGAAGACCATTTTCTTTACACCATGCTTTTTCATGACTTCACATAATACAAGAGTACCTGTAATGTTATTATGATAATACCAAAGTGGTAACGTAACCGACTCTCCTACCGCCTTCAATCCTGCAAAATGGATAACGGCATCAATTTGATTTTCATCAAAAATAGTATCTAGCATCTCTTTATCTAATATATCTGCCTGATAAAATGTAAAATCTTTTCCTGTAATTTCACGAACACGTTTTAAAGCTTCTGGTTTACTGTTTGAAAAATTGTCAACTACGATTATCTCATATCCGGCATTTAATAGTTCTACGCATGTATGAGTTCCGATGTATCCTGCTCCGCCTGTAACTAGAATTTTCATATGTTTTTTCCTCCTCGTTATTCATATCCTTATTCATACATTTTTTTATTGAAACGTGGTTAACTTTTACATTAGGTATTAAAAAACATCCCGGTTCGTTGTTGTAAAATAACGAATTGAGATGCTTTTTATGACTTTGTGCCTTACTGTATAAATCCATTTTAATTTTTCGACATCTTTGTCTAGCTCTGGCTCATATAAATCTTTACTTAATTAATAACAGTATTATCTATCAACCTAGTACTTGCGTTTATATCAGTAGACACATTATTAAATATACACTGTGCTATCGTCACCGCTTTTTCCTTCGTTAACCACCGTAAGCTGACCACAGTATTTTCCAAATAACTATGTGCAATGATGGAAACGGTAGAACTATCTGTTTTCTTGATAATGGAGTTTAAAAATGTACTGCGATTATTCACAACGTTTCCTTCAAAATTTACGCCTACGTTTTGAAATAAGCAGTTGTCTGTATTTATCTTCCTCGTATATTGAGCATTATTAGAACCTAGCGATAGATCTCCACCCATTCGACTAGTTTTTGCTCTTAAGAACTTACCGTTACTTAAATTACAACATTCCAAATCTGCAGCGCCTTCAATCAAGGTTAATCCTTCTACTGTGATAGGTCGTCCAGCATAATTAGCAGGTGGCTTGATGCTAATGTCATAGTTCTTGACATTAATGTTCTTAAGAACCCCTCCTGTCATAATTACTGAAAGGTTTTGTGCTACAGCATTATCGCTTCTCCACTCTCTTTCAATAGTAATATCTGAGATGTAGCATCTCCCATAATCACATCTGCTTATATTGAATCCTGCTGTTCCTGCATCCGTTATGACTACCGGCGGTCCATTTAATGTTTCAGCCACTTGGAAACTTGTTGGTGTTACATTTACTGTATAATACAGTTTATCTACACTAATTCCAGCAGGAACTTTTCCAATCCATTGTTCGAAACATATCTTTGCGCCATTTCCCATTCCATGCGGTGAGCTATAAGTAAATGTCTTAGTAGTGACATTTACAGCAGGAGTTCCAAAGTAACCATAAGTACTCGAAACGGAAAATGAGCCATTCTTTATTTGACAATTTGTAACGACTGCTCCTCTAATATCTTGTAACTTTATATTCCCGTTATTACATACTGCTCCATTGACAAAGTTATCTCCTTTAACAGTGAGTTCACATCCAATAAAAGTATTATTTAGATATTTAATATACCAGTTATTCTGATAAGAACTAACTCCTCCAACATTAAAACCTTCAAATATGTTATTTTCTAAAACTACATGAATACCATCAACGTTTACAAAATGCCCACGTGCATTGCTATAAATGTAATTATTATAAATATAAATTCTAGTGTTCAATTCAAGCCCTGATTGATTTAGTTCAGGCCGCCATGTTGGTATATTACTTTGAGTCCACATAGACTCAATATCTATTCCAAACATAGGAGCAGTTCCATCTACTGTAATGCCATCATCAGCCTTACCAATAAAGTAGATTTTGTTATCAAAGATGTAGGTATCGTTTGCACTACCAAGAGTAATACCTTGTCTTCTGCAGTTGTGAATATCGCAGTTATGGATGTAAATATGCGATCCCATCTGTTCTTGCGTATAGTCAGCTGGATTCAATTTATATTCTAACCAGCCCGTGGAAACAGCATCGCCAGTACAATCACTTATTTCTACATGATCTATTTCAACATAATTTGAACCGCTTATTTCTATCCCTTGTCCCCATTCGTGTGTATAGTTCTGAGCGTCGACTTTCGCATTAATTTTTGCAATTTGGTCATCACTCAAAGGTGAAGACGTAATATCAATAACAAATATCATCTTATTAGCCTTGTCTATTGGAGCAACCCAATTTCTTCCTGACGGAGATGTTGGGGCAAACTGTCCATCGGTTTTAAATCCAACTAACGTACTAGAAGAAACCGTGCCATTATATTGATAAAAACTATATCTCGCAGCAGTTACTCCTGAAATAGACCATAGTCTAAAAGATTTTAGTAGTCCAGGATTTACATACCTATCTACTACCTCACTACGGATAAAATTCGGATTACTATTTAATGACCCGTCAGGATTTACACCTCCCCTAACAAACTTTACACCTATTTCATATATATGCCCCTTTTTGTCTCCGACTATTTTCCCACCAGAAACCCTAACATTTCTAACCCCTTTAACCTCAAATATTCTATACCAAGGTGATGAATTGGCTTCTAGCTGTAATACGCATCCATCAGCCATTTCAAAATGTATATTGCTTGGCATAACAATGCATGAAAATGATGTACTGTCAATCTTTAACTTATAGGTCCCTCCTGGCAATATAACATGATTATACCCTTGAGATTTTGCCCAAATTAATGCTTGATTTATACCTAGTGTAGTAGCAGCAGCATTCGTCCCATCATTTTTAATATTCCATCTATCTAGTTCTATTACATATACAACACTTGAGGCATTTTCTGTACTTGAAATTGAAAGCTTTTTAGGAATCCACTTTGATTTAACATCATCATAAGTTAATACATCACCATGGGCAGGAGACATATTTGTTAAATCAACATCACTCATATCTCCAAGATTAGCGTTTAAATAACTTGTCATATGTTTACACCCTTTTTCTTTTTTATATATTATGCTTCTATAGATTAAATAGATTGGGTGTATGAGTTAGGATGAAAAAAAGAAAAAACTATTCTATGAATAGTTTTTTCTTTCCTCTTTTCAACAAATTTATTATAAACTAAGAAATCTCACTACATATGTTCATCATTTTAACTTATGATTGTTTGAATTGCGAAAACACGGTAGTCCAGCTAGCTTTTGTATATATCTGGAATTTCTAATTTCAGAACACTTTATTTTTTCAACTCCGCTTCATGATGGCAATGTTTAAAATATATACCAGCTGACTGAAGTTAATATGAGATTCCTTTTCCTAATTTAAAACGCTTCAATAACTTGCCCGCAATTCTTTTAAAAACACCAAATAAATACTTAAACTCATCTGTTTTACGAAAAATGAATACATAAATTATATTTGGCACTATTAGACAAACGGTGCCTTTTAATATTAAACCTAACCAACCATCTAACAATATAAAGTTACTTATCACTTTTGTTATTAGATATGTTCCTATACATATAACTACATAATACATGTATGTTTTATAATAATGAATAATAGGTTTTTCGAACACCTTCTTATACACTAGATAAGGCGTAACCCAGAATGGAACAGTTAATACACTTATAAATGTTCCAATAAAAACACCTACTATACCTATATACTGAACTAAAATAATAGATACAATAAGGTTTACAGCAGCTTGAAACAAAGGAGCGTATTTATCCTCTTGAAAAATTCCTGCTGTAGTCTTCACAGTTGTTATCGCATTTCTCATTCCTCTTTCATAGAAGATAGCCATTAATACAAATAATATCCCTTCACTCATTAAGAATTTCGGGCCTATCCATAAAGTAATAAAGGGCTCTATAGTAATACATAACAGTATGCTGAAAAATGAATATAACCAAAAATTGAGGAGTGTATAGATTTTATATATACTGTAAATTTTTTCTGCACTCTCTTTTGCTACTAAATTTCCTACACTATGATAAATATTATTAAACACTTGATAAGTAAAAGTTCTACAAATATCAATTAACATATTGTAATTGGAGTACAATCCAACTGCTGCTACACTCACAAATGATGAAATGATAATATTATCTGTACCTAACACTAGGTAGTTTCCTATATTTTGTAGAACAATCGCTTTTACATTTTTTATAATGCTATTTTTCGTTTCACTATCTAATTTACTAGATACTTTATCTTTTAAAAATGGATACAATTTACTCACTATAGCTGCTAAAAGGATACTCGTAGTTATGGTAATAACACTATCTATAATTAGATATAAAATATAATTTTTTGTATAGTGCAATACTCCTATCTTAAGACAAGTAGATATAATGGAAGATATAGAATATACCCCTGTTACAACATAACCTTTCTGACAAACATTTAAAAACGAACTTCTATGTGAGTATAAATACGGTGCAACTGTGTTCAGTAAAAATATGGCATAAATGAGATGGACATTTTCAACATTTGAATCTTTAACAAAATAACCTAGAAAAGGCATTAATGCGAGCCCTAGTAACAATACTACTAAGGCGATTACCATGTATGCATTTCGATACAAGCGCATAAGCACTTTTATTTTCTGCTGATCATTCTCGGCTACCGGTTTGTAAAGACTGTACATTATACTAGAACCTATTCCTGCTTCTGCTAAAGACAGCATAGACAGTATGTTGGTAAGTAGTCCGTTTATTCCTAGGTACTCAACGCCTAAGCTATTAATGAATACAGTTCTTGAAATAAAACTTAATGACGTAATAATAATTTGATTACCAAGACCAGCGGATATATTAATTATCGAATTTTTTACTCTCATATTTAAAACCTACTTCATCATGATTTTCTTACATTTAACTAAAAATATAGAAAAGATTAAAGTAACAGGTTGAATTTCCAAATATTTTGCAGCCTGTCCTAATTTTAAATTAGACTTCACAAAATCATAGTATAAATTATAATAAGACAATCTGCCTTTTACATTACATTTATAAAACTTAATTTGCTGTTTTATATAATACGCTGTACCTTTAGGACTTTTAGCAAATATCTCTTTCATATTTTTCGTTAAGCCATCCTCAAGATAATCGCATATATAAGTGGTTTTATTAAACCACCTTATTTTATAGCCATCATGGGCCATTTTCTCCCACACTGTCGCCTCTGTTATAAATTTCTCTCCTTCAAATTCACAAAACTTATATTTTCTAAGGATATTCGTATAAAAGACTTCTGCTTTATCACCGGTTATATTATATTTTGTACGTTCAAGTGAAGTTGCGTCTACATATTCCCCTTCAAATGTTGTTCCTAAAAAGTCATTAACCTGCCTTCCTCTATTACCAGAAACACCACAAAATAATTCTTTATTTTCCAAGTTTCGTTCCCAATTTTCTATGTTTTCTAATGCATCTTTCGTCAGATAATCATCAGAATCGACAATGAAGAACAATTCCCCCTCTGCTAAGTCAGTAGCTTTATTAATTGCTCTATGTTTCCCACCATTTTCAACTTTATAATACCTTATGGGGAATGGATTTTTTTCTACTGTCCATAATCTAAATAACTCTTCTGTGTTATCGCTTGAACCATCATCAATAACTAACCATTCAAAATCTGTATATGTTTGCTCTTGTAATGATCTGTACAGTTTTTCTATAATATAGCCTCTGTTGTATGTTGGAGTGAATACTGTTATTCTCATTTAATCCTCCCATTGTTACTGACCATAATTTTTTCTTTTCACCTATTTACAGTAATTATTTAAAAATAAGCCCTTATTTAAGGATTTCTTTTGATAAAGGTACTTGCATTTTATGCGTTTGTTTTCGAAAACCAAAACGAATTTTCTTACGTAATGGCTCTTCGTAAAATTGATAAATGATTGAACTAAATAATAAAGAAATTACTAAACAAATCAAAAAGCGATACGTATTCGCTAAATGAAGAAAATCTAAGTATCGAATCACCAATTGATGGATCATATAGAATGAGAAACTAATTTCACCCAAATAAACAAAAAACCTTTGTGATAATATTTTTGAAATCATACCACCTTGAAATGCAAAGGTGAAAATTAACAAACACCATAGTGGAACAAAATACACACCGCGAACGATTCCTACGTCTAAGTTTGCCGAATACAATAATAAGACAATGAATAACAATAAACTTAGTAGTTCTAAAACAGTAAATATAGCCTTGTTTAAATTTTCTTTATTGGATTTTTCAATATAAATCAATCCTAAAAGCATCCCTGTTGAAAATTCAAACAATCTAACTCCAGGGAAGATATGTAGTAACCAAATATAAAATGGATTATCTCCATCCAAATTTTTATTTAATAGAAATAAAACGCCCCACACTATCCAAAATATCAATACAGATTTAACTATATTTTTGTTAACTTTAAGTTTTATAAATATCCATAGCAGAAAAGGAAACATAAAATAAAAGAACGTTTCAACTGATAACGTCCATGAAACACCATTAAAATTAAAATAAGTTCCTTGACTCGGAAAAAAACTTTGTAACAATAGCAAATTGATCATTGACATAAAAGTAAGTTTTACAAAATATAAACTATTGGGGTGAAAGTACAAAATAACCAATGGTACAGAGAGCAAAAAAGTTAATACATGAACGGGATATATTCTTGAAAATCTTGCTTTATAAAACTTTTTGATATTATTTTTATTGATTTCTATAAACTTAGAATGATAGTTATAGGCTAATATAAAACCAGATAAAACAAAGAAAAACTGAACGCCCGCTGAACCTAATTGATATTGACTGAACACCCGCATATGGAATAAGAACACCATTAATGCAGCAATAAATCTAAATGACGTTAAAGAATTTAGCAAATAAATTCCTCCTTTTTGACTTCTCCAAAAACAATTTATTTGAATTCTCAAACTAGCTATTACCTTTGTTAATGGATATTCCTTATACAAATATAAGCAAAAGTTTATCTCTTACTTACATATAAATTGATTAATCTCATACAAAATCCTTGCGTAAACGGCAATATATTGAACAACATCGAATATACTCCTATGTCTTTTGTATCTCCTTGTGAAAAGTCAACTGCCCCATTTTTCCTCGTAACCTTCATCAAATAACTTATAGCTTTATCTGTACTATTTAAACATTCTTTAGAAATCTCATCTATTTTTGATGCGTTTAACAGAAACCAGCCTAATGTAGCTGTAGCAGAAGAATCCGGCCTACATTCACTTCTAGTTACCGTCCAGTTCCAGCTTCCATTATCTTGTTGAAAGTTCATAGCAGCTTTTGCAAATCTCTTTACACATTCTTCTAAAACAAGTTTATATTGATTGTCTTGTGGTAATTCACCCCATGCATCTATAAGGCCTATAGCAAACCAACCAAGACCTCTTCCCCATCCATATAATCCAAGGGGTACTTTATTTTCTAACTTGTATACATGACTTGGAATATAATGTTCGTCTAACATTCCATACTGCTCATACTCTTTAATTTGCTTCACTGCTAAATCTACACACTCGTCTTTGTTATATTTCGTACCGTAAGCTACTAAAAATGGACATATAAAGCCTATAGTATCTACATACCTATAACTTTTCATATACTTTCTATACTCTACTGATCCATCTTCACCTATATGCTCTTTTATCATTTCCCAAGTATAGTCCAATGCTTTCCTATACTTATCTGTCTCTATAAAATCTATCTTCATAATAGAATATGCTAGTATAGCTCCATCTACATACTTTGGTTTTTCTCTCCATTGACCATTACTATCAAATTTCGCATCCAAAAATTTTACAACTGCTTTTTTTACTTCCTGATCATCATTATATTTTAAGTACTCAGATAACCCTAAAACTAAAGATGCTTCTTGCCAATGTTGTATAGTACTTTTTGTATAATTTTTCTTCAGCATATCTATTACGACTAATCTTGTATTATCTGTTACCTTTATTTTTGGTACATTCAATAAAAATTTAGATCCTTTATTAGTAATAGCTTTATTCCATAACGATTTATCATCGTATCTTCCCATATGAATTCTTAGTGTCCAGTCTTTTATTAAAGGTACTAAGTCTATTGCTATCGTTATTAAAAGAATAATAATTATCGTACAACTCAAAATTTGAAATATCATCTCTATAAAGCCCTTTCGATATAGAAATAGTTTAGTTTACTTAACATATCCTACAGTATTCTCCAACTCTTCGGCCATCTTATTACACATGTCTAGCGTTATATTCCCGCCTATTGTCCAATTTTTATCATAAACATGAGCAGTTTCCATATTTAATCTATGCTTGTTAATATAATCCTCAGTTTTCCCGATTATTCTTGCTGGGTTACCGCCAACTATAGACCCTTCAGGTACCGATTTAGTTACGATACTTCCTGCAGCTACAATAGCATTCTTCCCTATTGTAACCCCAGGCATAATTAAGACCCTTGCTCCTATAAATGAATTGTCTTCTATTTTTATTTTTGCTATTTTTGTATAATCTAAATATCGTTTCGTACTAGCGTCATGTGCAAGAAGATACACTTGGGGCGCAAACGTAACATTATCACCAATTTCTATTAACCAGCAATGTGCATAATCAATTGTACTCCCAGCTAACCCGGAACAATTTTTCCCTACCTTCATACCTCGTTGCAAACACGCTTCTACTGTTAGTTCTTCACGGGATAGCATTCCTAATCTTATCATTAACGACTTTTTTATGCGATTAAACATTGTTACCCCCCATAATTTTTTTCATATTATATTTTACTGTTTATTAATTTATATAAATTATCAATTTCACCTTCTGTTCCCAAGTCTTCTTCTGCAAGATTATTAATAAACTTCGCTCTTAACATTTCATCACTTATTAATATCTCAAGATTATCAGCTACTGAGATGGAATCCATTTCTGCAATCAACCCATCGATATTATTTTTTATATGATTATCAGCTGTTTCGAAATTAGTAATTACTATTGGTTTTGCTAATATTTTTGCTTCATCTATAGAAATTGATTTTCCTTCATATCTCGAAGTTTGTATGTATATATCTGATTGCCTTATATACGGGTATGGATTTTCTTTTAAACCTAATAGTATTATTCTTTCTTCTAAATTTCTTTCTTTTATACCTCTTTGTAATTCTTTTCTTACATTACCTTCTCCAATGATATACCACTTAATGTCATACCCTTTTTTAACAAGCCTATCGACTGCTTCTAAGGAAATATCTAATCCCTTTTCTTTAGCCAATCTACCTACAGAAATTAACGATATGCTTTTGTCACCTTCTGTTTTAAATTCTACCTTCTCTAATGACATTTTCCTTATCATTTTTGAAGAAACGATATTGTGTATACATACAAATTTTTTTTCATATTCAGGAAAGTTCTTTTTTAGAATATTAACTAATTCTTCTGATACAGTAACTACGTAATCTAATTTACCAAAATAAACTTTCTCTTTTTTATAATCAATCCCTAACTTATTATAATCTGTATGTATCCATCCAATTTTTCTTTTTGCTTTTACCTTATCTACACAAAAATATATAGGGTTTTTTTCTTGGAACCCTATAGCTGCATCATACTCTTTATTGATTTCACTTATTGAATTTGACATATATTTCCATAACTTTTGTTCAATAATAGCGCCATTATTTTCTGTCTTAGCTAAATATCCTAATACAATCCTATTAAAAGATGTTTTAAAATCTCTTTTTTTAATTAACTCTATTAATGATTTCTTTATAGGCATATCAAAATATTTATAGTTCATAGGCTCAGGTAGTAAATGAACTTCTTTTGGTAGCTTATTTATAAATATCCCTTCATGCTTGAATAAAAACAAATCTACACTGTACAAAGAATAATCTATCGTTTCCAATAAGGATATTAGCGATTTCTCAGCCCCGCCACAAGTTAGATTATTCATTACAAATAATAATTTTTTTTTCATGAGTCCCACCCACTAAAAAGTCTCATACAGCTTATTTATTTCTCCTTCTGTCCCTAATTTCAATTGGGATAAATTATATGCTAAACGTTCTCTTAAACTTATATCTTTTACAAGCTTTTCAACCCCATTTGCAACAGCATCTGCATCCATATCTACAATTAGGCCATCTATGCCATCATTTATCTGATCTTTTGCTGTACTGAAATTAGTTACAATTATAGGTTTGTTTAATATTTTTGCTTCATCTATAGCTATAGACTTTCCTTCAAATCTAGATGTCTGTATATATATATCGGCTTGCTTTATATATGGATATGGATTGGACTTTAAGCCCAATAAACGAAACGTTCCTTCTAATTTATTTTCTTTAATTAAATTCGTTAATTTCTCTCTCTCTTCCCCTTCGCCAATAATATTCCACTTTATGTTATATCCTCTATCAATTAGTTTCTTACAAGATTCTATAGCCAATTCAAAAGCCTTCTGATAATGTAATCTCCCAATAGAAAGTAGTACAATTTCATTATCCTTTCTATCATACACATCGATATTATTTTGATTGGCCATTTTATTTATCATTGTCGGTGAAACGATATTATATATAACTCTTACTTTATTCTTTTGGCTCGGAAATCTATTTTTTAGTTTATTTGCGCATTCTTCCGAAACAGTAACGATATGGTCTAACTCTTTAAAGTAATCAATATCAAAATTTGGATCCATACCTAATTTGTCATAATCAATATGAACCCATCCTATTTTTTTAAAAGCATTTACTTTGTCTACACAAAAATATGTAGATGTTTTTTCTAAAAATCCTATAGCTACATCATATTTTTGGGGTAATTTTTCCAAAGACTTGGAGACATATTTCCAGTTATATTGTTCCCTTATTGATATATTTCTAGCATTTCTATTTCTTATAGCAAACATCACTCGATTATATGCTAGTGTCATTTCACGCTTTAATATGAGCTGCTTAATAGATTTAAATAGTGGTAAAGCAAATAAGTGGTAAGTTTCTGGAAGTGATAGAATTTGTACCTCTTTTGGTACAAATTCCATAAACATTCCATCATGTTTTAATAAAAACAAATCTACATTATATAAGTTGTAGTCTATTTGAGATAATAAATTTACTAAACTCTTTTCTCCACCAGCAGCTGTTAAACTAGGTATAACAAATAATAAATTCTTTTTCATTGATACACCTCACTTAACTAGTTCAGCT
Source organism: Bacillus sp. NPDC077411 (assembly GCF_044543425.1). Lineage (NCBI taxonomy): Bacteria > Bacillati > Bacillota > Bacilli > Caryophanales > Bacillaceae > Bacillus > Bacillus sp. NPDC077411. Next base: position 39,794 of record NZ_JBITWA010000003.1, on the reverse strand, counting down.
AAATATTCTACCGCTTTATACGACATTTTCTTTATATTAGGGATAGATTTCTGTAATGTTTGTCTCAATTCTGTTTCTTCGCTTACCATCTCATCAAATTTAGCCTTTAGCTTCTCACTGCTTGATATCTCTTCTAACCCTAAAACTAATTTTTCTTCTCCGAATATATCTTTCGATATTCCTTTTGACTTTATGCTATACCCTAATACCATAGTTGGAACACAATTCGAATAAGCTGCTATAGTCGCATGTGTTCTAGCTCCTATGAAAAATCTCATTCTAGCAATATACCCCTTATATTGTATTGCATTTAAGTCATTTGGCAGTATGATTACTCTCCCAGTATTTTTAAATTCCTCATAATATTTATATAAAACTTCATAATCGTTATTTCCATCCATTATTACATGAGGTGTGAGAGCAATTGTTAAATCTGTAGTATTTAATATATGATTTATTAATTCTCTTACTGCCGCTTGGGAGTCTTTATTTCTCTCCCAGACAAGTGGGCTAAAGTTTAATCCAACTGTATTTCCTTCTTGCCATCCCTTAGGCAATTCCAGCTCTTCTTTTTCCATAGTAAATGCTGGATCAGCACATAATTTAACATTATTGAGCCCCTTACTTTTTAACATATTATAAGTAAGGCTTTCACGAGCTAGTATTGCATCAAACAGCTTTAAGTCTTCTAATTTTTTCTCAGACATGTCCTCGTCACCGATAGAACATCCCCATAAAACCAATTTTTTCCCTTGTGCCTTTACTCTTCTATCTATCTCATACAATGCAGGCTGCTCTCCATAGCAATAGTTATCTCCTCCTATAGATAAGCATACATCTACATCTTTTATACGTTTAATGATGTTATTTTCCATTTTAGCTAATGCATAAGATTCATCATTAAAAAACTTTACCTTAAGTAAAGCCATCCACCAATCATATGAATACTTCTTTATACTACTGCTAGAACCCTCATATATTTCATCCAACTGAGGAATTATCTTGTCCGTTTCTGGTTTACTTGATACTAAGTACACCTTTGTGTCATCTGTTTTTTCTTTGATAATATTCGTAGAAGAACGAACTATTGCTTCGCATCCTCTATTTAAACTGCCTCCATGGGCAAACATCATAATTTTCATATTAGCCTCTCCCAATAACTATTTACTTCGAAATCTACTGTAAGCAACAGCACAATATAGTCCAATTGCCGACTTTTTCCTTATCATGTCTATCACAGCTTTCTCATATCTTCCTAATTTACTGTAATTTTCACTGCAATAAACAGGTAACGCTTCTCTAACATATTTATTTCGAATCATATTTTTTACATATCTATACCTCGTACTAAAACTTACATCTTTAGATGGGGTAAAATAAATATATATATATGACATTACACTATTTATAAATTTTATTGATTTTAACTGGTGCGCCTTTACTTTGTCGACCTTATCAGTATATATTTGTGGCAATTCCATGTTATACACTTCTACGGCTCTCTTAAAATAATCTTTTTCTACTATATTTCTAGTAGCACTGCCAGTTACCTCTCTATAGTGGTATCCAGCATAATTTATATATTTCATACTAGTTGCATTACTAAAGAATTCGATGTTAAACATTCCGTCTTCTCCTAATGCAACTTTTTCTGGAAATTTCACATCATTTTCATTTATTATATTATTTTTATAAATTTTATTCACAGCAGTATTTAAATGATCTGTCTTAAGAAAATAAGGCAATAGTTCTTGATCTATATATTCTTTTTTAAGAACAGTATCTACTGGAAATGGATACCTTATTGCTACCTTATGTCCTTCCATTTCACCGTTAATATTTGATATAACTACATCACAATCATCTTGCTTTGCAGAGTTATATAATACTTCATACATTGCTCTCTCTATGTAATCATCAGCATCAACAAATCCAACATATTCCCCAGTCGCTAAACATAACCCTTTGTTCCTGGCAATGCTTACGCCCTGATTTTCTTGATTTATAAGTATTATCCTATTATCTAATTCTTTATAACGCTCAATAACTTCTCTACTATTGTCCGTCGAACCATCATTAATAAATATAAATTCACATTGTTGAAGTGTTTGATTTAAAAGTGATTCTACACACTGTGTAATATATTTTCCTGCATTATAAACCGGTATTATTACACTTACTTTTATGCTCATGCCTAAATCCCGCCTCTACCAGGAAACCCTGCATTATAATAATCCATACATTTTTATTATGATCGGTTCATCACCAAAAGACGGGGGTAACATATAGATAGATGTACACTCCACTCCGAGTGGACGCTTTCCGCGGGCGAGAGCGAGCCTCCTCGGCAAGCCTGCGGGATCTCACTTTCCTCGCTATTCCCGCAGGAGTTGCCACTCTCCGTTCCGTGTATGAAAAATGTTTCATTTTCGAAAAAATCAACCCCATGTTACGGTGAAGAACCTTAGCCAACAGGCCTAAACAGTCAGCTCCGCTTTTCTTTATAAGTCGCTGCTATGTAGAATACAACATAACCGCTACTTGCTTGCTCCTTTTGTTTTAGGTTTCAATAATTTTATATAACTTATCTAACTCATAACTATTACTATATTCCCTACTTTTCAGATGATGAATCAATGTATTTCTGAGCTTATCATCTTTATATAGAGTTTCAATCCCTTTAACTAACCCCTCAATACTTGAATCGCATATTATACCTTCAAATCCATCTTCCAACTGACTAGCTGCAGTAGGATAATTCGTAATCAATATAGGACTCTCAAGTATTTTAGCCTCTGTCACTGTAACTGCTTTTCCTTCATATCGAGACGGCTGCACGTATAAATCGCATGCTTTCATATATGGATATGGATTGGTTTGTTTGCCTAATAATATAAAACTATTTTCTAAATTGTTTTCTGCTATTAGTTCTCTAAGAATAGATTCATCTGAGCCATATCCTATCACATACCACTTTATATTATTAAATCCTTTGTCGTGCAACATTCTAAGTGCTTTTATAGCACGATCAAACCCTTTGGCATACGACAATCTTCCAACCGATACGATATTAAAAGTACCATTATCTTGCTTATTAAAATCTACAACATTAGCAGCCATTTTCCGAATAAACTCTGGTGAAGTAATATTCTCTATAAGCAAGATTTTCTCTTTCAATGATGGATATACAGTCAAGAACGCTTTTGTGCATTCATCTGATATAGATGCAATATAATCAAACTTATTCCACATAGTAAGATCTAATTCATTATCAATTTCTAACGTACTGTAATCTGTATGGATCCAAGCTATTTTTTTATCAGCATTTACATTATCAGCTAAAATATCGTGTGGCCATGCATAACTAATTGCAAAGTCATACTTTTTTTTCTGTTTAGGCAAGAAGTATGATACATATTTTGAAACAAGTTGCATCTGAATATATCCTGATCCTTCTTTTAATTGCCGTTGTTTTGATTTTCTACCTGCGATATACTTGCTTACTATTCTTATAATTGATGCTAAAAAATAGCCTTCCCGTATGCATTGCCTAATGGATTTTCTAAATACGGTGTATTTACCTATTTGAGGTAACACATTAACTTTATCAGGGATTAAATGCATGAAATCTCCTGTGTGATTTAATATTAGTAAATCTACGTTATATGTGTTGTAGTCAAAGGTTTCTAGCATATTAATTAAGCTTCTTTCCGCACCGCCAATTTCCATATCATACATAGAAATTAAAATATTTTTCTTCATGTAATTCCCCGCGTTCATATTTTGTTCTTGATATGAGTGAAATCATTATACATTATGAAATTATATAGACGACACTTTCACATGAACTGCTTCAACTCGTGCGATTGATACATACGTTTTCTCGTTTATTTACAAACAGTGTATTTGAAGGAATATTTCCTTTTACAACACTTCCAGCAGCTATCACAGTATTATCACCTATAAACGTATCCCTCAATATAACTACATTAGAACCAATCCAAACATTCTCTCCTATCTTTACTTCACCCTTTATTAAGTGCTCATCTTCAATGTTCTTATAATTATGGTCATGATCGTTAATACTTACATTAGGAGCTATCTTTGTGTTTTTTCCAATTGATATTTTATTTATACAGTTAATGTTACAGTTATCATTAATGAACACTTTCTCACCTATATCTAGTACCCCATTAAAATCAATTCGAATACTCGTATTTCTTCTGACAAACACAAATTTTCCAATATTGATTTTTGAATGCTTATTAAAAACCTCTATCCTACTTTTTGTTTGGAGTGCAAAAATTGAGCAATTTATATTACGGAAGTATATTAACTTATAGAAAACACCTCTTAATACACCGATTAAGTGTGAAAGATTCATCAACACTGCAAAATATAACCCTCTGTTACGACTTTCTGTAACTAGCGTTTGGAATATTTTTTTTAATATATTAATCATGCATTTTCTCCTTAAAAGCTTCTTTTCGCCCCGCATGTTGTCTCAACTTAGCAATATTATCCCCACCTATGATTTTGGCTAAAATTAATTTTATTTTACCCTTTATCCGCGCTTTAGGTGGTAACCAGCTCTTATAAAAATGATGCATAGCATGTGTATTTTCTGTTATAAATTTTCTGCAATTAATATAGTCATATGGTGAGAAATATGTTTGGGGATAGAAAGTTCCTATTCCCTCTATTTCCTGATACTCTCCGTTTGTTTTTAATCCTATATTTTTTAATATCTCTGTCACAATAGCTACATTCGTCAAATCATCATAGCTTCCATCCTCTTTAATGAAACCCTTCTCTTCATATGAATCTAGAAATGTTTTTATAAGCTTATTTTCTTTAGCCGCTCCTATTGTGCTTGTAGCTATGTAATTTTCTTGTTCAAATCCCCAAAATGAATCATGATGCAATAGATTATTAAAAGATTTAAATACCTCCACATCAGTATCCAAATAAATACCGCCATAATAATATAAAGCATGTACCCTAACATAATCACTTACAAATGCAAATTTGCCAGCTTTGTATGCCTCTTTTACATATGAATTACAATTTATATCAAAATTATCTTCATTCCATTCTAGTATTTCATATTCTGGTAGATTCTTTTTCCAACTCTCTATGCATTTTTTGACAATGTCAGGTTTGTCTTTTCCTCCAAACCAGCAGTAATGTATAGTCCTGGGTATTTTTTTAAGTTTTTTCACTTTAAAGCCTCCTCTTTAAAGTAGGAAGTCCCTTTTTTTATGCTCTATTCGTTATACTTATTCATATATAAATCCAACTTGGCTTTCCAACACACAAGTCGCCGCCATGCCAAGCAAAACATAACCCGCTACTTTCTGTCTCTCTTTGTTTGAACTTCGCATGTGACAGAAATAGGTACTGACCGCTTCTACGCATGGCCAGATGCTCCCGACCACCTAAAAAGAAAAGGGGTTTATGTCAGGTTTTTAATTCGGATTTATATATAACTCTAAAGTTTTATAAAGTTACTTCCATATCCAACGCCTGCAAGGCTTACTACACATTCATAGTAGTAATACACAAGATAGAATATTAAAATCCCATAATAAATAAGCTTTCGATCTTTTTCAGTAAATAATTTTACAACCCAAGAAATTAATATGAGTTGATACAATCCAAAATAAATAGAAAATCTAGCAAATATCCAGTTTTGGGTTGAGATAATCATAAAGACAAGCCCTAATATAGACATATTTACAACAGGATCACTTTTAGGAAACAACTCCCTTAATCTATCTTTCCCTAAGTAAGCGAGAATAATCGGTACGGCATAAACAATAACCCTGAGTATATTTGCACCGCCCTCAGAAAAGTTTTTGTACTCACTATATTGACTATTCTCTATAACTGCAAATAAAGCATCCATAAATTGGTTAAATCCTATAACGATAAGTACCGCGCAAACAAGAAGAATATACGTTTGCTTTGACCAAGCTTCTTTCCTAACTATAAAATAAATAGGAATGAGGATAAGCGCAGTCTGGTGTACAGTTGATGCAAGTAGGATAATTAAAATATACTTTTTCCAATTACCTTCAAATATATATTTTGTTGCCGCAAATACAATTGCAGCTGCCAAAAATTGCCTTATTCCATTCATTGAAGTTAAAAACATGCCACCTGTTATATATACAAATAAACTTAACTCAAACATTCTTGCATATTTATATAAAACAAGCACTATCAATAGGTTTGTAATCAATGCTGTTACAAAAATCAGCAGTTGCGGATCATGGGAAAAATTTTGTAAAAACATTTGATAAATATTAAATCCAATGTCCTTTTCCGACTTAATCATTTCCCAGCTAAAATTGAGAGTGGCATATGAATGCATATAGGCAAAAGTATCTCCAATATTATTACGAAGGCCCGATACTAATATTAATGTGGTCATAGCACAAAACACTAAAAATTTATTTGGTCGGATAAAAGATCCCCTCATAATAATCGGTTTAGAAAAATACCTTGCAAAAAAAGAAAAACAATAAACTAAAGCAAGATTCACCCATAATACAGTCATTCACCAATCACTTCCATATCTTAAGTGTATATAACTCCATCCCTATTCTTCTTTACCTGTACCTCTACTCGTTTTATTTTTTTTCAAAACAGTAGTTCTATGTGTATTCAGAATATAACAATAAAGTAAAAACCCCAAAGGCGTTGCCACGAAAGTAGTCCATTTACATGGAGACTCTTTTAAAAATTTATAGTTTTTTATCATGAAATTACTGGACACATAATGCATGGCTTCTCTAAATCTGTCTTTAAATGAAGGTGCATATTGCATGGCTATTTTCCTAAAAAAAGAAAAACCACGTGGATTTTTCTTATACTGCTTAATAATGTTCATACTTGACCCATCATCTAAATATTCTACAAAACACAGCACTTCATTCATAATAAGTAAGGGACATTCTTGATCAATCAGAATATACTTATAACTAAGTGGACAATACTTTTCCCCTGGAAATATTGGATAGGGCGGGGAGTTACGTGTAAGTTCGGATCGATATACAAGTTTTTTATCCCCTTTCACTTTATGTTTTACATATAAATCTGAAAGTTTAGATTCTCTTAAATCAGACGGCATTTTAGTTCCGATAATGTTTCCATTCTGATTTGCATCCAATCCAACTATACCAGCATAACGATCACTTCCATTTTGTTTCCAAAATGAAAGGATTTTCTCCACAGCGTCATCAGCCATATAATCATCAGAGTCTATACAAACATTTAGTTCTGTATCAATTAATTCATAAGCAGTATTGTGGGCCCCATGCATTCCTTGATTTTCCTGATAATAATAACGAATTGGAACGAAACCCTCTGAAATCCACTTTTCCACAAGTTCCTTTGTGTTATCTGTAGATCCATCATCAATAATTAACCAAATAAAGTCTTTAGAAGTTTGTCTTTTCAAACTGTCGTAGCATAGATGTAATGTGTACGCACGATTAAACGCAGGTGTAAAGACAGTTAAAGTAGGACCCATCACAAAACCTCCAGAAATCTAAGTTTGTTTTATATGTAACTATGATCTAAATAATAATCCGTTAGCCATTTTGCCATCGTAGCAGTATCATATCCGTTTTTACGTAATAAATCAGACGTATCTTCATGGTCATATGATGAAGTAAGAATTTTTTCTGCCCAGACCTCCGGCGTTTCCTTTAAGCTCACAAACTCCATTCGACCGGACACATCCGTTTCATCTGTTATAGTGTCGGATATAACACATTTTAAACCGGCAGCCTGCGCTTCAACCAACACAACCGGCAACCCTTCAAAAAGCGAAGGAAACAGAAATAAATCGAACCCTTGCATAAGGGATGATATATCTCCTCTAACCCCTAAGAACCTCACATGTGACGATAACCCTAAGGTAGCTACCTTCTTTTCTATCAATGGTCGTAATTGACCATCCCCTACCATAACAAGCAGGGAATTAGGATTCTTATCATGTACAGCTTTAAACACATCAATTAGAAAATCATGATTTTTTTGCTTGTTAAATCTTCCGATATGTCCTAATACTAATTTATCTTCTGCACCTATTTCTTTCCTTATTTGCTTCCTAATTTCTTCATCATATTGAAATTCTTCTACATTAACTGCATTGTTAAGAACAGTTACTCCCTTAGCCTCACATGTTTTCCGTCCAAATAACCATTGTCCTGCATTTTTTGAACATGCAAAATACTTGCTTGGATTATCCTTCATCGAAAATCTCGCATACAAACGAAAAGGTAGCTTTATATCTATACCCAAATCGCTTAAATGACTATGCGCAATACGGCAAGGAACACCCGCACGTTTGGCTGCTCCAAGTACAAAACTGCTATTTTCGTTAATATGGGAATGTACTACTTTATATTCAGGATGAGCAGTAAAGAATTTATCAAGTAGTTTGAAATATGAACGATAATTACCAGGTCTTATTTGCGGCATTCGATAAATTCTTCCGCCAAGACTCAATATCTCATCATCATAATGCCCTTTTTCTTCTCTATGTACCATGAAGTCAAACTGTATCTTATTACGATCCAGCTTTCGGTAATAATTCATTAACATCGTTTCAAGCCCGCCACGATTCATGATCGTCACTACTTGCAATATACGATTAGGTTCCAATATTCCCCCTCCTATCTAACTATTTTTCTGAGTTTATCAATTGCTACTAAAATGAAATAAAATCCTAGTGTGAATCGAAACTTCGCACAAAAATAAAATGCCCTCCAAGCAACTGAAAAATATTTCATTTCAAATTGCCTAAAGGATTGTTTGATACGTTTATCCTTTAAAATCGAATGTAACTTGCTGATTTTCATCAAAGCAGATACTTTATTTTCTTTGCTTATTGTGTTTAAGCCGAGCCCTAATGTACTAAGACATATGCGATTATTTAAGGCTATATAAAAATCTTTTCCCATGTTTTTATCATCTAAGAAATTTTCAATTACACTGTAAAGATGAAACCACTGATTCATTAAACTAGGCTTATAAGACGATGTAACTGATGTAGTGTTTACCCTCCAATAATGATAATAAGGTTTATTGATAAAAACAAAAGTTTTTGCATAATAAAAAGCATAAATATTAAAAAGAGAATCTTCATTAGTCCCTATAGTACTAAGGTCCACAAATTCAATATTATTTTCTTTAAGAATATCTGAGCGATATAACTTTGACCATACCGTCCCCCATGCATCGAGAAGTTCTGGATTTGCTATTTCTTCATTTAAAGGACCAACCAAGCGTCTCATAACTTTTAATTGGACTTCTTCATTGTGATAACAAACTTTTTCAGGAAGGTTGAATTCTTTTATCTTTGAATGACTGCCAAACTCTCGAGTATACGTACACATAACAATATCGGCTTTTTCATCAACTGCACTATTATACATTGACTCATACATATCTTTATCGACCCAATCATCTGGGTCAACAAAACCAATATATTCCCCGTTTGCCGCGCGTATCCCCTCATTCCTAGCTGAAGAAACACCACCATTTTCCTTTTCTATCACCATAATACGACTATCTTTTTTTGCATAATCATTAAGTATTTTTGCACTTCCATCTGTTGAACCATCATTTATAGCTATAATTTCGATATCACTAAAATTTTGTGATAACAAACTATCCAAGCATCTACTTACGTATTGTTCAACATTATATATAGGCACTATCACACTGACTTTTGGTTTCATCTACATCCCTCAACATATATTGTGTATAAATATTATTCAATTCTGCACCTACTTGGGCAATTGAGTATTTTTTTACTCTATTTACATTTTCAATCCCAATTTTTTCACGCAGTGTTCTCGACTGAATACACTCCAGTATTCGCGTGGCAAAAAGTTCTTCCTCTTTTGGCGATACAAGATAACCATTTATTGTATCCTTTATAAGCTCCCTGTGTCCTCTATTATCAGTAGCTACAACTGGAAGACCACAAGCCATAGCTTCCATAATGTTAACTGGCAAACCTTCTCGAAGGCTAGATGCAACGGCAATATCACACATTGGTACTAATGAAGCAATATCCGTTCGATATCCAAGAAAATGAACCATATCGGCAATTCCAAGCTCAATAGCCAAGCTCTTACAATCTTCCATTAATGGACCTTTTCCTGCGAGTAAAAGCTTTGCGTTAGGAGCTTCATCCTTTAGTAGGGCTAACGAACGAAGCAAAAATTGCTGATTTTTATTTTTGTTAAATTCAGCAGCATAGAACATTAGGAAATCATCTGGTTTGTATCCAAATTTCATCTTTAAATCTCGTTTATCTTCTTCTTTTACCAATTTGAATTGTTCCGTATCTACACCTATTCCATGAACGTGTTCAATACACTTTGCTTTAAATCGATGTTTCGCTGCAAGATTGTAATCTTCTGTATTGATTGTTATGAGACAATCTGTATAAGAAGCTAATCCTCTTTCAATTGGATAATATGCAAGCCAATTTATAAGAGGTGCACCCTTACAAAAATGAAATCCATGAGCTGTGTAAATCACCTTAGTTCCTTGTCTTCTCGCTTTTCTTGCAGCTAAGCGGGCAAGCACTCCTCCCATAGGTGTATGACAATGAATAATGCTGTACTTATTTTTATTGATAATTGATGTAAGCTTCTTATATGCCTGGAAGTTTTGCTTTTTAAAAGGTGATCTCTGAATAGGAATATCATATTTTTTATGTACATATGGAAGGTGCATATTACCACTTGCAGCAACATGTACCTCCCATCCCTGCTCCGCAAACCATTCCATATACGGTAAGTGAAATGCTTTAAAATGGTAATCTACTGTTGCACAAAACAACACTTTCTTAGGCAATTAAATCACACACCCATTCAACTATATTTTTGATTCAAGTACAGCTTCCACAAACCGTTAACCCAATGTTGGTGTTAATATTTTTGAAGCGTTATGTTTATTAGCCAAATCTAATAATATGTTTCGTAATTCTTCTTTATCCAAATCAGAGTGTGTAGAAATAATTTTTTCAATTTCTTCTATATAAATATTAGTTTCTTTTCCTACATAAATTCTCGGATAAATTTGTTGTTCAATCATTTCATCATCTTTTAATAGCTCTTCAAAAAGCTTTTCTCCCGGTCTCGTCCCAGTAAATTCTATACCAATTTCTTCAACAGAATTTCCTGATAGTTTAATTAAATTTTTAGCCAGGTCGACAATTTTCACTGGTTCACCCATATCTAATACAAAAATTTCTCCGCCCTTAGCTAAAGCCCCGGCCTGCATAACTAGTCTTGATGCTTCCGGAATAGTCATAAAGTAACGAACCATATCTGGATGAGTAACTGTAACTGGTCCGCCTTTTTGAATTTGCTTCTTGAATAACGGAATTACACTACCTCTACTTCCTAATACATTTCCAAAACGAACCGCAACGAACTTTGTATGACTTGTTTTATTTGTATATTGAACAATCATTTCAGCCAATCTTTTCGTTGCTCCCATAACATTTGTTGGATTTACTGCTTTATCAGAAGAAATCATAACAAACGTTTCAACATCGTGCCAACTTGCTGCTTTTGCAACATTCATCGTTCCCATCAAGTTATTTTTCACAGCTTCTTCCGGATTATATTCCATTAATGGGACATGTTTATGTGCAGCAGCATGATAGACAACGTGCGGGTGATATTTATTCATCACTGACATCATTTTCTGACTGTCTTGTATATCTGCAATTTCTGGAATAAATATAATCTCTGTATTACCATATAACTCTCTCAATTCCATTTCAATGGAGTAAATGCTATTTTCCCCATGGCCTAATAAAATTAACTGTTTTGGATTGAACTTTGCGACTTGTCTACAAATCTCTGAACCGATTGAACCACCAGCACCAGTCACTAAAATGACTTTATCAGTTATATATTCTGAAATGCTATTCATATCCAGCTCAACCGGACTACGTCCTAGCAAGTCTTCTACTTGAACATCGCGGAATTCATTAACTGAAACTTTCCCTGTTACTAAATCTTCTAACATAGGAAGAATTTGCGTCTTTGCTTTTGTTTTTGAGCACTCTTTAAAAATGGCATTCAATCTTTTTTTTCTAAGAGAAGGGATGGCAATTATAATACTCTCAATATTAAGTTCTTCAACAACACGCTCAATCTGATTTACTCCTCCAATTACTGGAATTCCTAGAATATCAAGATTATGCTTCTTCACATTATCATCAATAAATGCAACAGGTAATAATTCTGTATCATTGTTCTGTAGCAATTGTCTTACGACCATTGTCCCCGCAGAACCAGCCCCAATAATTAAAGTTCTCTTTTTCGTATCATCATTTTTAAAATACGCATCCCGGAACATCCGCCAAATAAAACGGGACCCTCCAATTAACAAAATGTGTATCATCCAAGTTACAGCAAGTAAACGAAAGTAAACTTCGTGTATCACTATTTTTTGTACAAAAGCTGTAGTAACGATAGTCAATGTAATAGCTTTAAAAATAATTAATAATTCCCCTATACTTGCATATTCCCATGCCTTTTTATACAACTTATAAAGAAAAGCAAAAAAATGATGGCTAAGTAGTAAAGTTATAGAGCTAATTACAGATGTTAATGTAATAACTCGAAAACTACCATTTACAAAAAAATAACTAAAATAAATTGCACCCAATACTATAAGTGAATCCATTAAAAGCAATAACGACAACCTTTGCCGGTACGTCATAAAATTCCCACCTTTTTAATCATGACTTTGAAAAAATTAAAACTTTTAACTATGAGATCTTTCCAAAAACCCATAGTTAAAAGCTTTAATAAAATTTGGGCATCTAACCCAACCTCACACCACACTCTTGACGACTAGCATCTAAGGTTTATTTCAACCCACAGTATAGCCGAGTGCCTCCATTGATATTGGTAAAGAGGCATCACCATATTGAATCTTCTAAAAGAACTATTTATGTACTTTATAAAGAACGAGTTAGTTTAAGATCCTTTTATCCCGTTAAATAGATAACCTTTATATTTCCCGAATACTCCTATAGATAAATTGAACTTAATTTTTACACTTCTCAATTGAGTAACCAATCACCATTCAAATTCCCTTTATAAGACAATGTGTTTTAAGGAACTTGGCGATGAGAGGACTTATAAAAAAATATTTAGTTCAATTTATATAAATTCACTTTAATTTTTCAATATAGAAGTCGATCGCTGCTATGTAGAAAAAGTGACCTGCACCTGCTTTCTCTCCGGTTCTCACTGCGCATGTGGCAGAAAAAGGCTCCGACCACTTCAATGCATGGCCAGATGCTCTTTCCCCCTAAAAAAGAATGGTTTTATGTCGTTTTTCAAATTTGGATTTATATAGCTATATTAAACAAAAATCATTATACCTTATTGTTTAATATAGCTCCTACTAATTTTCCTTTTGTAAAACTTAATATTCTTTTAGCTTCGATCGCATCCTCATTCATAGTATGATTATAGTTTATTACTAATAATGCTCCATCACATCGATCAGCTAAAATACTTGTATCTGCTACCTCTAAAATCGGCGGAGAGTCGATTAATATGATATCATACTGCTCCATTACTTTTTGAATTAAGGTCTCCATTACTACCGAACTAAGTAGCTCAGCGGGGTTAAACGGAACTGGACCACTTGTTAATACGTGCAGTCTTCCAATTCCTGTTTTCTTTACAGCCCCCTCCATTACTTTTTCGCCACTTAAAACATTTGTTAACCCAATTGTATTTTCAAGTTGGAATATTTCGTGAATGGCCGGCTTCCGTAGGTCAGCATCAATTAGTAATACTTTCTCACCTTGTTGAGCTATAGAAACAGCAAGATTCGCTGCAACTGTTGATTTTCCTTCCCCAAATCTCGGAGAAGTAATAACTATCGTCTTGTCTTTACTATTGACAGATGAAAACTGAAGATTGGTACGAATCGTACGATATTCTTCAGCAACTTTGGAATTTGGCACAGTATGAGTAACTAGGCTTTCATTCTTTCCTTTGTCTCTTTTTCTTCTGTTTTTGAAAACCACTTGCCTATCCCCCTTAATGATATAGATTTCTTTTCACTGTATTTATCTACCATACTTCTCTCATCCATTTTAGAAATACTTCCTAAAGTAGGGATATCTAATAATTTTTCAATAGCTCGCTCTGATTTAATCGTATCATCCAAAGAATCTAGTAAAAATACGAAACCAACGCTTAACACCAAACCAACAATGAAAGCAGTCATTATCGTATTGATATGCTTTATGTTTATTGGTACAGCGTATTTCTGAGCTTTTGCTTCTGTTAAAATGTTAACACTATTAAAATTTAATATTCTTGCAGCCTCTTTCTTATAAACAGCTGCTGTAACATTTGCAATTTTAGCCGCCATTACAGGATTTGGATCAACCACATTGATTTTCACAATCTGTGAACCTTGGACAATTTCAGCGCTTATTTGTCCACTTAACGCACCTGCTGGTCTATTATTATTTAATTCTGCAGCGACTTTCTCCATCACAACCGGTTCATTTATCATTACTTTAAGCGTGTTCATACTTTCACTATTTGCTTGAATAAGTATTCTCGCAGAAGATGCGTATAATGGAGTTTTTAAGAAGATACTATAAATCGCTCCTACTAACGTAATCGTTAGTGTAACTACGACAATTATCCATAGTCGTCTTCTTATCACAGCAAATAAATTTTTAAGATTTATTTCCTTTTCCATAATTTCCCCCTACATTTTTTACAAATGAATCGAACTTTTTAAACCGACCTCACTCATAAAACATTTTGATGTATAATTTATCCATGCATAAAACGATGACTTAATAAAATACAAGTGTTCTATTTAAAATAAATTTTAGTTCTTTATACAGAACAAGTCAACATAAATATTCTATAAATACTTTTCTCTCTTATACAGATTCTTTTTTTATAAATTTGGGCATCCTGACTTGTTACACAGCTTTTTCTCAACAATTTCATACTACACTGAACCTGATGGATGAGGAACAAAATCCCCTCTACTAATGAAATATTTATATTTTTATAAATTAAAATTATAAGATGTAAGATTTACCTGAGGCTTTAAAAAATGTGAAGAATAGCTGATTTTCTTCATATTAATAGTGAAAAGTATCTATACTAAATCTTCCGTATATTTTTTCTCAATTTACTATATATTCCATACATGATAAATTTGATTTGTAAAAGGTTTCTTTTTCATTACTTCCCTTTTCAAACCTCGAAAGCAATAAGATGGATGACGACACTCATAGGAGTGTCTTTTTTTATCACCAAAATTATCACCTTCATTATTGAATACTAATCAAGAACAATAGATTAAAAGTACTCTAAGAAACAGCAGTTAGCATTTGCTAGCTGCTGTTTTTAATCAACCTTCCAAATAATAAAAGACCATACAACTGGCGGACCATCTTCTTCAACATATGGTGATTCTTCTGCGAAATAAAATTGCGCTATCATTGGAAGCTCTTCTCTTTTACAAATTTCTAAAATCTGCTGCATGAACAGTGAAATTTCCAAAATTTTGATACAATAGATTTATTATATCGCGGGAGGGGATTTTATGAATTATGATACAGTCGCTTCGCTGTAACGTACGCAACAACTACAGCAAGCAGAAGCTACTGTAAGTAATAGATTAGTCTTAAAGAGAGTAGTTACAATTTTAGCTGCCCTATTCATTCTAACTGTAGTTTTTTCATCCATTCTAACACTCGGATTATTTCTTGTATTATGTGCAATTTATTTTTTAATAAAAGAATTTGCATCCAAAACATATTTAGGAAAAAATATGACTACTGGTAAAAAAACCAAAAGTCGATAAGGCTGAATTTAAGAGATATATAAAGGAATTTGATGAAAGAAAAAGAAGTTCGGAACATACTGTGATATTTCTCCAGAAAAATAGTTACTTTTAAATAATTAAAGGAGGGCTTTATATATGAGTTCGAGTAATTTTTCTCTGGCAATAACATCTATTCATTTACACACAAAAAAAGATTCCTCAGAATTAATATTATATAAAGGAAAAGATAATGCTCTTAGTGTTTCATGTACAATTGGAGGGCTTACTCAAAGAACACTCCCTTACATTCATGAAACTCCTGATTATGTAGCAATATGGTTCACCTTATATCATCAACTTGGAGGAAAAGAAACAACTATTGTTAAAAGATATATCGTTGAATATGATCCAGAACAAGGCTACACT
This sequence comes from Bacillus sp. NPDC077411, assembly GCF_044543425.1. Lineage (NCBI taxonomy): Bacteria > Bacillati > Bacillota > Bacilli > Caryophanales > Bacillaceae > Bacillus > Bacillus sp. NPDC077411. The sequence continues at coordinate 23,498 of NZ_JBITWA010000003.1, read as the reverse complement.
AGCAAAGATATTGATCATATTGAATTCCAAATTCCTATAGATGATGATTTTTCTAACATAAATTTCGTTAATAACTATTACTATTTACACATTAGTTGTACTGGTAAACACCACGATGAAATGGGTATATCCGCATCTATTGATAACAACGAGATATTTAAAACAAAAATTCCATTTATTGTTTCAACTAACGAGATTGTATAATTATGACAATCCCAAGAGAACTTGGTGAATATAGAAATAAACAAATTCACCCTGCTGTTTCAGACCTAATTTTCTGGGATTTTAGAGATTTGACGCCCAAAGAAGTAGTAGAGATTGTTTGGAACTACAAGAAAGAAAAAAGTAAAATATGTAAATAGAAAGCCGCTCCCGAAAAAGGAGCGGCTTTCTTCATTATCTAATCCAGTTTACATAAGATTCATCAAAATACATCCAACCACCAGTTTTCAATCCGCCGCCATTTACGAAAATCCAATTTTCGTAGCGATAGTGTACATCATATGCTCCAGCATTATTAATCTGCTCAACAACAGCATCACCTGTACTTGCACCTTTTCTAAGATTGATATCAGTACCATTTACCCAAACGACACCTTTATTTTTTCCGTCTTTATTGATTTTACAAACATCAGCACGTAACCAGTTCTTCTCCGCAATTTTATACCAGAAATAAGAGCCATCGTAATGCCAATCAAGGTAAACGTGACCGCTTCCCTTTTTTACTTGACGCATAGCTTTTGCATCAGTAGATGGATTTTCTCGTACATTTGCAATATCTGCTGTTACAGTGATACCGCCCAAATTATTTGTTTTCCAATCTGGAGGTAAAACAACATTTTCATTATCTCCTGCAATGTTGTTACTTCCCTTACCAATAAACCATTCTAAGGTTTTATCACTATTTAAACGGTTTACATCACAATTCCCAATTCCTTCAACGTAACCACCTGTTGCATTATCAGCATATTGCCACAAATCACATGCATATACCGGTTTTGCTCCATAGCGAGGAATCCAAAGGAAATCAGCTTTTACATTTTGTAATCCATAAGAGCTGTACATATGATGAGATACGTAGAAACCTACTTTCCATCCTGCCGCTTTACAAGTATCGATGAACGCTTGTGACGCTTTTGCTAGGTTAGTAGAACCGCAACTAGCTAAAGTGTCATCTTCAACATCTAGCACTAGAAATTTAGCGTTAGGGCTAACACGAGCCATAAAGTCCTTTGCTTCTACAATTGCATCTTCCACAGATACATAGCAACCATATGCATAAGCAGCATGAGGAATTCCGCGCGCTTCTAGATTCGCTACATGCTGTTTATATAGATTATCTACTTTATTTGAACCATATTGCACACGACAAATTGCTAAATCAAGATTCGGAGCAGCTACGTTCCAATTAATTTTGTCATTGTATTTTGATATGTCTACGATGTTTTTATTCATTATTCGTTATCTCCCTATATTTAGATAATAATAAAAATAAAAAAGCAATGCCTTTGGACAGTGCTCTTTGCCTCATACAGCGTTTTTATTCTTCTTTAGCACCTTTTCAACAAATCGTTTTCCCGCATCAGGATTAGAAATAACACCTGTAGCGACTAAAATTACTAGTTTGATATCTACATATCCTTGATATTGCCCAGTATTGAAATGTGGAATGGTATCCATCAGTGCCATTATAATTTAGTGAAAATAAAAAAGCAATGCTTTTTTACAGTGTTCTTTGCCTCATACAGCGTTTTTCTTCTTCTTTAGCATCTATAAACCATTTTCCCGCATCAGGATTAAAAATAACACCCTTTTTATTTCTAATGTCCATTTTATTTAATAAAAAAGGAGCACCCGAACTAGTGGATGCCCTCAATGTGTTAAGGAGGTGAGTATTGAATAGAATAAGCGGTTAGCTTGTCCTTATCAAAATGTGACAAAATTATCCAAAGAGAGACGCTTGTCCCTTTTTTAAATACAATCAATATCTCATAATCCGCCTTTCATTAATAGTCCTAATACCCCCATGACAATAGCACTGATTATGATTCTTAAAATCCAAGTTGTATTTACGCTAATTTTCTCTAATTGTTTATTGATTGTAGTGATATCTTTTTCACTAATAGTTACACGAGTTTCTAGATTACGAATATCTCTCATGATTTCTTTTTGTTCTATTCTTAGGTTTTCTAATTTTCCATTTAAATCTTCTATGTCTTCCATGTATTCACATCCTTTAAAACTTAAGACATTGCAATCTCTATATATTATGAGGCGGTTTTTTTATTGTGAATATATTCTGATTATTTCCGCACCAAAGCCGTATTTTGTTAAAAAAATAAAAAGCTCTAGCTGTATTAAAGTTAGAGCTTTTTCCTATTTGCCTCTTCAAATAACGCTCTTGTACATTTCACTTAAATTAACCATTATTCGAAAAATAGGAAATATTTATTCAATGTTTTTTCTGAATACTCATGATATTATTTAGTTGCTGACACCATCCCGAGAAGTCAGCAACTGCATCCATGAACTCTACTCTCATTATATAGAGAGTAGAGTTTTTATTTATAGGGTCAATGGTCACTCCTTATCTTTCCTTATCGATACTCTATTCCACAGCAAACTGAAATAATAAAAGGACCCTTCGATTTCATACTGACTTTCCACACTTTTTACAATAAGTAATTCTAATTCTCGTCTTATTTTCTATGTCATTATCATTCTTTATCTCTTTCAACTGTTCCATTTCTTTCTTAATTGAAGAATCAATATCATAATCCAATTCCTTAACTTCTTTCGCTTTAAGAAACTGAATCATAATGATTAAACAAATAATTGTACCTACAATATATCCGATAAAGAAACTTAACCACATCATGATATCATTCCTCATTTCCCATATTTTTCGTCACTTAATTAGTTTATTCGACAAAAATCCACTAAATCCTACAAATAAAAAGAGCACCTGTTTCCGCAAGCGCTCTTCTTTGGGATTTGGATTACGATATTCCTTTTAACGAAAGTTAAGAGGTACAAGCAGTATATGCTCGTTCTTGTAAAAATGTGAAAAAGAGCACCCGATCTAGTGGATGCTCTCAATGTGACAAGGAGTGTGAGTATTGAATAGAACAAGTGATTAGCTTGTCCTATACTCTAATATATGCTCATCCTTCTCAAAATGTGACAAAAGCATCCGAATAGATGCTTAACTGCCTAATTTGATTATATATAGTTCCATATCGTACTCTTCTTTCAATTTTTGATAAAAGATGTGGATACTCCTCTCAGGGCTCGCCCTATGAAAAACTTAATACCAAGCTCGTTTTAAAAATCCACGGAATTTTATTACTTAAATCTTAGAAAACATCCACTTGTATGACAGTATCTGTTATATTACTTCCTGTAGAAGCTGTTAATTTTAACGAAATGCTATCTCCTGCTTGAAATGTTACAGAAACATTATTATTTATATTAGACGTCTGAGCACCAGTTAATGAAACTGTAAGAGGTGTATCTACCCCATTTTTTCGAATAGTCCAAGTATCTGTGCTTGTCCCTCCAGGAGCAACTCGAGCTCGTATTGCTAATGATTTGATAACGGCTTTTTGACTCAATCTTACAAAGACCTCTGTAGCTGAAACAGATGCTGTACCTGGCCTGTAAAAACGAGTTCCACCAGTTGGTAAACCAGCAGGATCTGCCCAAAGAATAGTAGTAGGCTGTAAAACTGTAGAAAAACTTAAATTGTTAGCATTGGAATTTATAAGATTCGCTGAACTTAAAATCATCGTTCCAGCTGTTTGAGATACATCCGCTGTAGTCCCTTGAACCGATACTAAACGCAAACTTAATTCTGCCCCCGCCCGATTCACTTCTGCCCCAATACAAGATCCTGCTCCTCCTAAACTAGTAGTGGTCAAATTAACATCCCGACAATGAAAATTATGTGGATTCGTATCAACTAATATTGCTCTTTTATTCCCTAAACCAACTGATCTTGTTGTGATGGTCGTTGCTCTTACAGCACTTATGCTATCATCTGGAGTGCCTGTCCCAAAAGAATGAATCGCATAAACATTGGAAGTTCCACTTGTTGAGGCTGTCGAATTATCTACAGTGATTACTGCCGTTCTTAATCTAGCGCTTTGTGATGTTGTTCCAGGAAAAGCAACTCCTGTTAAATTCACATGGTTAGACGAAGTTAATAGTACGGTAACATCCTCTATCCTTGTATTTTCACCCATTGTGAGTACAGTGGTATTCGATGTTACATTCTGCTGACGAATTATTACCGTTAATAAACTAATCCCTCGTAATGAATTTCCATTGGGAATAACTACTGTTTCATCATAAACTCCAGGAAATACAAGAATTGTAATTCCTGTAGCCCCTATTGCGTTAATTGCTGTTATAGCACCATTAATTGTTTTAAAAGGATTTCCTCCAATGAAAGCTGTTGAATCATTTCCTGATTTCATTACTACAGCCGTATTGGTCCTAGATATCCATAATTCCTGTACACTCATCTAGTTTTATTTCATTTTCATATAGTTGTATTATATGAACGGATAAGCAAAATGGATTCAATGGAAATCTTTAATTATAATTTTTTACATTATGTCTATATACTTATAAATCTTATATAATCAAAATACCCTCCACATTCTAAAACCTTCATTTCCAACCGTCACTTTTTAATAAAGTTCAACTTGTATAAAATCTAAAATCCCCTTATTTACCTGCATTTGGACACATTTACCAATATTATTTTTCGAAAATTCATGTTAAATTTACTTAGTCAAGTACGCCATTACTTGACACATTACCCTTAGAAGTCCCGTATACCACGGGGCTTCTTTTTTTAACCTTCCTGACTTAATCAACAAAAAATTATGTTCCCCTTAAACTGTAAATGGTTTAGATTTTGATAGACTGATACTTTACGAAGTCGATCCTTCTTTACTAAAAACAGAAAGAGATGAACAAATTTGCGGACTTATAAAAACGAATAAAAAAGAGCACCCAATTAAGTGGATGCCCTCAATGTGAAAGAGAGTGTGAGTATTGAATAGGATAGCGGTTAGCTTATCCTATACTCCAATATATGCTTGTCCTTTTCTAAATGTGAAAAAAAGCAACGGTTTTGGATGCTATATTCTTAAATCATCTTTCTTTACTCTTTCATACATTTCATTCAAATCTTCGCCAATAATACATGACAAAACCATTTTAAATGTTTTATGTGTCTTGTGAGCTAAGAGGGCTTTCTTAATCCATTTAGAAACATAAAGACCACGACACTAATACAACGTGGTCGTATATATAAATTCAATTGATCTATTAGGACATAAAAGCATTGAAATCATTTCTAACATTTACTCTCATATGAGCGATAAAATTAATAAAAATTCTATTTTAGGGTTTGAAGCTTATATGAATAACATATTGGGGTAAATATGATGTTTTTGTGGGTGGATGAGCTTTATTGCATGGAAAAGTGTTTTAGCCACAAAAAGAAAAAAGCCCCGATACCAATAGTATCAAGGTCTCTCACTCTTAGTAAAGAGTCATATATTGATCGCGTTCCCATTGATGGACTTGTATACGGAATAAATTGGCGCAAATAGATAAAAACTCATTTTTCTATGCGAAAATGAGTTTTTAGAAGAGGTTACCTTATCAAAAAATAAGCCCTACGCAAAATAAGAAAATTGTATTTCTGACTTAACAAAATACTCATTCAATAAAGTGATTCCTAATATTATTTTTTACAGTGGCAACGTTTCTTTTTGTTTTTGCAACCACATTTATGTTTTTTGCACATGTTTTTCACCTCTTCTCTTTTAGATTTCAATATACGATATGCATGTCTGAATTAAAATGTATCAACTTGTCCCCAGAAAAAATACAATTGAATATTTAGCCTGACCATATCGAAATGATATTTTTACGTATAAACTATCTTATATCTTAAAAATTGTTGGTCATAATTGAATTAAAGGCTTTAGGCTTCAAAAATTCTTTAGTACATCTTGTTTAAGAATAAGTACTTAGTCCAAGCCTTTTCTCCGTAATATGAATATTTTACTAGAGAGAACTAGTTATATAAGTCATAATTATATATGGAAAGAAGGTTTTTTTTATGTCTTCAAATAGTTGCCACTCAAATGACTCCAAAAGCAACTTATGTAACGAATTTGCGAGGATCTTAAATGGATCTGGAATGGTTACTCCAGAAGGGGTATGCTTAGTACAAAAATTTCGTAATATCAGATTTACTATTCTTGGACGTAGAACAAAATCTCCGCTAGTTAACCCTCAATTTTTCTCGTTTGAAGATGTCGATCGTAATGGCAATGCTTTGAACTTAGGCGAAACCGTTCTTTTACAAGAAGAGGTTAACCCGTTATTAACTGAACTTCGAAAAAGAAACATTATAGTTACGGCACTTCATAATCATTGGTTATTTGAAGAGCCACGAGCTATGTATATGCATTTTGAATCCATTGAACCACCATTAGAATTTGCTAGAAAAATAAGAGAAGCATTTAAAGTATTAAAAGCATAATCTAATTTTATTTCTATTAGGGCGGAATTTAAGTCACTCCTCCCTATTTCTTTGTTTCTATAACATAATATTTCTAACTTATCTTCATTAAAATACGTTCTGTTTATTATCTAAGCCAATTCACATAAAACTCATCAAAATACATCCAGCCTTCAACGCCTTCACCCACAACATAAATCCAGTCAGCGTATCGATAATGCACTTCATAAGCAGAACGTTTTGTAATTTTATTTATAACAGCATCACCAGTACTTGCACCTTTTCTAAGGTTGATATCAATACCATTTATTCAAACGATACCTTTGTCTTTCCCGTCTTTATTAATTTTTTCTACATCATCACGAACTCAGTTGTTTTCCGCAATTTTATACCAGAAATGAGAGTGGTCATGGTGCCAAGCAAGGTAAACATAACCACTATATTTAGCTTGTTTCGCTAAATATCCAACCATTCATCTACTTCCTCGGCCGTGCGAACACAATATAACAAAAACAATCCATATACGATGATTAACACTAACAAGATCATGCGCTTACTCCTTATCACTTACTATCTTTTAGTCGATTCATATATTGTTAGTTTAGCTATTATGCTTCAATGTAAACATTCATTTCCCTTACATCCACCTTACATTGTTGTAAGACACTCACCCCTTATCTTCCCTTAACAACAAATAAGGCGCTGTACCAATAATGGCAGCGCCTAAAATAATTACTTTTGGTTTATTCACTTTCCTCTTCATCATTCCAACCTATTTTTAATGTGATAAATATTGAAATACACGCTATAACAATTGAAGATACACTAGCCGCTATTTTAGAGTCTATATCATAATACCAAGCTGTAAAAAACATTATTATTGTAAATAGTATTCCTGACAATACAAGCCAATCTTTAACTACCCCCTTTTTCTTATTCAGAGATTCTCCACCCCCAAAATACATTATGAGACAATTTTAAACTTTTATCTTCAAATTATTATAAGTAATTTATTTCCATATAACAAACCACAATCTTTTTATTTCAAATACTAATTTTGTCCTATTCTCGTTCATTGTGTAATTTCTACATAATAAACAAGAGCACCCGAACCAGTGGATGCTCTCAATGTGACAAGGAGTGTGAGTATTGAATAGAACAAGCGATTAGCTTGTCCTATACTCTAATATATGCTCGTCCTTCTCAAAATGTGACAAAAGCACCCGTTTGGGATACTGTTTCTGTTTCACTTTTTTGCTATTGTCATTTTCATATCAATGAGACACCTGGTTCAATCTCCCTGTATGATTTCGAGCTTTTCTCAATCACTGCACAATAGACTATTAGCTACGCACTCAGCGTTCAGTAACTGGAAGAAGAATAACCCTATACATTTTTATATCTATTAACGCATCAAAAGGTACTGGAACTATTTTATATCTAGGGAAAAATTTTATATGCTTCTTGATACTTCTATTAGAATAAGCCGCGCTTTCCCATCCTTTTAATTAAATATGAGATACCTTCTATGTGATCACCTACTATTCTTGTTGTAGATGGAGGTAATTCTCCTTTATTTTTAGCAAAATGTTTATCTGGCCGAATTTTATTCATTTGATCTACTTCTACACGGTGAACATTTTTAACATTGTATCCGTCTAGAATTGTTTTCATTTGACTATACACGGGTGAAACAAGTGTCTCAAAACCAATTTCATCAATACATTTTTTACTAAATGCATGAGGTATAGCTGTTGTTGAACCAATTCCTAAATCCTTACGATCACATGCCAAATTAATTGCATACTTGCAAGCTGTAACAATATGAAACGGAAAACGATAAGCCAAATAATGTTCTAAATTATTTAATGCCAAGTCAACACCATGTTGGACCTCATAAATAAATGGTAATAAATCAGTTGCAGGAATAACAAAATCTCCATCAATAAAAAGCAAAATATCTCCTTTAGCAAAATATGCACCAACAGCGCGACCAGTATCATTCCCAAGTTCTTCTTCATAAACAATAATAGTCGCTCCATAGCTTTTGGCAACCTCTGCTGTTTTATCTGTTGTTCCATTCACTACAATAATAATTTCAAAAGGATCTATCTTTCGAACTTCTTTAATGATAGCTCCTATTACATTTTCTTCATTTTGTACGGGAATAATAATAGATACTTGTTTTCCTCCATAGTTCTGAGATCGTTTTCCCCAACCGCCAATGATTTTAGGCATATACTCTTGCTTTTTTAATTTTAAACCTTCTACAATATCTCGTTTTCTATCTCCATCTGAATAATTAGCCCTTGGATGTTGAACATCCTTAAACCATGCAGCCATTGCTTCAATATGGTTACCTATAATCCGTTTTTCTGAAACAGAAAGAGTTTTAGCAGTATTTAAATGTTGCTGAGTACTAAAACGATTAACTGAAATAACGTCTATTTGCATATCATTAAAAATTCGGAATTTTTGTTGAATAATTCTTAAATGAGCTAAAGTTGGGTTTGCTAAACTATCAGCTCCAATTTTATCAATCACCTCTTTTGTCATTGCATTGGGAACAGACACTAATGAATCGATTCCTAAATCAGAACGATGAAAAAAACGATTAGTAACTTGTCGCCAAATAGTCGTTGAATGAGGTATTTGTCTTTTATAGAATATATAGTTTAAGTTGTTTAATACTACATCTGTTTTTCTCTCCATTAATGGTTTAAGAAATTGTTCTAATGTAGCAGGATCAATTGTAAAGTCGGCATCGACAAATAATAAAATATCACCTTTTGCTTCCTTTGCACCTATTGCACGACCTACATTATGTCCAAGTGGTTCATCATAAATTAATACCCTACAATGATTATCCTTTGCAATTTCAACAGATTTGTCATTACATCCATTAGCAACAACAATAATTTCAAAAGGGTTTAGTTGTTGATATGTTTGTAAAACGTCTTGTAATGTTTTTTCTTCATTGTAAACAGGAATAATAATGGATAGTTTTTTACACATAAAAATCCTTTCTTATGAATTTATTTGTATGTTTTTCATCTTATTATATATATGCCTGACCTCGTTTTTTTGTGTGAAAAATTATATTACAACTAAAGTGTATACTTACAACAATCTAATAAAAAAAGTAAGGTATTTGGGATCTTGCTTTTTGTAGAAATTTGATCCATACATATTCCCTGTTCTTCCACATCTAATACATATTGTTTTAATACTATTCCAAAGGTATGAACTTAGGATGTCAGACAGCTTATGACTTATCAACCTCACTTTTACTCAAAACAGTAAATCTCGTAAAATACGTTTATTTTTCGTTTTAAGACGTTTTATTACTTCCTAGACCATTGGCATTCAAATATAAAAATAACGTCAATTCACTGTATTTCTAACAGCTATTTCAATGTCGAAATATGTCATTTTATAATCCAAACAGCTTGTTCCATTTATTGAACTCACATCATGTATAACTTTACAAAATATGCACATGCTACAAACAGGCAACTCCTTGTATTGCAACTTTATTTGCCTATCTGTCCTCCCCCTCGAGGATGAGCAGTTAGCTTTTGCTGACTGCCTTTTTTCGTATAACGTTTCATCATCAACACATACTACACATAAGCTACCCCGTAGCGACAGCCATTCTTGAATCCTCTCTTCAACCAAGCAGTTGGCTTTTGCTAGCTGCTCTTTTATTAAGAAAACAAGACCTTTAATCTTTCTTACATATTTTCTAAAGAGAATGCACATGTTATCTATAGGCCGTTCGAACTAGCGGCTTCACTCTTTTTTGCAATGAGGAAACCAACTTATTTAATTGGGAAACCCATTGAACCCACAGGCAGGCAAGGAATCTTTGCCTGCTATTTTTTGTATAGCTTTTTTGATTTGAATCATACTATTCATGAACCAGTTTACCAATACAAGTCATTTGAGCGTTTTGAAAATCTTCCTAAGTTATTTTACTCCTCATAGGACAAGCGATTTAACTTATCCTGTTTGCATTTGAATCTATATTTTTTATTTTCCTATTCTCTATATTTAAAATTTATTTTTTTTGTATTAAATACAAAAGTTTGTAACATTATAAAGATGTTCCTCACTAATATGTGAGCACAAAAGGAGGATTTTAAAATGGACAAACGAACAGAGAAAAAAGTTGAAGCCGTGGCACGTAAAGCTGCTGATTTAGAAGTTTCACAAGAATTAACTAACCTTAAAAATCAAATTCAACAGTTACAACATTCTTTATCTCAAGCTTCTCAAGGACAACAACAAGGGCAGCAACCACAGCAAGGGTTACAACAGGCTAATCAACTAATGCAACAACTTCAGCAGTTTAGTCAACAATCTCAACAACAAATGCAACAAGCTGATCAACAATTACAGCAAACTATTCAACAAGCTATTCAAACACTAAATCAAGGATTACAGTATCTACAGGCTAATCAAACACTAAGCCAAGTAAATCAAGCTATTTCTCAGGCTCAATCACAAATAGGTGGTCAACCTGGACAGCAAATGGGCGGCCAACAAGGGCAACAAATGGGTAACCAACAAGGACAACAAATGGGTAACCAACAAGGGCAACAAATGGGTAACCAACAAGGGCAACAAATGGGTAACCAACAAGGGCAACAAATGAGCACTCAACAACAATTTCATTAAGATTTCTGCTAGCAACATAAGAAATAGTAAGTTTTCTTTATCTTATATAAAAACGAGAAAATTCCAATTTCTTTTTGTTAACTACTATTAACATTAGACAAAATTATGCAAATTCTTATAAGAGCACTTATTGAACTGTACCCCGAATCGTGGACACTTAAAAAAAGTCCATGATTCGGGGTTTTTATGTATTTTGATAAGCATTCCTCGTTATAATGAAGATAATGATAAAAGTGAGGTACAGAAAATGAGTAAAATTATTTTTAACGAAAGCTAAATGAAACAACTAGAGAAGAATGAAAATGTATTAAAAGTATCAGAACGTTCTATTAGCTATTGTCTAGATTTTAAGATAAAAGCTGTGAAAGAAAATCAAAAAGGAAAAGGTCCAAATCAAATCTTTTTAGAGAATGGATTCGATTTGGACATTATCGGTGAGAAAAAACCGAATCAATGTTTAAAACGTTGGAGAAAGACATATGAACAATTTGTGGTGAAGAAGGTTTTTATACAGAGCGTCGTGGAAAAGGAAGTACAGGGCGTCCTTCTACAAAATCATTATCATCTGATGAGAAGCTAAAGAAAGCCGAAGCCCGTATTCATCCTTTTTCACATAATAAAAAGAGCAATCCATCTAGTGGATGCTCTCAATGTGTTAAGAAGTGTTGATATTGAATAGAAAAGGTGATTACATTATCTCTTCCCTATACTTCAATATATGCTCACCCTTCTCAAAATGTGAAAAAGTAACTATACACAGTTGCCCTTTCATTAAATCTTTATACTATTACTATAAATACGGTACGTGAAGTTTTATCCTTCTCTCAATCATTTAATGTTGATATATTCCGCTGCACGTCAATCGATACGACATCAAGTGATAGAAAAAATTTTCCCAATCATGTTCTGGATTAAAGAAAATAAGTTCCTATAACTTATAAGGAACACTTTACCAAATACAGTAATTATCTCTCATAGAATATACTGTTACAAAAAATTTATTCTTATAAATAACACATATATTTCAATTAACATAATCCATTATTACCAGTATTTTTAATAATAGAAATTAAAGATGTTTATCCTAATTTCAACTCAAATGGATTTATATATTTTTAAAAGAATATTATCTAAAGGAACTGGAGACATTACTAAATATGAAAGGAGGGACAACTATGAAGAAAAAATTCTCATCTATTTTAAGTGCTCTATTACTAACTATTATGTTTTTTGGTACAAGTGTCCACGCTGAATACGATAGTAATAATAGGGATAGAGTTAACAATAATGATATTACAACTCGAGTTAATGACAATAACATGAATAGAGTTAATGATGATACTAGAACTCGAAATGTGAATACAACAAATGATTTGAATAATGATCGTGATAATGATAATAATTGGGCATGGCTTGGTTTATTAGGATTATTAGGTTTATTCGGTCTTAGAAGAAAAGAAAAAGAAACACGTTAATGTAGAACATTGTATTTAACTTTAAAAGATACTTATTTATCAAACGAATGAAACATAGATAAACTATGAATCGCCTTTAATAAGGCGATTTTTTAATTTTTCAAATCCAATAATAATTCATATAAAAACGGATACTATTCGGAAACAATTAATTCCTTAACTTGATAATAATAGAGCGGTACGTCCATTTGACAAACTAAGCTTCTTTTTTATACCGTTGCTTCACTTACCCATATCTTATATTTTGTGTAACTGCCCTAAACGTCACACCCATTTATACAAGTGAATTTATAAGCATTTCTTTTTTGCGTTACACAATACGAAAATTATGAGTAACTGTATAAGTCAAAAAAGAAATACCTATAAAAAAGGACAACCATGTATCAGTTGACCTTTCGTTAAAATATCCATACTACTATCATAACAGTTATATAACCTAACAACGCATCAGCGTTGCTCTTTAAAATAGACGATATAATTAATCAGTGTAATCTATAAACTTGATTAAGAGAGGAGAAAACAAGATGCCGAAACGTGTCGTTTGAAAATCCCAATAGCCTTTTTTATTTTTTTAACTCCCCTTATGCATAACTTTTCAAAATCTGCACATATTACAAACAGGCCACTCATAGCTGTACTCCATTTGTAGTTTTACTTTCCTCCCCCTCGAGGACGAGCAGTTAGCTTTTGCTGGCTGCTCTTTTCAATGCATCTTCTTCAAATTATAATTAGAACTGCTAAATTAAATTTCTTTACATACATGCACTCTTTAGATCCACGTCACATAATGTAATGTAAATCCGCTGGAATACCTATAACGACAGCCCACATAGTTTTTTTCCTCACTAAAAGGAGGAATAGATCATGGGTTTTGCTGGTTGTGGTGGCTTCGGCGGCGGATTCGCCTTACTGATTGTGTTATTTATCTTATTAATCATAATCGGTTGTAGTTGTTTTGGAGGTGGATTTGGCTGCTAAGGCTAAGAAAAGGCACTCAATTCGAGTGTCTTCATTTATTTGTCCAGTACTTCCCCCTCACTTCACTACAAAATGAAATTTTTATTACAGTCTCCTACACATGTAACAAAGCAAATCGCTCTGAACATTAAATGTGGTTACATTAACAATATATATTGATGAGTGTTGACAAATAAATCTACGCTTGTCTATTATTAATAGCCTTTTTATGTATTTGAACCTCGGAAAGAAGAAGAGGTTCAAATACATTATTTTTGCAATATTCAAACTCCAGAGCGCAATTCGACTGTTAAAGAAGGACATGAATTTTCTTTTTGTATACCCCATACATCAATAATTAACATAACGTAACCGAACCGATAGTGTACTTATCCTAACTGGCGTTTAAATGCTTTACTGGCGAAGAAGTAAGCGATGACCATGATGCCGATGCACCAAGCAAGCGCGATCCAGATATCGTTGCCAACAGACCCTTCATACAAGAGGGCACGAATAGCATTCACGATTGAAGTCACGGGCTGGTTCTCAGCGAATGCACGGACAATTTTAGGCATGGTTTCGGTCGGGACAAAGGCCGAACTGATAAACGGCAGGAAAATCAGCGGGTACGAGTAGGCTGTCGCCCCTTCCATAGATCCCGCTGTCAATCCGGGAATGATAGCCAGCCATGTCAGCGCCAGTGTAAACACCCCGAGTATCCCAGCTACCGCGAGCCAATCCAGGATATCAGCGCTGGAACGGAAGCCCATCAAGAGCGCAACGAGGATAACCACCACGATAGTAAGCGCATTGGAAACAAGCGAGGTCAATACGTGAGCCCACAATACCGACGAGCGCTTGATGGGCATGGTAATGAAACGCGCCATTAGCCCGCTCTTTACATCCGTAAACAGCCGCACGGAAGTGTAAGCGACGCCGGATGCGATAGCCATCAGTAAGATTCCCGGCAATAAATAATTTACATAGTTGTCCGTACCTGTCTCTATGGCGCCGCCAAATACGTAGACAAACAGCAGCAGCATCATAATCGGCGTAATCGCCACCGTGATAATCGTATCCGGGCTACGCATGATGTTGCGCATTAAACGCCCTAGTAATACCCCTGTTTTACTTTTCATTTACATCTCCTCCTTTTTGCCGATAATCGCGAGGAAAATTCCCTCCAATGTCGGTTGCTTCTCGATGTACTCCACTTTCGCTGGCGGGAACATCTCTTTGAGTTCGGTAAGGGTACCGGTCGTGATGATTTTTCCGCCATGTAGGATGGCGATACGGTCCGCCAATTGTTCGGCTTCCTCCAGGTACTGGGTTGTCAGCAAGATGGTTGTGCCACCGCCGGCAAGTTCCTTGACGGTATCCCAGACTTCAATCCGCGCTTCGGGGTCAAGCCCTGTCGTTGGCTCGTCGAGAAAAATGACTGCTGGCGTCCCGATCAGGCTCATGGCGATGTCAAGCCGGCGCTTCATCCCGCCGGAATATTTGTCTGCCCGGCGGTTGGCCGCATCGGTCAGGCTGAATCTTGCAAGCAGATTGTCGACGATTTGCGTGGGATTGGAAACTCCACGCAACTTAGCGATCATCATCAGGTTTTCCCGTCCGGTGAGCATGCCGTCTAAAGCTGCGAACTGCCCTGTCAGACTGATGCTCTGGCGAACATGATCCGGTTGACGTTGGACGTCAAAGCCGCAGATACCTACTTCGCCGCCATCGGGCTTCATCAGCGTCGAGAGGATGTTGACCGTCGTTGTCTTACCCGCTCCATTTGAGCCCAGCAGTGCAAAAATTTCGCCACGCCGCACCTCAAAATCCACCCCCTTTAAGACTTCCTTGTCTTTAAAGGATTTTTTTAACCCTTTTACAGAAATCGCTGCATTGCTCATACTTTTTTCCTCCTTATAAAAAGCACCTTGCGGAGCTAGATTGCCTATACTCTTCTATTTAGTCTGACTGATAATCTGTATAACTTAGTACCGAGTTAAAAATATAACTGAATAGCGAAGGTTGCAATTCACATTTGTAACCAGCTAATCAGTCGGTATTATCTATTGAATTTATTTTTTCCCCAATCGCTTCATGATACTCTGATTCAAATCTTCACGATACTTGGCGACATAGGTTTTAGCGTTTGCCACTAGTTCGTCGGCAAAGGACGCTACGTCGTCTCCAGTGATTTCCAGCACTTGTCTACCTTCCGCCGCACCGGTTTCGAACAACTCGATTAATTCATACTGTATGTGTAGCATATCCATCCCGTTGCCCGCTGAGAAATTCCACATGTAGTTTTGAATTTTCTTAAATACAAACTGGTAGTCCTCTGGCAGGGCTTCAACCCGTGCCATCATCATCTTGTATTCTTTTTTATCACCAATTATTTTTTTGAACATTTCCATCATGTTATTTTTCCTCCTTTTTTATAAAGCTGAGCAAGACACTCCAAAAATATCGGACGGAATATCTTATGAAGCTAGATTGACTTTAAGACGTTGATTTTTGATGATACAAAATCCCATTTTTTCCAAAACAATTCAAGCTCCTGGCGGCCAGCCTCATTAAGTGAGTAAAACTTACGGGGCGGTCCCATATCTGACGGTTTCTTTTCCATGTTCACAAGTTTTTTCTTTTCTAATCGCACGAGGATGGTATAGACCGTCCCTTCCACGACTTCGGTAAACCCAAGCTCGTTCAGGCGGCGGGTAATCTCGTAGCCATAGGTTTCATGACGGCTGATGATTTCCAGCACGCAACCTTCCAGCGAACCCTTCAACATTTCAGTTAAATTTTCCATGTTCAGATCCTCCTCTACCTCCTCTATTTTGTCTGACTTATATTCAGTATAACAGAGTACTGAGGGAAATTTTTACTGAATAGCTTTTGGGAAAACACGCTATTCAGTATTGCTTATTACAGGTACATCGTAACACCAAGTAGCAGGGGGTGTCAACTGGATTTTCTAAATATTTTTAAAATCAGCTATCCCCATTGGATACAGCTGATTTTCTTTATAGAGCTTTCACTTCCTCCTATGCTTCTTTCACAATGATTACACCGCTGATCATTCCCATCCAGCAGCTGTACATATAACTCTTCAATTTTTCTATATCATTAAACTTTATTTTTTCATTATTGTTATCGTCTAGTATTACATACTGTCTATTTTTAGAATACTTACCTTCTGAAGAATATTTTGTAAAAAGCTTAGAATCTGCTCAAAAGCAAAATCATGAAAATTTAGTTATGTTAATTCGTTACAATTTAGGTTTTCTATATGCAAAACAAAATATATCGGAAACCGCTATACGTTATCTAACAGATGTTTATAACAATGAAAAACCATATCATAAGACATTATTCTTGTTAGCACAGGAATACTATAAGCTAAAACAGATTGAAAAAGCTAATACTCTTTTAAAAGAAGGTATGCAGTTGGCTGATACAGAATATATACATCATTTCCGCATAGTACAAGCTTTATATGACGTAGAATATAAGCAAAACCTAGAATCTTCTATTGTAGCAGGCATTAATTACTTTGAAACACAACAACTTTACGGTTTTATTGAAGAGTACGCAGGACATCTTGCAAGACATTTCTATAAAGAAGGTAATTCTGAAAAGGCTAGTAAATATTTTAATATTGCCTATGAAGCAAAGCAGACGCTTACACAAAGGAGTGCATTAAAATGAAAAAATTATTAATTGGTTTTGTTGGTTTTGCTGCAGTTCTAACTATAGGTAATGTTTCAGTTTCAGTTTCATATTCACAACAAGCTGACCACGGTAGACCACCTGCGCCCAAAAAACCTGATTTAGCTTATACAACTTGGTCTCCAGCTTATGATCATGGGAGACCGCCAATGCTAGCTAATGCTGAAGGCGATACGCCCGCACCTTCTTATAGTCATGCTGATCTTCCTACACCACAAGCGTAACACTTTAATAGAGTTAAAGAACAAGCCGCCCACCTAAAAATGAGCGGCTTTCTTTATTACATTTCATTCAATATGAAGAAATGTCACTTATCACTTACTATTCGCATGATGGTACACCTAATGCCTTCAAAATTGCTGCCAATTGAGCTGAAATATGAATTCTAATTTCAACTCCATCAACTTCGGTAACTAGGAAAAATTGATCAGTGACTTGTGCAATACAAGTTACTACCATTTCACTTCCCCCTTTCTATCAAACTCTATATAAACTATGAAAAAAGGAAGAAAGTGAAATGGACAAGCTCCTAATAATTAATAAGTTTTACTCAAATATAGTTTAAATTACTTAGAATCACATCACATGCCCATGAACTTAAAAATATCAACTACCTCCAAGTGTTAAAAAAACACTATCCTTTCCTATGATTCTATAGAAAGAATAGCGTATTTTTTCACTTTAGAAGGCACTTTGTTTTATTAGCTTAGTAAAGTGAAACTTCCGTCAGTGGGGGTTTTCTTCATCCCCCACTGACGGAAAGCCCGCCCAATAGGGTGACAACTAAATAAGCGACCGTTCTTTATTTCTTCCATCTGTAGAAAAGGAATGTTTTCGAAGATGTTAAAAAATACTTTTTTTAAAAAAAGGAAAATTTTACTTGAAAAAAATATATTCAGAATATAAAATTTTTTCAAGTTATAAAATATCAAGCGGGATACATATGTAAAAAAAGTAGGAATAACAGTAGAAGCAATATCTATGTTTTTATCATTAGGAGCAGTTACTAATAATGTTTATGCTGAAACTAATGAACCGTCTTTAAGTGAACAACAAATACAGTTTGAGGCAAAACAAGATGCTTTTAGACATGCTCACTGGAACGAACACATGGCGCATCGAATTGGACAAGGTTTAGCTGCTGAATTTGCTACTGCCCATGAATCAACTAGTAGTGGAAATGATAAAGTGAAACTTCCGTCAGTGGGGGTTTTCTTTATCCCCCACCTATCTTCTTTGTTTCTCTCTGAATCTTGAGGTGGGGGTCTTACTGCCCGTTAATGCGGGATAAAGCGATGGATTTACACAATAATGCTGTCGGAAGAGCGCATGCTGGTCAAGGACATGATAAATTAAGAGAATTAGCAAGATGGGGTTAGTTTAGAGTATTTGATGGGAATGGAGACTTAAGACCTACTTGGTATTAAATTCTATTTTATCTTTTAAACAAAAAAATTATAAACAAGAAAAGAGTTTAAATAATGAAAAAAAACAAATGGTTTTATACAATTTTAGCAATATTAAGTATCTCAACTATAGGAATATTGTATATTGTATTTTTTTATCATGGTTTTGGTATTACAATTACTAACAAAACAGATCAAGATATTAAAAATCTTATAATTATTGATGGTCGTAAAACTAAACAAATTACAATACCTACTATTGATTCTAATAAACAATATAAAACTAAAATCGATTTAAAAGACGTAGGAGAAAATAGTTTAACTTTAAATTATCAAGATAATAATAAAAAAATGCAAGAAGTGGTTATCTTTGGTTATTTTGAAGGTAAAGGTAAAGGTACAATAGATATCGTTATTAAATCTATTCGTCAAGATGGGACGTTAGACATACAAGTAAAGCAAAAGTAGCTAAATGGGGTCACCGTACACTGAAGTGCATCCCAATTGCTAGACACAGTCTAACAATTGGAGGTGCACTTTAATTAGAGCTGACTATTTTATTATCTAAGCCAATGTACATATTCCTCATCAAAATACATCCAACCTTCAACGCCTTCACCTGCAATGTAAATCCAGTCAGCATATCGATAATGTATTTACCCCAAATGTCTATTCCCATATTAGCGATAAAATTGATAAAAGATCTATCGCTGAATTTGAAGCATACATGAATAACGTTTTGGGGTGATGTTTATCTTTTCATTTTTGTGGATGAATGTGTTCTAACTCATTGAAAAATGTTTTATCCACAAAAAGAAAAAAGCCCCGATACCAGTAGTATCAAGGCCTCTCACTCTTAATAAAGAGTCATATATTGATCGAGTTCCCATTGGTGAACTTGCGTACGGAACAAGCTTCACACCATAAAATCAAAATAACTATGAAACCTATATTTATCAAAATTCTTTAAAATCACAAACTCAAAATAAAGAATATCGTTTCAATATTTTGTAGGCATTTTGTGGGTACTTTTGTGATAGCTTATCAATGATTTCAATAGCTACCTTTACAAATACATTATTGCGCCGTTCCAAATACATTGATTTCAGCCGCACTTGTCCATGGATTATTGTTTATCTCGCTTAAGGCACGCAATTTAATATAGCGACCTGTCTTGGTTGCAAAGCTGACTTCTTTCAAAGTGGTATCATTTGTAAAGGTACCTGCGGCTACAGCTGTTCCCCAATTCACTCCATCACTACTGACGTAGAACTCATAGCCCTTAATCGTTCCGTTCACTTGGCCGTCTTGTCTTGGCAGGTAGTTGAATTTGGAGAGGCTATAGGTTGCACCTAAATCAATTTGAATCTCGTGCGGCATTGGAGCTACGGGGCTCCAGTTCGTATGCCAAAACGTGTTTTTGTTTCCATCAAAGGCATACGTACCCAAATTGTACGAATTATAGCTGTCTACATATTTTAGTGTCCAATTTGTTTGTGGAATCCAATTAGCTTCTTTTGTTGTGACTGCTACATTCATGGCAGAATTACTTGTGCTTGTCGTCGTAATCGTTACTCCCGATTTTTCTCCAGTGTAGGTATTACTGTTCGGATTGGTGTCTGGACCAAAGGAAGCAGCATGATTTTGATTCGTGTAATAGAATGGGTCTTGGTATTCACTGACGGATTGCTCTATATCAATAAAAGGATGAGGGTCATTAGAATTATTACTCATGGATTCATCAATATGCCAAACCGCGATGCCACCAGAATTTGTTGGCAAGCTTGCATCATACCCAACTTTTTCGCGATTCTCAACTAAAAAATACGTATTATCCTTTAAAGGAATCTTTAAAACATTATAGTTATTTGGGATCGCATTTAGAGTAAAATTGTTGGCGGTATTTACTACAGTTGGTGTTACAAATCCTAATTTTACTTTTGACCAAGCATCCATATGATCGGGTGTAGCTCCATAATCTTCTCCTGGAAGACTATTCCAAGCTCCATTACCCATTATACTTAGCTTATCCACATGATTATTAGTGCCATATAAATCTGGAAGGCCAAAGGAATGACCCAATTCATGAGCAGGGATACCAATCGTTGCCATATGACCATATTGTTTTTCACCCTGCGCGGTATACATGCCTGATACTGTAACACCATCGTGATTTGTGTTAGGAGCATACCACTGATGTGCCCAAATATTTGGCGCTGAACCACCACTAGCCTCTTCATTGCCAGCAAGAACAGTTACAATGTAGAAGCCATCTTTAGAGTCGATGACTTGATCATTATTAGTATCAAAACTAGCAAAATTCACCGTAGGATCAGCTTTAGCCAGTGCATCTGTTATAACCGTTCTAATGTCTTTTCCCGATGTATCCGGATGAGCGTAATCTAATTTCACTTTAACCACCCCATCATTTTGCGTACCATATGTTTCAGATGCCGGAGTGATCTGTAATTTTCCATTACTGACTTCATTATAGTAATTCTTTACTGACTTTTGATTTGCAGAAAAGAATTTGTTACTCCAATCGTTGTCGTTATATGCGATATCAACATCTGTAAACCCAATTGACAAAACAAGTAATTTTTTGGTTCCTAAAACTGGAGTGATAGTTCCGTCAACATTTTCTGGTGATCCCGTAAATTCTTTCATGAGCTCCTGTTTTTTCTTTGCTTGAGGGTTGTATTTCTTTATCCATTTGTTCAAATTGTTCTCATTTACCGCTTTTGCAGGCTTCTTGTCAATTTTATATTTCTTCCCCGTCGATTTCAGTTCGTCTGATGTAAGTTCAGCGTAATTCCAATACCCCTTCTCATCTTGTAAAAGTACGTCGCCATCCTTTGTGCTTGCCCAATGGAACCATTCATCTCCATGCACCGTGGCTTGAAACGATTCGCCTGACGGTTGCTCCATTTTGACAACTCCATCGTATGCTGGTGCAGCAAAAGCGTTCGTTTGAAAGTACAAAACACAAATCAAAGAAAAAACAGACGTGAACAGGAATTTAAAAATTCTTTGCATTAACCTTCCTCCTTTTAGAAGTTGTTATCATGTTGGAATGGTTTCCTCTATAGATTCATGAAAATCACCTCCCCCCCTTTAAAAAGTATTCAACAGCATAACTTTGATGACATTTTATGGAAAAAATTAAGGGGTTTAAATCTTATAAAATAAGTTGAGAAATATGATTATTGGAATTATAAATGAATAAAGGAATTTGTTTTGTAATTGCAATTGGCTGAACACTTCATATGTCTTCTATAGAAACCTTAATTACAAGATAAAAATTCTTTAAAAGGAGTAAAATATATAACTAATTCCTTAACGTACAGGGAATCGGTTAAATTGTTTCTAAACGTATAATTTTCTTTTTTTAATATGGTGACCCCATGCTCATCAAGCTAATATTTTGAAGTACCCCTATATTGATAAAATTTCTGTTATTTACTAAAGATTGAAACTTTTTCGGAAACCTCTTATTTAATAGGTTATCCTTTCATTAATTTGTATTTATTGGAAGTTATCCTCTATAAATTTTCTATATTTGTATTAGTAATTTTATACACATAACAGAGAGGGGGTATAAATCAATTGGGGCAAGTACATGTTGATCCAGATAAACTAGAAGAAGCTGCAGATTCTATATTACGAAATAGAGAAACTATGGAAAGAATAATTCGAGAACTTTTACAAGTCACGTTCGAATTACAAATGTCTTGGGAAGGGATGGCGCACCAACGATTTTCCAATGAATTTTTCTCAAAAAAGAGGAGTAAGGTTAATGATTATGAAAGAATGGTTAGTATGACACTCAAAATGACGAAAGAAGAACTTATTGAACTTGTAACAAAGATTTGTAACCCTAAATTACCCGAAGAAGAACTTAATGAATATGTAAACCAATTTAACGATAGCGGTGTGCCTCACCCTCACCCAACTCCAAGTGATATAATTTTTGGGGATTTTAGAGATTTAACACCCGAAGAGATAGTAGAGATTGCGTTGAACTACAAAGAAGAAAAAAAGTAAAATATGTAAATGATAAGCCAGCTCTATACAGGAGCCGGCTTCATTTTGTAGCTGATTGTTCCATTAAAAATTAGTCTGTGTGTTTACTATATAATGTGACACTATGTAAACTTCACATGTATACAAATACACCAGAAGGATTGAATTTCTCCCTGATGTGAAATCATCTTCTTACTTTCCACTAGTAACATATTCATACTGAGTGAACTACCCACCACTTAACGACCTTACGGTCTGTTTGAAGTGGGGGCTTCAAAAGTCAAAAGACTTTCTCTTTTATTGCTAATTCATCCACAAGCCTAGCGGCTCATGTCCAAAGCCTTGAATTCGCGGCGTCCCTACCGCTAATAAAATCGATACAAACTACGCGATTAGATTTTGTTCGTGCAGAATACGAATGCCATAATATTTTAGATTACGACCCGCATTGTAATCTCTATCGATTTTCGTGCCACAATTATCGCACGTATAGATTCTTTCAGATATTTTTAACTTATCTTTTTTATGATTACACTCACTGCATAATTTACTTGATGCAAAATACTTATTCGCAACGATGTAATATTTGCCTTTTTTCTTAGATTTGTACTGTAACATCGTTCGAAACATACCAAATCCATTATCATGCAGCTTTTTTCCTAAACTCAAACATTGTGCAAGGTT